>NZ_JADKMA010000350.1 GCF_017676365.1 Streptomyces oryzae
GCCGGTACCCGGTCGCTGCGCCGGATCGTCGCGGCCAGCCTGGTCGGCACCACCATCGAGTGGTACGACTTCTTCCTCTACGGCTCGGCTGCCGCGCTCGTCTTCAACAAGCTGTTCTTCCCGGACTCCGATCCGCTGGTCGGCACGCTGCTGGCGTTCCTCACCTACGCGGTCGGCTTCGCGGCCCGCCCGATCGGGGCGCTGGTCTTCGGCCACTACGGAGACCGCATAGGCCGTAAGAAACTGCTGGTCATCAGCTTGCTGATGATGGGCGGTGCCACGTTCGCCATCGGGCTGCTGCCCACTCACGCAACGGTGGGCGCGCTGGCTCCCGTACTGCTGACGACGCTGCGGCTGGTGCAGGGCTTCGCGCTGGGCGGCGAGTGGGGCGGCGCGGTGCTGCTGGTCTCCGAGCACGGGGATCCGCGGCGGCGCGGCTTCTGGGCCTCCTGGCCGCAGACCGGGGCGCCCGCCGGGCAGCTGCTGGCGACGGGTGTGCTGGCGGCGCTGACGGCGCTGCTGTCGGACGGCGCGTTCGAGAGCTGGGGCTGGCGGGTGCCGTTCCTGCTCTCCGGGCTGCTGGTGGTGGTCGGCCTGTGGGTGCGGCTGGCCGTGGACGAGTCGCCGGTCTTCAAGGAGGCCCGCGCCCGCGCCGAGGCACGCAAGGGCCCGGGCAGCGCCGCGGAGGAGCTGCCGCTGCTCGCCGTACTGCGGCACCACTGGCGTGACGTGCTGGTCGCGATGGGTGCCCGGATGGCGGAGAACATCAGCTTCTACGTACTGACGGCGTTCCTGCTGGTCTACCTCACCGACCACCTGGACCTGTCCAAGCAGACCGGGCTGAACGCCGTACTGATCGCCTCCGCCGTGCACTTCGCCGTCATACCGCTGTGGGGCGCGCTGTCCGACAAGGTGGGGCGGCGGCCCGTCTACATCCTGGGAGCGGCCGGCGTCGGGGTGTGGATCTTCCCGTTCTTCGCGCTGCTGGACACCGGCGAGTTCGGGCTGATCGCGCTCGCGGTGACGGTCGGGCTGGTGCTGCACGGGGCGATGTACGCGCCGCAGGCGGCGTTCTTCTCGGAGCTGTTCGCCACCAGGATGCGGTACTCGGGCGCCTCGATCGGGGCGCAGTTCTCCTCCGTCGCTGCCGGGGCGCCCGCGCCGTTGATCGCCACGGCGCTGCTGGCGGAGTACGACGGGTCGGCGATGGTGTCGCTGTATGTGATCGCGGCCGCGCTGCTCACGGTCGTCGCGCTGGCCTGTGCGAGCGAGACGCGGGAGCGGGACCTGGCGACGGTGGGCGAGCCCGCCGCCCGCCTGGGCGAGGCGGCGCCCTCAGCCGCCGAGGGCTCCCGTCAGCCGGTGGAGCCGTAGCGCGAGCTGGATCTCCAGCGCGCGGTGCGGTGCCTGCCAGTCGTCGCCCAGCAGCCGGGCCAGGCGCTCCAGCCGCTGGGCGACGGTGTTGACGTGGACGTGCAGCGCGTCCTTGGCGCGTACGGGGCTCATGCCGCTGGCGAAGTACGCGTCCAGGGTGGCCACCAGCTCGGTGCCGCGCCGCTCGTCGTAGTCGAGCGCGGGGCCCAGGGTGCGGCGTACGAAGCCGGTGACGTCCCGGGTGTCCGTCAGCAGCAGCCCGAGGAAGCCCAGGTCCTCGGCCGCCGCGCCCTCCCCGCGGCGGCCGAGCAGGCTGAGCGCCTCCAGACAGCGGCGGGCCTCCGGGTAGGCGGCGGCGACGGAGCCTGGCCGGGCGGCAGGGGAGGGCACGGGCGCGGAGGCGCCGACGGTGACGGGCCCGCCGACCGCGCGGCCCAGCTCGGCGGCGACCTGGCGGGCCGTACGGGAGACGGCACCCTCGCTGCCGGAACCCGGAAGACCGCCGTCCGGCCCTTCGAGGGGCAGCAGCAGTACGGGCCCGCCGTCGCGGGTGGCGGCCAGGCCGTGCCGGGTGGCGGCCAGGTGGGTGGCGGCCGACCAGAGGCGCTGCCGGTCCAGTTCGTCGGGTGCGGCGGCCTGGGTGGGGTCGAGGCGGGCGGCCAGCACCGTGTGCGGTACGTCCAGGTCGGCGCCGACCCGCGCCGCACGGTCGCGCAGCAGGTGGGGGTCGCGGTGTGCGGCGTCCAGCAGGTCGTCCAGCAGTTCGCCGCGTACCCGCTGTTCGGCCTCGCCGGCGGAGCGGCGGGCGAGCTGCAGCAGTGAGGTCACCATCGCGGCGCGCTCCAGGGTGCGCTGGTCCACCGGGTCGAGCTCCGGGTGCCCGTGCAGCAGCAGCGCGCCCAGCAGTTCGCCGCCCGCCGTGACGGCGGCCACCCAGGTGCCGCCCGCGCGTACGGCGTGCCCGTCGCGGCGGGAGCGCTCGACGGCCGGCGCCCACTCCGCGTACGCCGGCGCACCGCCCGCGCCGGGTCCGCCGTTCCCTTCGGCCGGCGGGAGGCCGACGCGCTCGCTGAACTCCACCCGGCCGCCCAGCACTTCGGTCAGCACCCGGGTGACCTCGTCCACGCCGCCGCCGCGCAGCACCAGCTCGGTCAGCCGGTCGTGGACGTCGGAGGCGCGGCGGATGGTCTCGTTGACCGCGCGCAGCCCGGCCAGCGCCTGGGTGGTCTCGGTCAGCAGCCGGGTGTTGTCGAGCGCGACGGCGGCGTGTGCGGCGAACGAGCGCAGCAGTGCGATCTGTTCGGGTTCGAAGACGCGCTCCCGGCGGTCGGCCGCGTACAGCACGCCGATGACTTCCCGACCGCCGAGCAGCAACGGCACCCCGAGGATGGCGATCAGCCCCTCCTCGCCGACGCCCCGGTCGATGGCGTCGGTGTGCTGGAAGCGGGCGTCTCTCGGGTAGTCCTGGGTCGCGTAGGGGCGCGCGGTCTGCGCCACGAGCCCGCCGAGTCCCTCGCCCATGCCGAGCCGCAGCTGCTGGAAGCGGGCCGATACGGAGCCCTCGGTGACCCGCATATAGGTGTCGCCGCGCCCGGGGTCGTTGAGCGTCATATAGGCGACCTCGGTGCCCAGCAGGCGGCGGGCCCGCTGCACGATCGCCTGGAGCACGTCGTCCAGGTCGCGCAGGCCCGCCAGATCGTGCACCGTCTCGAACAGCGCGGTCAGCTCCGCCTCCCGGCGCCGCCTGGCTTCGAGTTCGGCGCGGATGCGCAGGGCCAGCTGTCTGCCGCGCTCGGCTGAGGGGCCCGTTCCCGCGGACGGCTGCGGGTCGTCGTACGCCTCGGCCGGGGCGCCCGTGGTCAGCAGTTCGAGGTAGCCGAGGCAGGCGGCTTC
>NZ_JADKMA010000351.1 GCF_017676365.1 Streptomyces oryzae
GTGCTGCGGCTGCGTGGGGCACCTGGGGGTGGCTGCGTCGGCAGCGCGCGGCGGAGGACTCCCGAAGCCCGGCGGAGCGGGCTGCCGAAGCCCAGCTTCCGCTCGCCGCCGAGCTGATGGCGGCATGCCTGGCGGCAGGCGCGGGTCCGGAGCGCGCGGCGGAGGCTGTCGGAGGCTCGCTGGGTGGGCCGTTGGGGCACCGGCTTGCCGGGGCCGCGACGGAGCTGCGGCTGGGTGCCGAACCCGCGCTGGTGTGGGGGAGGTTCGCGGAGCGGCCGTGGGGAGCGGAGTTCGCCCGGTGCATGGAGCGGGCCGGGGTTGCCGGGGTGCCGGCGGTGGAGTCCGTGACCCGGCTGGCCGCCGAACTGCGCTCCGGCCGGGCCCGGGCCGCCACAACCCGGGCGAGACGGGCAGCGGTGCTGGTCACCGGACCACTGGGGCTGTGTTTCCTGCCCGCGTTCCTGGCGGTCGGAGTCGTCCCGGTGCTGCTGGGGCTGGCGCGGTCGCTGTGGTGAGGCCGGACGATCCGGCTGGGAGAGCAACAGATGAAGTCAGGGAGGGACCTGCGGTGTTGGCGAGGGTGCGGCAGTTGTGGAAGAGGGCGTGGACGGTGCGGAGGTGCACCGGGGACAGGGGGATGAGTACGGCTGAGTACGCGATGGGCACGCTGGCGGCGGTCGCGTTGGCCGCGGTGCTCTACAAGGTCGTCAACAGCGGCCCGGTAGGAGCCGAGTTGCAGCGACTGATCGAACGGGCGCTCCGTGCGCCGTTCTGAGCGGATTGCGCGTGCGCGTGCGCGTGCGGGCGCTGGCGCCGGCGCGGGTGTGGACGTGGGTGCGGGTGCGGACGCGGAGGCCGGCCCGGGGCAGCCTCTGCCACAGCGCGGGTCGGTGGATGCGCGTGAGGACGCGGGGGGCCGCCTCGGCGGCGTGCGGCGGGACGTGGCCGGGGGCGTGCGTGGCGGACGGCTGCGGCGCGGCGATCCGAGCGCGGGCTATGTGACGGCGGAGGCAGCAGTCGTGATCCCGGCTCTGGTGTTGCTGGTGGCGGGCCTGTTGTGGGGGCTGATGGCGGCGGTGGCCCGGATCCAGTGTGTGGACGCCGCCCGGGCCGGGGCGCGCGCCGCGGCTCGCGGTGAGCCCGCGAGCGGGGTGGCACAGGCCGTGCGGTCCGCCGCGCCACCCGGCGCCCGGGTGGAGATGACGAGGGAGGGCGAACTGGTGAGGGTCGCGGTACGGGCGAGAACGGCCGGCCCGGGACCGCTGACAGTGGAGTTGCGGTCGGAGGCGGTCGCGTTGGACGAGAGGAGGGCAGTTGGTGACGGAGCTCCGTAGTGACCGGGGGTCGGCGTCGGTGTGGGCGGCGCTGAGCGTGGTGGTGCTGTGCGGGGTCTTCGCGTCGGTGCTCGGGTTCGGCCAGGCGGTCCACGTACGCCATCGGGCGGGCGCCGTCGCCGATCTGGCCGCCCTCGCGGCAGCCGACCGCGCCCTGGAGGGCCAGGCCCGCGCGTGTGCGGTGGCTCGCCGGGTGGCGCGGGCGCAGGGCGCACGGGTGGCCCGGTGTGCGGTCCGCGGCCAGATCGCGGACCTGGAGGCGGGGGTCCGCTGGGGCCCGTACTCCGCGCAGGTCAGAGCCCGTGCGGGGCCGCCGGAAGCGCTGTCAGACACGCTCCCCGATGGCCGGGCCGACGCCCCGCTCAGCGGCAGATTCGAGGGCAACCGGCGGTCTCTCCGGCAGCTCGCCCGACAGCCCGCTCGGTCCGGACGGCCGCGTCCGGCGGTGAAGGGCGCCAGAAGAGCGGTGAAGGGCTCCGGGTGCGGCGAAAGGCGCCCGGCGGATGGCGTGCCCGCGCCCAGGCCCGCGCCTAGGCCCGCGCCGAGGCCCGCGCACGGGGCGTCAGGCTGCGGAGCGGAGAAGTTCGGTGAGGAGGCGGATGGCGCCGCGTTTGTGCAGCGGGTCGTTGGCGTTGCCGCACTTGGGGGACTGGATGCAGGAGGGGCAGCCTGCCTCGCACTCGCAGGCGGCGATGGCGTCGCGGGTGGCGGTCAGCCAGGCCCGGGCGGTGTGGAAGGCCCGCTCAGCGAAGCCGGCCCCGCCGGGCTGGCCGTCGTACACGAAGACGGTGGGAAGGAGGGTGTCGGGATGCAGCGCGATGGAGACGCCGCCGATGTCCCAGCGGTCACAGGTGGCGAACAGCGGCAGCATGCCGATCGCGGCGTGTTCCGCGGCGTGCAGCGAGCCCGCGAGGATCTCCGGGTTGATGCGGGCGGCGTCGAGCTGGTCCTCGGTGACGGTCCACCACACGGCGCGGGTGCGCAGGGTGCGGGGCGGAAGGTCCAGCTTGGTCTCGCCGAGGACTTCGCCGGTGATCAGACGGCGGCGCAGATAGGAGACGACCTGGTTGGTGACCTCCACGGAGCCGAAGCACAGCCGCGCCTCGCCCCAGGGGACCTCGGCGTCGGTCTCCAGTACGGCGAGCGAGGTGGTGTCGCGAGCCATCGTCGTCCACGGCGGGCTGGCTTCCTCGACAAGCGCGGCGGAGTCCTCCAGGTCGAGCTGTCGCACCACATAGGTGCGCCCCTGGTGCAGATGGACCGCGCCCTCGTGGACGGTGGTGTGTGCGGCACCGGCATCGACGGTGCCCAGCAGCCGGCCCGTGCCCGCCTCCACCACCTGCACCGGTTTTCCGCCGCTGCCGCGGATGTCGGTCAGATCGGCGGCGCGCTCCTTGCGGGTCCAGTGCCAGCCGGAGTTGCGGCGGCGGAGCAGCTTGCGCTTTTCGAGTTTGCTCAGCAGCTGCGGGGTCTCGGGACCGAAGAGGGCGAAGTCGGCCTCGGTGAGCGGGATCTCGGCTGCGGCTGCGCACAGGTGGGGGGCCAGGACATAGGGGTTGTGCGGGTCCAGGACGGTGGACTCGACCGGGGTGTGGAAGACGGAATCGGGGTGGTGGACGAGATAGGTGTCCAGCGGCTCGTCCCGGGCGATCATGATGGCCAGCGCGCCCTGCCCGGCCCGTCCCGCGCGGCCGGCCTGTTGCCAGAGGGAGGCCCGGGTGCCGGGATAGCCGGTGATGAGGACGGCGTCCAGCCCCGAGATGTCGATGCCGAGTTCCAGGGCGTTCGTGGCGGCGAGCCCCAGCAGCTCACCGGTGTGCAGGGCTCGCTCGAGGGCGCGCCGTTCCTCGGGCAGATAGCCGCCACGGTAGGCGGCGATCCGCCCGGACAGCCCACTCC
>NZ_JADKMA010000352.1 GCF_017676365.1 Streptomyces oryzae
GTTCGGGACCGTTGGATCCCGAACGACCGCCCGTCGCTCCCCCGTTGCCTGTTGCCCGCTACCGCGCCAGCGTCTTGCAGAGATCTTCGTAAGGCCCTTCCAGCACCAGCAGTTCACGGCTGGTGCCGTGCGGCCCCTCCTTGATCCGGACGGCCATGAAACCGCGCGAGACAAGCCACTTGTTGTGCTCCGGCCGGTCGCTGGTGTGCAGCCCGACGCCCCAGTCGCCCCCGCTGAGGACGTGGGTGTCGCTGCCGGGCTCCGGATACACGAGGGTGCCGGTGCCGGACAGATCGCGGCGTATGGTCTTTCCCGTCTCCTTGTTGGTCACATCCATCACCAACGGGCCGCTGATGACGGCATAGACGGGGTCACCCGCGTCGTTCGTCCAGGTCCGCTGGACCATGTCGACGACCGGGAACTCCGCGTGCGTGGCGAACGGGCACACCTCACCGCGCGGGTAGTCGATCTCGGGCTGCCCGGGGTGGGTCACAACCGGCCCGTGCCATCCGCCCGTCCGGCCGGCGCCCCGTACGCCCGCGCCGCCGGAGTGACGGGAGTCGCCTCGGTCGCCGCCGTCCTGCCCGGGAGCGGCCCGGGCGGCAACCGAGGCGCAGAGCAGGGCCATTGCCGTGCACAGGGTCACCACCACGGCCCTCCTGCGGGTGCCGCGCGCTGCGGGCGCACACCCCCGTGGTGCGCCGCACTCCGGGCCATCGGCCGAACCCTTGCCCGGGTCCCCCGGTCTCCCTGTTCTGCTGCCCCGCATCCGTGCCTCCTCCGCTCGCCGACCCGGCTCCTCCCTCACGCCATCGTGGCCGCCACGGTCCCTGGCGGACAGACGATTCGGTCCTGGCCGAAGCGAAGCCGGATACCGGCCTTGTGCACCGATCCACGTGGCGGCTGCGGGCGCGCGGGTGAAAGATGACGGGGCAGCAGCGTCGGACAGCACGGTCGGAAGAGTCGTACGGGCAGGGCGGACATGCGCATCCATTTCACCGTGGCGGACCTCGCACGCGTCCGCCTGGCTGCGGCACCCAGCCCGCTGGCCGTGACCTCGCTGAGCGCCTGGCGGCTGCGCCATGACACCGGCGGCCCGCCCGCCCTCGACCTGTGGCGCCGCACCGTCCATCTGGCCCGCCGCTCCGCGCCGGGTCCTGCCGCGCCGCTGCTCGGCGGGCTGGCGGCCGGCGCGCCCTCGCACCCCGTCCCCCGCCTGCTGCGCCCGCACAGCGCGCTGCCGACGCTCGCGGAGGAGCTGGAACGGCTGCTGTCCACGCCCCGTGCCGAGCTGCGCGCCGACCTGGAGTACGTCGCCACGCACCGTCGGCTTCCGTCCTGGACTCACGCACTGGCCGACGGCAGCCCCTCGGCCCTGCGCGGACTCGCGGGGGCCGTACGCGCGCAGCACAGCGTGGCCATCGAGCCGTACTGGCGCGGGCTGTACGCCGCGATCCGCGCCGACCAGGCCGAGCGGACCCGCCAGTGGCACGAGGGTGGTGTCGAGCTGGTGCTGGACAATCTGCACCCTGCGGGGCGCTGGCGCCCGCCCGTGCTCGAATTCCCCCACGCGCAGGGCCCCGACTACCACCTCGGCGGCCGCGGTCTGCTGCTGGCACCGGCGGCCTTCACCGCCTACGTCCCCTGCGACCCGGGCGAACCGCAGCCCACCTTCTATTACCAAGCGGTCGAACATCCGCTGGCCGGTGCGCTGAACGGCCCGCACGCAGCGCTGGCGACGCTGCTCGGACACAGCCGGGCCGCGGTGCTGGAAGCGATCGCGGAGGGCGTCTCGACCAGCCGGCTGGCGCGCCGTACCGGGCTGGCGCCCGCCTCGGCGAGCGAACACGCCACGGTGCTGCGCCGCGCGGGGCTCGTCTCCACCCGCCGCAGCGGCCGGACCGCCCACCACACGCTCACCCCGCTGGGTGCCCAGCTCCTGCTGCACACCGCGGCGGACGAGTCTTCGGCCGGCCGGTCCGTCACGGCCCGGGCGAGCGGCTGTTGAGCTGCTGGCGCCGGCCAGGCCCGGCCCTGAGGGGTCAGTGCGGCGCGAGGCGGCGCTTGCTGCGCATCGCGGCGGCGACGCGTTCCTCGGCGAGGCGGCGCCCGGCGAGGTGCGGTGTGGTGGCGCCGGTCCTGGCTGCTTCCAGTACGGCCAGGGCGTTGGCGCGGAGCCGTTCGGAGACGGTGCCGAAGATGGCGGAGGTCTCGGGGCTGAAGCCGGAGTAGCGGGCGTCCATGGCGAAGGCCGCCGCGACGACACCGCCCGCGTTGGCAATGAAGTCCGGTACGAGAGTGATGCCGCGCTCGGCGAGGACGGTCCGCGCCTGCGGTGAGGTGGGCAGGTTGGCCCCCTCCACCACCAGCTTTGCCTTGATCTGGTGGGCGGTTGCCGCGTCGATGACGTCCTGGAGTGCCGCGGGCACCAGGATGTCGCAGTCGACGGTGAGTTCCTGGCCCGGCGCCAGTCGGGCGCCCTGGCGGTGCCGGGTGACGAAAGCGTCGCCGTGCTCGTCGCGGGCCGCCCGCAGCGTGTGCACGTCGAGTCCGCCGGGGTCGTGGAGGGCGCCCCGGGCCGTGGAGACGGCGACGATGGTCGCACCGAGCTCCGCGAAGCGCTGCGCTGCGGCGTGGCCGACGGCTCCGAAGCCCTGGACGGCGACCCGTGCGCCGCCGAGAGGCAGTTCGAGGTACCCGGCTGCGGCGTCGGCCGCTTCGGCGACTCCGTAGCCGGTGACGCCGAGCTTGTCGTAGGCGACCCCGCCGAGGTGGGCCGGAGTGCCGACCGCGGCGCCCCGGTCGCCGAGCTCGTCCTGGATGACGGCCGCGTCATCCTCGGTCAGCCCCATGTCGAGCCCCATCACGTACTCGCGCGGCACCTCGTTGGACAGCGCCCGGGCGAAGGCGCGCAGCACGGCCTCCTTGTCGGGGGAGGCCGGGTCGGCGACGATGCCGGCCTTGGCTCCCCCGTAGAAGAGGTCGACTCCGGCCCACTTCCAGGTCATGACCCGGGCCAGCCGGGCGATCTCCCCGACGGAGACGTGCGGGCTCATGCGGGTGCCGCCCTTGCCGACTCCGCGGGCCGTGTTGTCGATGACGAGTACGCCTTTCATTCCGGTGCGCCGGTGGGAGACGATGACGATCTTCTCGGGGCCCCACTCGTCGATGAGGGAGAGGGCGTCGGTCACGGTGCGGGTCCTTGTCTCTCGGGACGGTCTGGAGAGGGG
>NZ_JADKMA010000353.1 GCF_017676365.1 Streptomyces oryzae
CCCTGAGGCGGCGACCGGCGTACCAGGGCAGGCCGGTGCGCCGCCTCAGGGCGCGCCCGGCCAGGGCAAGACCCGGGGCGCCGTGCCGCCGACCCCGCGTCCCTCCACTTCCAGGCTGTCGGCCTCGTCGCTTCCGCGGCCGTCGCTCGCCCGGCGGTCGTCAGGTGCGGCGGACAAGGGGACGCGGTCGCCCGCGAACAAGGGGGCGCGCGGCTCTGACGAGGAGTTCGTGGCGAGCAGCCTGCTCAAGAAGCCGTGGGCCATCGCCACCGCGGCTGTGGCTCTGGCGACGCTCATCACGACCCCCATCGCGCTGGCGGGCGCCGGGGGCGACGACAAGGACAGCGGCGCGAGCCGGAAGAACCACGCCGCGGGCACCAAGGACGACGCCAAGGGCGACCCGTCGGAGACGCTGCGACCGTCCCACCCCGGATATCCCTCCGGGTCCCCCTCGCCCAGCCCGTCCGACAAGGACAAGGACGAGGACAAAGACAAGGACAAGGAAGCCGACGACAAGCCCAAGCCTTCTCCCTCCGAGTCCGACAAGGGTTCCTCCGGGTCGGACGAGAAAGGCTCCGGCAGCGGCGACAGCGACGACGGCGTGGACGCGGCCGGCGGCGTGATCCCGTCCGGAGTGATCACGGTCAGGAACCACGGGACCGGACTGTGCATGGACCTGCCCGGCACCGGAAAGGGCAAGCCGGACGGCCGGGTCCAGCAGGGCGCCTGCGATACGTCGTACGCGTTCAAGGGCGGCAACCAGCGGTGGGAACTGGACCTGCAGCGCAAGGACGCAGGACCCAAGCACACCGACCTCTATCTGATCCGCAACGTCAAGGACAACCTCTGCCTGGACCTGCCCGGTTACGACCCCGTACCGGCCAACTCACCGGTGACCGAATACCACTGCCGCGGCGCCAACGACAACCAGCTGTGGTGGCTCGACAAGCGGTCCGACGGAACGTTCGCGATCCGCAACCATTCCAGCGGCAACCTGTGCCTCAGCGTGGCCGGCGCCAAGAAGGCGAACGGCGCACTGTCGATCACCGGCTGCGACGGCGGCATCCGCCAATGGCGCCTGAGCAAGCCGTGAACCGGCGCCGCGCGGAGAGTTCAACGGCTCACTCGGCGGCGTGCTGCGCGTCGGCGAGTGAGCCGTCGAGTGAGCCGTCGAGGCCGCGCAGCTTGTCACGGATCTCTTCCGCGTCCGGGTGGTTGAACTCCTCCAGCAGGCGCAGCGCCTGGCGCCAGCCCGCACGGGCGGTGTCCAGTTCGCCGACTGCCATCCGGACATCGGCGTGGTGGCTGAGGGTGTGGGCCTCGCCCCACCGGTTACCGACGTCCCGATGCGCCTCCAGCGCCCGGTGATAGTGCTCGACGGCGTCGTCGTGGCGGTCGAGCCGGTGGTAGACGGTGCCCAGGAAGTCCAGCGTGATGCCCTCGACCCAGCGGTTGTCGGTGGCGCGCTGGACGACCAGCGCCTGCTCCAGATACTCCCGCGCCTCGTCCAGCCGCCCGAGCCGCAAGTACGCCTCGCCCAGGTTGTTCAGGCAGATGCCCTCGCCCCAGCGGTGGCCGCGAGTGCGGTCGGCCTCCAAGGTGTGCAGCAGATGCCCGATGGCCTCTTCGATCCGCCCGGCCCGCAGGCAGACGTCGCCGAGATTGCCGGTGACCCGAGAGGCGCCCTGCTCGTCGCCGAGCTCCTGCCAGAGCGGCAGCGCCTGGTTGTAGTGGTCGACGGCGTCGTCGAAACTGCCCGCATGGGTGAGGGCGTTGGCGAGGCCGGTGAGACTTTCGGCCTCGCCCAGCCGGTCGTGGTCGCGGCGGGCGGCCGCCAGGCTCGTCCGGTTGGTGAAGACCCAGTCGTTCCTGTGGCTGCGCAGATAGAAGAACCCCCACAGCGCCGCCGTCAGCCGCCATGCGAGGCCGGACTGCCCGTGCGAGGCAGCGTGGTCGACCGCGGCGACGAGATTGGCACGTTCGGCCGTGCACCAGTCCAGCGCCCCGTCGTAGGTGGTGAATTCGAGAGGCCGGCAGTCCTCGGGCAACGGGACGAGCGGGACACGCGGGCGCTCCGGGGTGATGAAGCGGGAGGCGGCGTCGGCGGTGTGCAGATACCAGGTGAGGACCCGCTCGAGAGCCTGCTCCCGGTCCGCTGCCGACTCCTCGCAGCGGGCGCGTTCGGCGGCGTAGACGCGCAGCAGATCGTGGAAGGCGTAGCGGCCGGGGAAGTGCTCGGTGAGCAGGTGCGCGTGGGTGAGCTCGCCGAGCGGACCGCGCGTCTCGCGCAGTGTCAGCCCCGCCAGCGCTGCCACCGCCGGCGCCGAGATGTCGGGACCCGGGTGGGCGGCCAGCAGCTGGAACAGCCGCGCTGCCGGTGCCGACAGCGCGTGGTACGACCAGGAGAACACCGCCCGCACATCCGTACTGATGTCGCCGCCCGCGAAGGCGTCGAGGCTGCCATGGCTGTCGCGCAGCTCGGCGGCGACGGCGTGCAGCGGGAAGTCGGGGTGGGTTGCGGCCCGCGCCGCGACGATGGCCAGAGCCAGCGGCAGCCGGGCACAGCGCGCGATGATCTCGTCCGCCGCTTCAGGGGCGGCGGCGAGCCTGTCGGCGCCGAGCCGACGGGCCAGGAAGTCCCGGGCCTCGGCGGGCGTCAGCGGGTTGAGCGTCAGCGGATGCGCCCCGTCGCCGGCGATCAGGCCGGTGAGCTGACTGCGGCTGGTGACGATGGCCAGACAGCCGGGCCCGGAGGGCAGCAGCGGCCGTACCTGCTCGGGGTCCCGGGCATTGTCCAGCAGAAGCAGCACCCGCCGGTCGGCGAGCAGACTCCGGTACAGCGCGGCGCGCGCCTCGGGGCGGCTCGGCATCTGCCCCGGCGGGACGCCGAGCGCGTCCAGAAACGTGTGGACCGCCTCGTCCGGCGGCATGGCCGAGCCGGTCGGGTCGAAGCCGCGCAGATTGACGAACAGCTGGCCGTCGGGGAAGAGATGGGCGATCTGGTGCGCCCAGTGCACCGCCAGCGTGGTTTTGCCGACACCCGCCATACCGCCGATCGCGCTGATCACCACGGCAGTCGGCAGCTGTCCCTCGGCGGGCAGCAGCGCGTGAGTCCGGGCCAGTTCGGCTCCCCTGCCGGTGAAGACCGGAAGATCGGCGGGCAACTGCGCCGGACGGGCGGCCGCGGCGGCCGGGGGAGGGGGAGAGGGA
>NZ_JADKMA010000354.1 GCF_017676365.1 Streptomyces oryzae
GTGCCGGGCGGGCCGCCCCGCCCGGCACGGCACCCCCTGCAGGCTCCTTAGCTGGTCAAAGCTCGAACTGGTCCCGCAGCAGTCCTGGGTGCAGCCGCAGCGTCCGGCCGTCCGGCAGGGTCTCCAGCACCTGCACGCCGTCGTGGTTGAGCAGCTGCCGGAGTACGGCGGCGAAGCCGTCGGCGGCCCTCGTAGCGGGCAGGCTGATGCGTTGGGCCAGGGCGGTGACGGGGAGTGTTCCGCCGGCGTCCAGCAGAGCCCGTACGGCCTTCTCGACTCTTGCCAGCTCCGCCTGGCGGGGCTTGCGGGCGAGCAGCTCCACCTGCGCCACGAAGACCTCGGACGACATCAGGCCGCTGACCAGCGCGTCGTTCGGTGATACCAGATGGTGGGAGAGCAGAGCACCGTCGCTCTCCGAGGGGATCAGCGACACCTCGAAGAGCGAGTCGTGGCTCCTTGCCAGTTCGGCGTCTGTCCGGGCTTGCTTGGGTGTCTTCTTCTTCACCGGGGCGGCTGCCGCTGCCGGGCGTCCTTCCGTGCGGTCCGAGTCGACCGACGTCAGCGACCACCACGGCGGCTGCTGGCTGCCCAGCTCGCGCCAGCCGCTCGGCGGCACCGCCCCGAAGGGGAGGAAGGCCAGCACGGGGATGGCGACCTCGGCCAGAGAAGCCCCGCCGTGGTAGCCGGCCTTCCGCGAGGTGTAGCGGGAGTCGGCGTCCCACAGCGCGACGATGTCCCCGCCGGGCTCCGGGGCGACCACACGCGGTCCCGAGAGAGCAATCTCCGTCTCGGCGAGCGGACCCCTTCCGGACCGGTGCCGGGCGGATTCCACATGGTCGGGGCCGGCCTCGACCCGCACGCCGTGCCGGTCGATGACATGACCGTGGTCGCTGGTGAGGATCACCGCCCGGCCCTGGGCGGCGGCGAAGCGCAGCAGGTCCCGCAGCCGCCCTATGTCCCCGAGCCGCCAGGCGCCGTCGCCGAGTTTCTGCTCCGTGGCAAGCCGGTCGTCAATGGTGTTGAGCACCACGGCGACATGCGTACGGTCACTGATCAGCGCCTCGTGCAGCTCGGGCCCGAGGGGGGCGCCGCTGGTGTCGCCACGCAGGTCGTCCTTGTGGAAGACGGCGGCTTCCTCCTCGCCCCAGAAGCGGTGCTCGGGGAAGAGCCGCTTCTCGTCCACCTGGGTGCCGGTCATGAGGCGGGCGGCGAACAGAGAAGTTCGCGACACGGCCGTCACGGTGGGCAGCGCGGCGGCCATCGCCCGCCGTACCGGAATGCCCTTTGCCTTGGGCAGCGGGTCGTACTCCACCCAGTGCTCGCGCAGTTCCTCGCCGAGCTGGGCGGCGATGGCGGCGCTCATCCCGTCGAGGACCACCAGCAGCACCCGGCGCTCACCCGCCTTCACGACAGGGGCGACGACCTTGGGCAGGAAGGTCTCCACCGTCAGCATGTCCTCCGGGGGCCTGCCGCCCGCCGTCCAGGCTGCGAGGGACCTGGCGAAGTGCCGGTCGATATCCCGGCGGCGGGCGCGTACGGAGGCACCCAGGGCGTCGTAGGCGGATCTCAGCGTCGCATCGGGGTCCCCGCCGGACTCGATGTGGTCGAGCGCGAGGTCCACCCAGCCGGTGTCGGAGACATGCTGGCTGACGGCATCCCGCACGCTGTGGCTCTCCGCCTCGTCCTCCACCTCCGGCCGGGCCGTGAGCCATCGGGTGAGCCGCTGTGCCATGCACGCCCGTTCGATGCGGGGCCGGGTATCGGGTTCAGGCGCGAGCCGGTGGTCGTCGAGTGCCGCCACCGCCTGCGCGATCCGGTCCTGCCGGCCGGTCAGGAGCGCTTCGCCGACGGCGGTGAAACGGGCCTCGAGCCCCGCGGCCAACAGCGGGCTCGTACGGGTGGCCTCTTCGGCGCCGAACTGCCGCGCCAGGAAGGCCGCGCGGTCGTGGACGGAACCGGACAGGCGCCGCGCAGCCGCCGCCGAGTCGCCGTAAGACGACCGTCCCGTCAGCAGCAGGCCCGAGACGAACTCCTCGCAGGATCGGCCGAAGGCCGCCACGAGTGCGTCCAGGGCCTCTCCCTGGGCGGGCGGCTCCTCCCCGAACCAGCGCTCGGCCCGCCCCCGGGCCCGGTAGTTCTCCGCGTCCGCTGCCGCGTCGGCATGCACCCACAGCGCGGCGCAGACCAGACCGAAGGCGACGGCGTCCGGCCCGTGCCCGGCTTCGACCAGGGCGAGCAGTGTCCGTCCGGCCTGGCCCGCCTGGTCCGAGGAGCCGAGGAACGCGGCGATACCGGCGCGCTCGGGCGCGCGCAGCGCCAGGTAGCGGTCCGGGCCGCCGGACGCCAGCGACCAGTGCAGCAGCGTGTGGATATCGAGTTCGTCGCCGCTCGCGGACAGGGCATGCGGCTGGTCCCGGTCCGGGTCGTACCGGCCGATGCCGAGCCTGCGGAGCGTGAGTTCGCTCAGTGCCTTGTCCCGGGAGAGCACCCCGCCACGGAGCCGCGGCCAGCCGCTCGGCGGGGTGGCGTCCAGCAGCGCCTCAGCGGCCCAGTTCTCGTCCACCAGTCGGCGGTCGGTACTGACCGCGCCGAAGGACTCCCGGACGACGTCCCAGGTGTCCACCGCGTTGACCCGGTGCCGGTGCACCTTGGCAAGGAGATCGGGTCCGAGTTCGGCCTCTTCGCGGTCGGTGAGCACCACCAGTACATCGGGACCGGGCGCCGCCGGCGCCCGGTGCGCCAGCACCAGCTCGTACGCGGCCAGCGGCGAGGGCGCGGTGGCCACCGACGCCTGTCGGTGCTCGCCCCACGCCAGCTCGGCCGGGCCGTCCCAGCGCGGCGCCGCGCGCAGCAGTACGGCCCGGCGCTTGCCCGGGCTCAGGCCGGGCTGGGACGCGAGGTACTGGGCGATGGTGGCGGCATTGAGCCGTACCGCACTGGTGGTGGCCTCCGCGCTCGTGCTCGTCGTGGTCGTCACCGCACACGCCTCGTTCCGCTCATTCCACGACCCGCCAACTGATCTCAACGGTCGCATCGGGTTCGGTGGCCGTCAGTTCGTCCAGTTCGGCCCGAAGCTGCGCGATCACCTGGGATGCCTTGGCCCGTCCACCGCCTGAGCGGCGGGCGGCACGGGGGCCGGGGAGCGGGTGGCTGGTGGACACCGGCGGCTGGGCGGTGCCGTTGTTGAGACTCACCGCGTCGGGCGTGGTG
>NZ_JADKMA010000355.1 GCF_017676365.1 Streptomyces oryzae
GCACCACCCTCACCTCGCACTCCGCCGGGCCCACCACCGCCACCGACATCACCGCCGACTTCCACACCGCCTGGCACACCCTCCACACCGGCGAGCTCCCCTCCCTGACCGTCCACACGGCGACGGGCTACTGACTGCCCCCTACCGAAGCGTGAAGCGCACCTGAACGGCCGCAATCATGCGTACCGGGTGCGCTGCGGGGAACCCGCAGCGCACCCCGCCCTTCCGGTACCGAGAGAGGGGGCGCCATGCACTGTTTCGACTGCTCCAAGGAGGGCACCGAGACCCCCGCCGTCGCGGTCTGTGTCGACTGCGGCGCCGGTGTGTGCCCGCGCCATCTGATCAGCGAACCCGAGCCCGTGCGTCAGTCGACGAGCCCCGGCCGCGTCTGGTCCGCCGGCGAATCACGCCGGATGATCTGCCTCGTGTGTCACCGGTCGCTCCAATAACCTTCGCCCCATGGCGCATGGCCGCATGGCGCGACGGTGCCCGCGCACGGGCACCCCGTACGGGCTACGCCCGCAACAGCGCCCTGCGTACCGCTGCGGTGCCCGCTGCCGCTGCCGCCGCCGTGCCCAGGGCTGCGAGCATGCCGTGGTGGTGCGAGGCCCACAGCTGGTAGCTGCGTGCGGACGCCTCGTCGTCGAACTCGCCGTGTGCGCCGTAGTCGTGCCGCGCGTCCGCGGGCTTCCACAGGTTGTCCGGCTGTGCGGGGGAGCGCTCGTGGTCGGTCTGCTGGCCCTTGAAGCCGGTCCTGGCCAGATAGCGGTCGAGCAGGCCGGGTGCGAACTTGTCGCCCAGCAGGGTGGCGACCGTCGAGCCGCCGACCCAGTGTTCCCGCCGCTCCGGGTGGTCGGCCGCGTACAGGATGCCGCGTGCTGCCACCTCGGGCTGGTAGACGGGCGCGACCGGGCGCGGACTGTACGGCAGCCGTGACTTGACCCAGGTGAACTGCGGAGTGTTCAGACCGGGCAGCTGCACCATGGTGGTGCGCACCCCGCTCTTGTCGTGCAGCAGCTCGCAGCGCAGCGACTCGTGGAAGCCCTGGATGGCGTGCTTGGCCGCGCAGTACGCCGCCTGGAGCGGAATGCCCCGGTAGGCGAGCGCCGAGCCGACCTGGACGATGGTCCCCGCATCGCGCGGCTTCATATGGCGCAGCGCGGCGAGCGTCCCGTGTACGTAGCCGAGGTAGGTGACCTCGGTCGTCCGGCGGAATTCTTCGGCGCTCACTTCGGTCACTGGTGCGAAGACGCTGGAGAAAGCGGTGTTCACCCACACGGAGACGGGGCCCAGCTCCCGCTCGATGCGGTCGGCGGCCGCGTCCACCGCCGTGTGGTCGCTGACATCGACGGGCAGCGGAAGGGCCGTTCCGCCCGCGTCCCGTACCTCGTCGGCGGCGCGCTCCAAGCCCTCCTCGCCGCGCGCCATCAGTGCGACGGCGGCGCCGCGCGCCCCGAAGGCGCGGGCTGTCGCCCGGCCCACCCCGCCGCTGGCGCCGGTGACCACGACGACCTGGCCGTCTGCTCCCGCGCGCCTGGACTGCTGCCGGCTCATCGCGACACCTCCGCTGTCTGTGCGGTCTGTTTGCCCAGAGTCCGTTTGCCCAGAGTCTGATTGCGCAGATTCTGTTTGCGCACTCTGTTGCCCTGTTGCCGATCCGGCGCGTGCGGCGTGGTGCCGGTGCCCCGGATGACGTGTACGCGCCTCACCGGGTACCCGCGACGGGCCCCGTCACCGCAGGGTGCGCGTCAGGGGCCCAGCAGGCAGAAGAGACCGCCGTCCGGATCGCGCACGGTGGCGACCCGGCCGTGTGAGGCGTGCTGGACGGGCGAGACCACGGTGCCGCCGGTCTTCTCGACTGCGGTGAGCGCCGCGTCGATGTCGGTCGCGCGGAAGTAGACATCCCAGCGGGTGCGCACCTGCGGGTCCGGTGCGGCTTCCACGCCACCGCCGCGCAGTCCTGCGACGGTCTCGCCGTCCACCAGGATGTGCACCTCGTCGTTCTGCTCCTCATAGCTGACGCCGTGGCTGGGGTTCTTCGTCCACTCGAGCACTTCGCCGTAGAACAGCGCCGCCGCGAAGGCGTCACCGGTGCGCAGCTCCAGCCAGGCGGGCGCGTGCCCGGCACCGACCGCCCAGCCGCGCGGCAGTTCCCCCTGCCACATGCCGAAGGCCGCGCCATAGGGGTCGGCGGCCATGGCGGCGCGGCCGTCACCCACGCGGAGCGGGCCCACGGCGACCGTGGCGCCTCGTTCCCGAACGCGTTCACACGCGAGGTCGGCGTTTTCGACGGCGAAGAACACGGTCCAGCGCACGGGCAGCTGCCAGGAGACTGCGGCTTCGTTGAAGCCCGCCACAGGTTCGCCTTCCCTGGTGGCCGTGCGGAATCCGGGGCCGAGAGAGCTGTCGGTGAAGGACCAGCCCAGTACGGCGCTGTAGAACTCCTCGGTGGCCTGCCGGTCGCGGACAGTGAGGCTGACCCAGCACGGCACCCCGGGTACGGAATCCATCACGTCACCTCAAGCCTCCTGCGTGTTCCTTTCGCGCGTGTTCGGCCAGTTTCGTTTTCTGCTTCTTTTTCCGTCCCTGCGTGCCGGGGTGCCCACTGCCTGCGGAGACGAAACGAGAGGGCACGCGCGGGGAGAGTGCTGCACTCTGACTGTTTTGCCCCTTTTGCCGTCGGGTACCGGGCGGGGTGCGCCGATTCCGTGGCTCCCGCCACGGGCCGTCGGCCCTGCCCCGTATCTGCCGAGCGCCGCCGCGCGCCACCGAGGAGTCGCCATGATGGCCCACCCCGACACCCTGCGAGAGCTGCTCACCCGCTACGAGGCACTCCGTGCCCGGCCCGAGCGGCGGCAGGAGCTGGAGGACGTCTCGTACACGCTCTGCGTCTCCACGGGAACCCGCGACATCGAGGACGCGCTGCGGGCGGCCCGGGCGCACATAGCGGACGCCTACGCGGCCTGAGCCTGAGCCTGAGCCTGGGCCCCGGCCCCGGCCGCGTCCTGGCCCTTCTGACCCTCCTGACCC
>NZ_JADKMA010000356.1 GCF_017676365.1 Streptomyces oryzae
GGACGGCGATGACCGTGTAGACGGTGACGGCGAACGGGGTGTTGACCAGGCCGGTGACGCTGCCGTCGCTGATCTGGAGCGCCCTGCGCAGCTGTTGCTCCGCGTTGGGGCCGAGGATGACGCCGATGATCGCGGGGAGCACGGGCAGTCCGTAGCGCCGCATCATCAGCCCGATGAGGCCGATGACCAGCAGGATCACCACGTCGACGGCCTCGCCGCCCACCGCGTAGGCGCCGACTGCCGCGAAGAAGAGGATGCCCGCGTACAGATAGGGGCGGGGCACCCGCAGCAGCTTCGACCAGACCGGCGCCAGCGGCAGGTTGAGGACGAGCAGCATCACCATGCCGACGAAGAGCGAGGCGATCAGGCCCCACACCAGCTCCGGCTCCCGTTCGAACAGCAGCGGGCCCGGCTGGATGCCGTACTGCTGGAACGCGGCGAGCATCACAGCGGCGACGGCGGTGGTCGGCAGCCCGAGGGTGAGCATCGAGACGAGAGTGCCGGCGGCGGAGGCCGAGGCGGCCGACTCCGGTCCGGCGACGCCTTCGATGGCGCCCTTGCCGAACTCCTTCTTGTGCTTCGAGAGCCGTTTCTCGGTGATGTAGGAGAGGAACGTGGGGATCTCCGCGCCGCCTGCGGGGACCGCACCGAACGGAAATCCGATCAGCGGTCCGCGCAGCCACGGCTTCCACGTACGCCGCAGCTCCTCCCGGCCCAGCCAGGGGCGGCCGACCGGGATGGAGGCGCCGGTCCCGCGCCGCAAGTGGGCGGCCACCCACAGCGCCTCGCCGATGGCGAAGAGGCCGACGGCGACGATCACCACATCGATGCCGTCCGAGAGCTGGAGGCTGCCGAACGTCAGCCGCTGCTGACCCGTCATTTGGTCCAGGCCGACCAGCCCGAGAGTCAGACCGATCAGCAGGGACGCGAAGCCGCGGATCCGGGAGGAGCCGAGCACGGAGGTGACGGCGATGAAGGCCAGCACCATGATCGCGAAGTAGTCGGGCGCTCCGATGTCCACCGCCAGGCTCGCCACGGTGGGCGCGAGGGCGACCAGCAGGATCGTGCCGATCAGGCCGCCGGCGAAGTGCCCGACGGCCGCGGCGGCCAGCGCCTGGGAGCCGCGGCCCGCCTTGGCCATCGGATTGCCCTCGATGGCGGCGATCACCGCCGCGCTCTCCCCCGGGGTGTTGAGCAGGATCGAGGTCGTCGAGCCGCCGAACATGCCGCCGTAGTAGATCCCGGCGAACATGATGAACGCCGCCGTCGGGTCGAGACCGTAGGTCACCGGCAACAGCAGGGCGACGGCCATCGCGGGGCCGATGCCCGGCAGTACGCCGATGGCGGTGCCCAGCAGTACGCCGGTTGCGGCCCACAGCAGGTTGAGCGGCGTCAGTGCCGTACCGAAGCCGTCTATCAGGGAGTTGACGGAGTCCATCGGTTACATCACTCCCATCAGTGGTCCGCCCGGCAACTGGACGCCGAGGAGCAGGTGGAAGACCGCGTACGTGCCCAGGGACAGCGCGGCGGCGATCAGCGGGTCGCGGGTGAGGGCGTGGGTGCGGCTGCCCAGCGCGAAGGCCGAGCCCCAGAACAGCAGTGCGCCGGCGAGCGGGAAGCCCAGCGGGTCGATCAGCGCGGCGAAGGCGAGGAAGACGCCCGCGAGCAGCGCGACCGTACGCCAGTCGCCCGGTTCGGCCAGATCGATGTCCTCTCCGCCCTCCGCCTCGCCGCGCCCGCCGCGCAGTACGTCGACGGCGAGCAGGACGGAGACGACGAGCAGCGCCACCCCGACGACGACGGGGACCGTGCGGGGGCCGACGGGGCCGCGTGCCCCGGCGTCGGTGGCCATGGTGAGGGCGTCGGTCAGTACGAGCACGCCGACGGCCAGCAGCAGGGCGCAGACGCCGAGTTCGGAGTAGGCACGCAGGCCGGTCGCCCGAGCGGCGGCCGGGGCCGGTTGCGTCTCTGGTGGTTCCGTTGCGCTCACTGTCCCAGCTCCTTCAGGACGGAGTCCACGCGCTTGTCCTCGCTCTTGAGGAAGCGTCCGTACTTGTCGCCGGGGAGCCAGGCGTCGTCCCAGCCGTTGGTGCGCAGCGACTTGCGCCACTCCTTCGAGTGACGAAGTTCGCGCATGAAGCGGATCAGTTTGTCCCGCTGGGCCTTGGACAGACCGGGCGGCGCCACCATGCCGCGCCAGTTGGTGAACTCCACGTTCACGCCCGACTCTTTGAGGGTGGGCGCGTCGAACCCCTTGACCCGCTTCGGCCCGGTGACCGCCAGCAGCCGCAGCTCGCCGGACTTGATCTGGTCGCGGTACTCGCCCAGGCCCGAGATGCCGACCTTCACCTTGCCGCCCAGTACGGAGGCCAGCAGTTCGCCGCCGCCGTCGAACGGCACGTAGTTGACCGACTTCGGCTCGATCCCGGCGGCGCGGGCCATCAGCATCGGCGCCAGGTGGTCGGGGCCGCCCGCCGAGGAGCCGCCGCCCACGGGCACGGACCGCGGATGCTTCTTCCAGTCGGCCAGGAGCTGTTCGAACGTCTTGTACTTGGAGTTCTTGGCGACGACGACGATGTCCGGCTCCTCGGTGAGCCGGGCGATCGGTGTCGCGTCGGCGAGCGTGGAGGGCGCGTGATTGGTGTGCACGGCGCCGACCACGCCGAGCCCCATGGACATCGCGAGCCTGCCGTTGCCGCGTTCGTTGACGAGGCGGCTGAGGCCGACGGTGCCGCCGGCGCCGGGCAGGTTGAAGACCTCGATGTTGTGGTTGAGCCCGGCCTCCTCGGCATTCTTGGCGGCGGTGCGTGCGGTGATGTCGTAACCGCCGCCGGGGGTGTTGGGCACCATGAAGCGCAGCCCGGGGATGTTCGTACCGCCTGTGGTGCCGCTGCCGGAGGTGATCAGTGGTGGTACGAGCAGCACGACAACCGCGGCTGCCAGGGGGGAGAGAAGGGCGCGCGTACGCACGCGGAACACCGCCTTTCCAGGGCAGTCCGGGGACGGGGGGTGGGGAGGCCCACAT
>NZ_JADKMA010000357.1 GCF_017676365.1 Streptomyces oryzae
GCCCGGGGGTGGCCGCTGGTGGAACTCCACCGTGACCGTTTCGAAGCCCTTGAACGTCTCCGTTGTGGCATAGGACGCGTACGCCTTGCGGTCGGCCCAGTTCAGCCACACCCGGTCGGTGAACGGTGTCAGCAGGCTGCGGGGCCAGAGCCGGTGCGTGCGTACCGCGCTCACCTCGGCCGCGACCACGAAGATCAGCGCGCCGATATAGATCCAGCCGAGCAGACCGAGCACGATGCCGAACATCCCGTACGTCGCGCTCGCCCCACGCAGCACATTGGTGGCGTAGTACCCGCCGGCCCACTGCAGCACCTGCCATGCGCAGGCCGCGCCGACGGACTCGGCCCAGAGCCGCCGCAGCGGCACCTCGTGGTGGGTGAGGAAGGTGTAGGTGGCAAGCAGCAGCCCGACATTGACCGCCACCGCCACCAGCGTGATCGTCGCACGCAGTCCGGTGCCCAGGTCGGTGCCGAACGCCTTGGACTCCGACGTCGCGAGCGACAGCAGCAGCGTCACGGACAATCCGCCCGCCACCGTCATCAGGAAAAGCATGCCCTTCAGCCGTGACTTGAAGGGATCGTGCCGCTTGTAGCGGGGAACCGCCCAGATCTTGTTCAGACCGTACTGCGCGGCCTGCGCGGCGCCCAGGCTGCCGTAGAGACTGCCGGCGACACCGACCGCGAGCGCGATGCCGTTGCTGCGGAACGCGTGGATGCGGCCCCGCAGCTGGTCACCGAGCACCGGGAACTCGCCGAGCACGGAGTTCAGCAGCCGCCGCTGGAGCTCCGGATTGTCCTCGAGGAAGAAGCCGAGCCCCGAGACGAACAGCAGCAGCACGGGGAAGATCGACAGGAAGGTGTAGTACGTGAGCAGCGCGACCAGGTAGAGGGCCTGGTCGTCGAAGACCTTGTATACGACGGCGAGGGGCAGACCCGCCCAGCGGTGCCGCTGCTGAAAGGCGTCCATCCGCTGCGCCGTGCCCATGCCCATGGCCCGTCGGACGCCTCCTCGACTGCCCGTCTGCCTGCTCGACTGCCCGTCCCGTACCGCCGAGCCGCTGGGACGACCCGCGGTCGGCGCTGCCGCGCACTCCGGCCCCGGCTGCGGCCCTCATCCCCAGCCAATCCCAGTCCGCCCCGCGCCGCACCCTCGGAGAGCCATCCGGCGACGCTCACCGGACATACGGAACGGGCGGTACGGCCGTTCTCCGGACCGCTCCGCCCGTTCGTGCGCGCGGCAGACTCCGCGCGTCATGTGCTTGTTCTGTCCGAGTCTCTTGGCCTCTTGTGGCCTCTTGTTCGCGCGTCAGGCGCTGTGCGTCATGTCTTTCGCCTGCCCATGAGCGCCAACCCCATGACTGCGAGTCCGCAGGCAGCTGCGACACCTCCCGCGACCGTGTTGTTGACCACGATCTGCGCCGTATCCGGAGCCCCCTTGATCACCCACTGAGAAATGATCACCCAGACTCCGAGCAGCGGTGCGGTCCAGCCCAGCATGTGGGTCCGCTCGTAAGCGGAACCGAACCCGAGGGCGAGTACCGCGAACGCGAGGCCCACGATGAGATTGCTCGCCGTCAGGGCTGTGGATCCGTTGAACCCGACCACCCACGGAGAGATCGCGATGTAGAGACCGGTGAGGAAGGTCAGCCCCTCGACGAGCTGTGCGACCGGAGTGGATCCGGCCTTCTCGTACCTGGCGCGCATCTCCACAAGGTCAGGGTGGTGCTCGATGCTGCGGCCGGTAGTAGGCACTGCCATGGTCGTCCTCCTTCCTGGAGCGCCTGCGGCGAACGGTTCACACCGTCCACCACCTACCCCGAGTGACCAGCAAACGGGGTAAATCACCCAATACAGTGTGATTTATACCACATTTATGCGAGCTGGTCAGCCCCGAGTGCGCTCTGTGGCCGAGGGGACACGGTGGCGTAGTCTCGCTCCCCGCCGTCATCCATGGGGGCGTCATCCATAGGGGAGGGAATGGAACCGCTGCGTCAGGACGATGTGCGACGGCTCGGTCCCTACGCACTCGTCGGTCGGCTGGACTCGGCGGGGAGCGAGATCCGGCCCACTGTGAGCCGGTTTCTCGGACTGATGCCTGGCGGTGACCGCACGGCACTCGTCACCACGGTGCTGCCCGAGTCCGTGTGCGACGCCGCCCGCGTGCACCGCTTCCGGAGCGAGGCGCTGGCCGCCCAGCAGATCGCGGCCGGCGTGGGTGCCGTCGGCGCGGGGGAGGGGCGCGCGGCGCCGGTGTGGAGCGCGTCTCCGTACCGCCCCGTACTCCCGCTACCGACCGTCATCGAGACGTACGGACCGCTGCGCTCCGCACCGTGCTCGCCGTCGGCACCGCGCTTGCCGAAGCGCTCGCCCAGCTCCATGCGTCAGGCGTCGCCCACGCAGGCGTCACTGCCGAGAACGTTCTGCTGACCGGCGACGGCCCCGCCTCGCGGGGTACGGCGTCGGCCGCGTCACCGCCTCAGACGGTGACGCCCGCGCCCCGCACCCCTTCCTGCCCCCGAACAGCTCGCGGGCGGCCGCCCCCGCCCCCTGGGGGACAGCTTCGCGCTTGCTGCGGTCCTCAGCTACGCGCTGACGGGACGGCCGCACCGGAACGCGGCGCAACCTGGCACCGCCCCGTCCCCGACGAACTCGCGGCCCTCCTCCGTGCGTGCCTCGCGGACGACCCGTCCGACCGCCCGCCGGCGGCGGAGCTCGTTCAGCGGCTGCCGGAGTGCCTCCCTCTCGCGGACGGGGGCGCAAGACCGACGGCGCCGGCAGTCGGCTCCGGCACCGGCCCCGGCGCCACGGTGCTGGACGCGGTCCACAGCCACGCGGCCGGTCTGCTGATACCCGGTGGCTGCCGAGGAGAGTGAGCGCGGCGCTCGCCGTAGAGGCGGCTGCCGTCCTCGCCGCCGAGACGGAAGAGGACCCGGCACCGGTCCCCGTTCCCGCTCCGGCCTCCGCTGCAGC
>NZ_JADKMA010000358.1 GCF_017676365.1 Streptomyces oryzae
ACTTGAGCCTGGCAGACCCCCTGAGAGGCCGCAAGGGAAAGCACCTTGCGGCCTCTCAGGGGGCCCGCCGGGCGGCTCGTGCCGGAAAGGACCCGGCTGGACGCCTCCTTGTGCCCCTCGTGGGCGCGCCGCGCTGCGGCGCATGAGGAGGAGGTGTTCATGTCGGCTCTTTCCCGATGAGGAGGGAGCCGACTTGCTCTCCTGCCTCAGAGCGGGGCGGGAGTCAGCGGAAGGAGCACACAGTGCAGGCACCCGAGCAGGCAGGGCCCGAGCGGCAGTCGCTGGTCCTGGGCGTGGAGCGACTGACCAGGATCCAGGACCGGTACGCGGAGCGCCTCGCCTCCGACAACCAGGGCAGCTCCGGCGACGCCCCCTGGCCGGGCGGTGACGGCAACCTGAGCGACCACTGACGGTCCCGGCAGCGGCGGGGGTCGGCGCGATTCGTCGCGTCGGCCCCCGTCGGCCTTTCCGCACTACATCAGTGCACTCAACAGGAGGAAGAAGTGACACACCAGTTGGTGAACGCCATCGAGAACGCGCTCGGCTGGAGCGGCCCGGAGAGGCTGGGCAGGGAATTCGCGCGGGGGAACGTCGGTGACCCCGAGCTTCTCTCCCGGATCCTGACGACGGACAAGCTCATGGACATCGCGATGCGCAGGAGCCTCTACCGTCCGCAGTTCCGGCTCTTCCAGGACGGCAAGGAGGTGCACCCCGGGGAGTACTTCACCGACTCGGTCAGCCCGCGGGGCCAGAGCATCCCGATGGTGAACATGCAGAGCCTGGGCGGGCTGCTGGAGGAGGGTGCGACGCTGATCACGGATCAGCTCAACACCTTCGACCCGACGATGGAGGTCGCCTGCCGGGCCCTGCAGTGGTGGTCCCACGAGCGGGTGCAGGTGAACGTGTACCTGACGACGAACGAGGCGTCGGGTTTCCCCATGCACTGGGACGACCACGACGTGGTGATCGTGCAGCTCGCCGGTGAGAAGGAGTGGGAGGTGCGCGGCACTTCCCGGCCGGCTCCGATGTACCGGGACGCCGACCCCAACAACACCCCCAGCGAGGAGGGTGTCTGGTCGGGGGTCATGCGGCCGGGCGACGTCATGCACATCCCGCGGGGTTTCTGGCACCAGGCGACGCGTAACGGCAGCGGCTCCGGCTACAGCCTGCACGCGACGTTCGGCTTCACCAAGCGGACGGGGGCGAGCTGGCTCACGTGGCTGTCGGACCGGTGCCGGATCGAGGAGATCTTCCGGCACGACCTGGACCGGAGCCCCGGGGCCGACACGACGGCGCTGCAGGAGGCGGCTGTGGAGCTCGTCCGCAGGGCCTCTCCGGCGGACTACCTGGCCGAGTACGAGCAGCAGGCCTTCGCGACGCGCTACGTACCCTACGTGGCCACCTTCGGGCCGCTGGAGGCGGTGGTGTGCATCACCCACTTCCGGCCGGAGATCGAGCGGGAGGGCTCGGTGGTGCGGGTGACCGCCGCCGGGCGGAAGATCCTCTTCTCCGAGGAGGCTCTGCCGGCGCTGCGGATGCTGCTGGGCGGTGGCCCCGCCGACCTGCGGGCCGTGGAGGCGGCTGTGGGCTTCGGGGTGACCGAGCTCGCCGAGACTCTGGTGAAGGAGGGACTGTGCGCGCCGCTCACCCCCGAGTTGTTCTCGGGCTACACCGGTCTCGTCACGAGCCGGCTGTTCTGAGGGAGGCGCTCGACCTGGGGGTTGGGGCTCTCGACACGAGCTCCAACTACCTGGGTTTCCGTTCGCACGAGACGTTGGCGCGGGTCGCTGGTGACCTGCTGCCGCGGTTCAGGGTGTCGACGAAGGTCGGGTACTTCCCAGTGCCCGGCCGGGCGTCGGAACACTCCCTGGAACCGGAGCGTCTGCGTGCGGCGGTGGAGCGCGCGGCCCAGGACCTGGGACGGGAGCCGGATGTGGTGTTCCTGCACAATCCGGAGCACAGCCTGTCCGCAGGTCCTGAGGCGGCGCGCTGCGAGCGGCTGGCGGCTGCCTGCCACGTTCTGGAGGATGCCGCGTCGAGCGGCGTGTGCGGGTCCTGGGGCATCTCGTCCTGGGACCCGCGCCCTCTGGGCGCACTCGTGGCCGGGCTGCCGCGTCCCGATGTCCTGATGGTCCGTTCCGGCCTGCTGGTCAAGAACGAGGTCCTCGAAGCAGCGGAGCTGCTTGCCGCGAAGCTGCGTCCGTCGCAGCTGTGGGGGATGAGTCCCTTCGGCGGCGGTGCGGCGGATGCTGCGTGGGAGGGGTTCGACCCGCGGGTGTTCCTGCGGGAGGCGGAGCAGGCCACTGTGATGCAGGCGGCCTTCCGCGCTGCCTGCCGTCTCCCTGCGGTGGATGCGGTGGCGGTTGGTACGGACAGCCCTGTCCATCTGCGGGAGCTGGTGAGTTCGCTGGCTCTTGAGGTGGAGGAGGACGTCGTCGGCCAGTACCGCCGCCTTCTGCGGGAGGCTGCCGGCAGGAGCGAAGCCCGGCAGTGAGCCGGGGCGGGCCCGCGCGCATTCGCGCGGGCCCGTGACTCCGTACGAGGAAGGGCGCGACCAGTCGGCCGGACCTGGAGACCAGGTCCGGCCGGTTCTGGGTCCGGCCGGTTCTGACCGGTCGAGGGCCGGGTCTGGTCCGGGTGCTGGTCGGCTCGGTGCTGTGGCTGCCAGGTGGGGGCTCGGCGCGGAGGGGTGATCCTCTGCATGGGACAGCCCATCGGCGGCGGGGGAGGACCGCAGTGCCGCCAACCCGCCTTGGGCTTCGGTGGGTTGGCCGAGGCCGACCGCCTGTTGTTCTGCGGGCGGGGCCCGCGGCCCCTGGCCCGGTGAGGTGAGTTGGGCCCCGTGTGGGGCTTGCGTGCCGGGGTGCTCGTCCACCTCCGGTCGTGAGAAGCGACCACTGCTGTGGTGCGGGGCTCTGCGCCCCCCTTCCCGGTGCCTGAGCCTGCACCACGCCGGAACGG
>NZ_JADKMA010000359.1 GCF_017676365.1 Streptomyces oryzae
TTGTCCATAGAGGCTCGCGTCCACTGTGTGGGTTCTGAGACAACAACCCTGGTTGTTGTTTCGCCGTGTTTCGGTGGTCATAGCGTGAGGGAAACGCCCGGTTACATTCCGAACCCGGAAGCTAAGCCTTTCAGCGCCGATGGTACTGCATGCGGGAGTGTGTGGGAGAGTAGGACACCGCCGAACAAACTTTAAAATGTGAGGGCCTTGTTGGCAGACGCCAACAAGGCCCTTTTTTATGTTCAGGCGCGGCCCGATACGGTGGCGGGCATGAGCGGGCGCGCGCAGTTGATGTGGGACGAGGGTGTCACCGGCTACGACTTCGGCCGGGGGCATCCGATGGACCCGGTACGGCTCGCGCTGACGAAGCGCCTGATCGAGTCGTTGGGGGTGGAACGCAGCCCCGACTTGAGCGTTGTCGCCGCGAAACCTGTCGGCGATTCGACGTTGCGGCTGGTGCACCGTCCCGACTACATCGACGCCGTGCGCCGTGCGTCGGCCGACCCCGCGTCCGCTGAGCAGGAGTACGGCCTCGGCACCCCGGACGACCCCGCATTCCCAAGGATGCATGAGGTCTCAGCGCTGATTGCCGGCCAGTCCGTTGGCGGGGCCGAGGCGGTCTGGCAGGGGAAGGTGCGGCATGCCGTGAATTTCGCCGGCGGGCTGCACCATGCGATGCCGGGAAGTGCGTCCGGCTTCTGCGTGTACAACGACCCCGCGCTCGCCATCGCCCGGCTCCTGGAGCTGGGGGCCGAGCGGGTGGCGTACGTCGATCTGGATGTGCATCACGGGGACGGGGTCCAGGAGGTGTTCTGGAACGACCCGCGGGTGCTGACGATCTCGCTGCACGAACACCCGGGCACGCTCTTCCCCGGTACGGGCTGGCCCGAGGAGACCGGTGGCGAGGGTGCCGAGGGCAGTGCGGTGAACATGGCGCTGCCGCCCGGTACGGGAGACGAGGGATGGCTGCGTGCCGTGCACGCGGTGGTGCCCGAGCTGCTGGGCGCTTTCGAGCCGCAGGTGCTGGTCTCGCAGCACGGTGCGGACACCCATGTCGAGGACCCGCTGGCGCACTTGGCAGTCAGTGTGGACGCCCAGCGGCTCGCGGCCGAGGCCGCGCACGAGTGGGCGCATACGTACGCCGAGGGCCGGTGGCTGGCGACCGGTGGCGGTGGTTACGCGGTGGTGGATGTGGTGCCGCGTACATGGACGCACCTGGTGGCGATCGCGGCGGGGGCGCCGGTGCCGCGGGAGACCGAAGTGCCTGCCGAGTGGCGGCAGGAGGTGTATGCGCGTACGGGCAACGCCGGTCCGCCGCAGCGGATGACGGACGGGCTGGAGCCGCGTCACCGGGGCTGGGACGAGGGGTACGACCCTGCGGACCGGCTGGACCAGGCGGTGCTGGCGACCCGGCGGGCGGTGTTCCCGGCGCACGGGCTGTTGCCGTAGAGCGAGCGGGCAGGGCGGCGGGGTGGCCCGCGGCTGCTCGTGCTGTCTGTGCTGCGCGCCCGCTGTGTCCAGGGCTGTGCGGTGCGGTGGGACGTACGGTGCAATGACGGGATGGGAGCGAACCGTTCCGTGCTGAGTTCGGTTGAGGCGCGGTCGGTGCGGGGTATCGGCAGTTCCGGGACTGCTTCCGCGCGGATGGTGCTCGGTTGTGTCAGCGTGGCTGTCGGCACGGTGTGGGTGAGATGCGGTGGAGTGCTCCTGTGGTGGGCGGCATCGGGTCCGTCTCCTGACCGACTCCTGGTCAACTACGCCACATTGGCCCCATCGCTGTCGGCGCCCGGAGGTCACGTCCTAGCACTGACGCAGGGGAGACGTGTCGACATAGCGATGCGATTCCGGGTACGTCAGTGCGGCTTCTCCTACGTAAGGGGGGTCGCGCTGTTCTGCGAAACCGGCGCTCGCCCGAAAGGTCGTGCGCGGGGGCGCGAAGGCACGCGCCCCTCCCTTCTCGCCGGTGGTGCCGCCCGGCGTGCCGGCGCCGGCGGCCTGCGTCAAGGTGCGTACCCCCGGCGATGGTTGAGTAGTCAGTGCAGGTCAGCGGCCGTAGCGGGGCTGTCGGGTCGGCGGGTGCGCAGGGGGCGGCGCTTGGCGCGGGGCGGTCGGAGTAAGGCAAGAGGCGAGGGCGCCCGGACGTTCCGTCGGATGACACTGCGCAGTCCGACTACTACCGCCCGCTTACTCGCTATGTACTCAATCGAGCGTGTCTGTCACGGTAGGCGGGCGATCCCTACTCCTCTTCACCACTTGCATCACGCGCCCCTAATCTGGGGAGGAGCGCACATGCGAGCAGGAGACACCGGAGGGGAAGCCGGTGCCCGACATGTGCGGAAGGTTCAGGTGTGACATGGCTGCTGACGAACGGCCGTTGAACGAGGTCGTGTTCCTGACCGTGGCGGAGGTCGCCGCGGTGATGCGAGTCTCCAAGATGACCGTGTACCGCCTGGTGCACAGCGGTCATCTGCCGGCGATCCGGGTGGGCAGGTCCTTCCGGGTGCCGGAGAAGGCCGTCCACGAATACCTCGAAGAGTCGTACGTGGGGGTGGAGAGCGCCTAGGCCGAAACCGGGTGTGCGCTCGGTCAACGCTGCACCGGAGTCCCGGTGCCCCCTCGATTCACGTCCATTCCCGGGTGGCGGGTAGGGTGGCCCCATGTAGGTCGTGTGGGCTCGGACGCCCCGCACCGAGTATCGAAGTGAGTTCGCCCCGCAGCTGTGCGGGGATGATTCGTGAGCGAGGGTAGTCGTGGGCTCTGTCATCAAGAAGCGGCGTAAGCGGATGGCGAAGAAGAAGCACCGCAAGCTGCTGAAGCGGACGCGAGTGCAGCGTCGCAACAAGAAGTGAGCGAGCGCACCGCACGTCACTGACCGCCGCCTTTCTCTCCGCGCGGAGAGCACGGCGGCGGTTCTGCTATGGATTCGCGGTGAGGCTCATA
>NZ_JADKMA010000035.1 GCF_017676365.1 Streptomyces oryzae
GGGGTCGGGGTTCGGGGAACGTCTCGGGGCCTCCCCCGCCCCGGCGCAGCAGAGTCAGCCAGTTCAGAGTCAGCAGTTTCCAGCAGCCGCAGCCCGGTGCATCCGGACGAGTACGAGGACGAGGACAGACGTGCCTACCGGCAAGGTCAAGTGGTTCAACAGCGAGAAGGGCTTCGGCTTTCTCTCCCGCGACGACGGCGGTGACGTCTTCGTGCACTCGTCGGTGCTCCCGGACGGCGTCGACGCGCTGAAGCCGGGCCAGCGCGTGGAGTTCGGCGTCGTCGCCGGACAGCGCGGCGACCAGGCGCTCTCCGTCACCCTGCTGGACCCGGCTCCCTCCGTCGCAGCAGCACAGCGCCGCAAGCCGGACGAGCTGGCCTCCATCGTGCAGGACCTGACGACACTGCTGGACGGCGTCTCCCAGTCCCTGGAACGCGGCCGCTACCCCGACAAGCAGCACGGCCGCAAAATCGCCGGCATGCTCCGCGCGGTAGCCGACCAACTGGACGTCTGACCCCCGCACCAACGGCGGAAGTCCGCCGTCGCGCGGGGCAGCGCTACGGAAAAGCCAGCGCCTCAGGCTCCAGGCCCGGCACAAGCCCCTGCTCAGCAGCACGGGTGAGCAACCCGCGGACGGCGGCATAGCCGTCCGCGCCCAGCTCCTCCGTGAACTCGTTGACGTACAGCCCGATGTGCTGCTCGGCCACCGCCGGGTCCATCTCCTGCGCGTGCTCCAGTACGTACGGCCGCGAAACGGACGGGTCCTGCCACGCCATCCGCACCGAGGTCCGGATGGCGTCGGCCAGCGCCCGCAGCGTCCCGTCGCCGAGCGACCGCTTGGCGATGATCGCCCCCAGCGGGATCGGCAGCCCCGTCGTGGCCTCCCAGTGCTCACCCATGTCGGCGAGGCTGTGCAGCCCGTACTCCTGGTAGGTGAACCGCGCCTCGTGGATGACGAGTCCGGCGTCCACCGCGCCGTCCCGTACCGCGGGCATGATCTCGTGGAACGGCAGCACCACGATCTCGCCCACCCCGCCGGGCACTTCGGTGGCGGCCCACAGCCGGAACAGCAGATACGCCGTCGAACGCTCGCTCGGCACCGCGACCCGCTTGCCGCTCAGCGACGCGGGATCGTCCGCCTCCCTGGTGAGCACCAGCGGCCCGCAGCCCCGGCCCAGCGCCCCGCCGCACGGCAGCAGCGCGTACTCCTGGAGCACCCAGGGCAGTACGGCGTACGACACCTTCAGCACGTCCAGCTCGCCGCGCTCGGCCATGCCGTTGGTGACGTCGATGTCCGCGAACGTCACCTCGGGCGGAGCCGCGCCGGGCACCCGTCCGTGCGCCCACGCGTCGAAGACGAACGTGTCGTTGGGGCAGGGCGAGTAGGCGATGGAGAGCGGCGCTGTTATGGCCTTCGTGTTCGTGTTCATGGTGAGTCCTTCTGCGCGGTGCTAGGGGACCAGCTTGCCGAAGGCGGTGGTGAGAGCCGCCAGCGCTTCGGGGATGCGCCAGGCCGCACGGTCCCTTGGCCCTACGGCGTTGGAGACGGCGCGCAGCTCCAGCACCGGCACCCCCTCGCCGTGTGCTGTCGCGGCCTCCGCGACGCCGAAGCCCTCCATCGCCTCAGCCGCCGCGCCCGGGTGCCGGGCCAGCAGCTGCTCGGCACGGTGCTGGGAGCCGGTGGTCGTGGAGACGCTCAGTACCGGTCCTGTGCGGGCGCCGGTCGCCTCGGCCGCTTCCCGTACCAGCTCGGGCGGCGGGAGGTGTTCGGCGGTGCCGAAGCCCAGCAGGCTGACGGAGGCGAAGCCGTCCGGGGTCTCGGCGCCCAGGTCGGCGGCGACGATGCGGTCGGCGACGACGGTGTCGCCGACGTCGATGCCGTTCGCCGCGAAGCCGCCGCTGATGCCGGTGACGATCACCAGGTCGTAGGGGTTCGACTGATGGGCGGCGGTGACCAGCGCCGTGGCGGTCGCCGCTGCTGCCGCCGCCGGGCCCACGCCGCCGGCCAGCACATCGAGGTGCGGGGCGCGGCCGCCGCCGGTCGCGGCCAGTACGGCCTCGCGCTCGGCGGGGACCGCCGCGACCACCAGCACGCGTCGGTACGTTCCCAGCATGCGGCTCCTCCTCGGGGAAGAGAGGGGCTACTCGCCTGCGGTGTTCTTCAGGTTGACGTGCCAGATGCCGTTGAAGTCGCCGCCGGAGGACTGCACGACGGTCACCCGCACCTTCTTCCTCGGTGCCGAGGGCTGGCCGGAGGGCGACTGCTCCGTGAAGAACGCCTCGCCGGGGAAGGAGTAGTAGGTCTTCTTCAGCGGCTGGGAGAGCACGGCGTCGCCGTTGACGAGGACGAGCCAGCCGGCGTCGGCGGTCTTCGGGTCGACGCCGATCCGCAGCTTGTCGCCTGCCCCGACGGAGATCGTCTTGTCGGCCGGCTTGGCCAGGCACTTGCGCAGTTCGCCCTTGGGGCGGCCCTTCCCGTTGACGTAGGGGATGGCCTTCCCGTCGTCGTAGCAGGCGGCTTCGGTGGAGACCGAGTCGCTGCCGACCGTCGCGGTCATCATCGGGCGCGGTTCCTCGCACGCCGAGAGGGTGACGAGGCCGAGCGAGACGGCACCGAGGGCGGTGGCGGTGCGCACGCCCCGCCGCGACTGTGACGACATGCGGCCCTGCCGCGCGAGCTTGCTCATGCGGGCAGGCTATCGGGCCCGCACCGCGGTGGGACGCGGGGGTGCGGCGTGCCCCGCGGAGCTTGTGCCGGTGAGAGGGTGCCCCTGTCCGTCGTCCGCAGTCTGCGGGTCTCTTGTGGCTTGTCGCCCAGTTCCCCGCGCCCCTTCGGGGCGCATCTCTTCCGGGCGTGTTTCTTCCCTACGCCGCACGGGGGTGCGGCGTGCCGCGGCGGGCGGCGCCCAGCAGGCCGCGTACGGAGGTGATCACCCCGGCGGCCACCACCGCCGCCGCGACGCCCATGCCCAGCCGGCCGATCAGTGGCAGCGCCATGGCGAGGGCGCCGCCGGCGACCCAGGACATCTGCATCAGCGTCTCGGAGCGCGCGAAGGCGGAGGTGCGCACCTGATCGGGGACGTCGCGCTGGATGAGGGCGTCCAGTGAGAGTTTGCCGAGTGCCTGCACGATCCCGGCGGTGGCGGCGACGGCCGTGACGGTCGCGGTGCCGTACAGCGCGACCGCGACGAGCGCTGCGCCGAGTGCGCAGAACAGCACGCAGATGATGATCACCTCCGGGCCGCGGGCACGCAGCCAGGCGCCGATCGCGGTGCCCAGCGCATTGCCCGCGCCTGCGGCGACCCCGACGAACCCCAAGGAGACGACGGCCCCCAGTCCCTCGAAAGGGTGCTCGCGCAGGAGGAAGGCCAGAAAGAACGTGAGAAAGCCGGAGAGCGCGCGCAGGGAGGAGTTGGCGAGCAGCGCACTGAGGACGGAGACTCCGACCGTCCGCAGCCCGGGCCGGGGGCCGCGCTGCTGCTCGGCCGGTGTCTCCTGCGCCGTGGGCGCCAGCCGCGCAGGCCGCTCGCCCTTGGCGGAGTCGACCTTGTGGTCGAGGGAGAACGAGAGGAACGTCCCCACGAGGAACACCGCGAAAGCCCCGTACAGCGGCCACCGCTCGCCCAGCAGATGCAGTCCGGCCCCGGCGGGTGCGGCGGCACCGGTGGCCAGCAGCCCGGCGAGCGTGACCCGGGAATTGGCCTTGACCAGCGAGATCCGCGGCGGCAGCAGGCGCGGCACCACGGCGGAGCGGACCACTCCGTACGCCTTGGAGGAGACGAGCACCCCCAGCGCCGCCGGGTACAGCTCCAGCCCGCCCGTCGCCACGGCGCCCGCCATGGTCAGCGCGAGCAGCGCGCGGGTCAGCATCGCGGCGGCCATCGCGGCGCGCCGCCCGTGCGGGATGCGGTCCAGCAGCGGGCCGATCACGGGCGCGAGGAGGGCGAACGGCGCCATCGTCACGGCCAGGTACAGCGCCACCCGGCCGCGGGCCTCACCCGTGGGGACGGAGAAGAAGACGGTGGAGGCGAGCGCCACCGTGACGAGCATGTCGCCGGCCGAGTTGACGGCGTGCAGCTCGATCAGCTTGCCGAGCCCGGATTCGCCCGCTCCCTCGGCGTGCGTGGCCCGGCGGATGCGGCGGGCCAGTGCGACAGGCGGGCGGCGCAGCGCACCAGCGGCGCGCCCCGCGGCGCGTCCCACGCCGCGGAGTTTGCCGCGTGTGCTGCGTTTGCCGGGCTTGTCGACAGGCACGCCGTCAGTGTGCCCCGAAACACGCCGTTCAGTTCCCTCCCGCTCTCCTCGCGTCCGCGGGTCCCGGGCGTGCGGGGACGGCTGGCTGCGGATTCCCCGGGTGACCCCGTGGGGTAGCGTGGGTGAACGGTGCGCACCGTATGGCCTTTGAGCGCGGGCGCGGACGTCGCAGCGGCCACCAGGTCCCGCTCCGTCCCCGACCCCGCCCCTCCACTCGTGGCCGTATGGGCAGCGCACGCCGACAACGGCGCGACGGCGTAGGAGAGACGATTCTTGTGAGTGCTGCATGAGTGCCGCGACGCGGAGTACGAGCCGTGGCGCGCGGAGCCGGCGCGCCCTCGACAGACTGTGTGCGGAGGCCGTCGAGCTGGCACGGGCCGCGGCCGAGGAAGCGGCCGCGCCCGGCACCGTCGGCGCCTGGCTCGAAGCCGTCGCCGACGCCCACGCCGACCGTGTGGCCACCCATTTCTTCGAGGCGAACGAGCCGGGGTACCGGGGGTGGCGCTGGGCGGTGACCGTCGCGCGGGCCTCCCGCGCCAAGAACGTGACCGTCGACGAGTCCGTGCTGGTGCCGGGGCCCGACGCGCTGCTGGCCCCCGAGTGGGTGCCCTGGAGCGAGCGGCTGCGCCCCGGCGACCTGGGCCCCGGGGACCTGCTGCCCACCGACGCCGACGACCTGCGGCTGGAGCCCGGCTACTCCGGTGCCGAGGCGCCGCCGGCCGACTCGGCCGTCGCCGAGGAGGGGACCGAGGCGCGGGGCCCCTCCCGCGCCGCCATCGGCGCCGTCGCCGAGGAACTGGGCATGGGGCGGCCCCGGGTGCTCTCCCGGTACGGGCTGCACGCTGCGGCCGACCGCTGGGAGGAGTCGCACGGCCCCAAGACACCGATGGCCCAGGCGGCCCCCGCCAGCTGTATGAGCTGCGGCTTCCTGGTGCCGCTCGCGGGGTCGCTGCGGCAGGCGTTCGGGGTGTGCGCGAACGAGTACAGCCCCGCCGACGGCCATGTCGTCTCCCTCGCGTTCGGCTGCGGCGGGCACTCCGAGGCTGCGGTGATGCCGCGTACGCCCCAGCCTCCGCCGCCGGTGATCGACGAAACTGTCGCGGACCCGTTCGGCGACTGAGGCTTGCCCTCTGGATCTCGCGTACCCCGCGAGGGGGCTGCGCTTGCCCACCCTGCGCCCCTGGCGCAGACTGCCCAAGCTTGCGGGAGCAGTTGCGCCCCGAAGGGGCGCGGGGAACTGCGCGAGCAACCACAGCGCACCCGCAGGTGCGGACGGCGCGTAACGGGGGTCAAGGGGAGGATGCACATGCCGAGGAGGCCAGCCTCGTGAGGGACACGTTCGGGACCGAACGACTGCGGCAAAGCGTGCTGGACGCCTGGAAGGCGTCCAGCGCCCGCTTTCGGGAGGACGCCAACGCCGAGCAGGATCTCGCGCTGGGCGGCTACCGGGACCGGCTGGTGGTGGAGCTGGCCCAGAACGCTTCGGACGCCGCGGCCCGCGCGGGGGTGCCGGGGCGGCTCCGGCTCACCCTGGCCGGGTCAACCCTGACCGCGGCCAACACGGGTGAGCCGCTGGACGCCGCGGGCGTCGAGTCGCTGTCCACGCTGCGTGCCTCCGCCAAGCGCGCCGAGACCGACCGGGGCGCCGTGGGCCGCTTCGGCGTCGGCTTCTCGGCGGTGCTGGCCGTCACCGACGAGCCCGCCGTCACCACCTTGGGGGGTGACGGTGTGCGCTGGTCGCTGGCGGAGGCCCGGGAGCTGACCCGGCAGACCGCCGCCGCCAACCCCGAACTCGCGGAAGAGCTCGACCGGCGCGAGGGGCACGTACCGCTGCTGCGGCTGCCGTTCCCCGCGCCGTACGAGGAGTCCGCCGTGCCCGCCGGGTACGACACCGCCGTACTGCTCCCGCTGCGGGACGAGGCGGCGCTGGCACTGACCCGGCGGCTGCTGGCTGCCGTGGACGACGCGCTGCTGCTCGCGCTGCCCGGCCTGGCCGAGGTCGTCATCGAGACCGGCGAAGGACCGGCCCGGACCCTCACCCGGTACGAGGAGGACGGCTACGTCCGGATCGAGGACTCGGCAGCGGGTGCCACCAGGTGGCGGCTGGCGGGCGACAGCGGCGTCGCCGGCCCGGAACTGCTCGCCGACCGCCCCGTGGAGGAGCGGGCCAGGCCCGGCTGGTCGGTGACGTGGGCAGTGCCGGTGGACGGCGAGGGCGCCCCCGCCAAGCCGCGTACGGCGGCGTGTCTGCATGCGCCGACGCCCACCGACGAGCCGCTGGGCTTTCCCGCGCTGCTGCTCGGCTCCTTCCCGCTGGAGCCCTCCCGGCGCCATGTGGCGCCCGGCCCGCTGACCCGCTTTCTGCTGGCCCGCGCCGCCGACGCGTACGCGGCGCTGCTGCGCGACTGGCGGCCGGTGGCCACCAGCACCGTCGACCTGGTGCCAGGGCCGCTCGGCGCGGGTGAACTCGACGGCGAGCTGCGCGCCCTGGTGCTGGAACGGCTCCCGGAGGTCCCGTTCCTGGCGAGCGCGGCCACCGGGCGCGGGGACGAAGCCGGGGCAGGGGAGCCATACGCGCTCCGGCCGCGCGATGCCGAGATCGTCGAGGGCGCGGGCGCAGCGACGGTCGCCGTCATGGCCGAGCTCTTCCCCAGCCTGCTGCCCGCAGGACTGGAGCGCCGCACCGAGCTGCGCGTCCTGGAGGTGCCCCGCGTCCCGCTGGGCGAGGCCATCGACCGGCTCACCGGCGTCGAGCGGGAGCCGGGCTGGTGGTGGCGGCTGTACGACTCCCTCGCCGGCGTCGACCCCGACCGGCTGACCGGGCTGCCGGTACCGCTGGCCGACGGCCGGACCACGGTCGGGCCGCGCCATGTGCTGCTGCCGCTGCCGGACGGCGCAGTTCCGCCCGAGAAGCTCGCCCGCCTCGGTCTGAAGGCAGCGCACCCGGACGCCGTGCATCCACTGCTGGAGAAACTGGGCGCCACCCCGGCCACCCCACGCGCCGTGCTGACGACCCCTCAGGTACGGGCCGCGGTCGCCGCCTCGCTGGACGCGGAGGAGGCGTGGGACGACGGTGCCGACGCCGGTGCCCTGGACCCGGACGAACTGATCGAGACCGTCCTCGGCCTGGTGCGGGACGCGCACCTCGCACCCGGCGACGAGCCGTGGCTGGGCGCCCTGGCGCTGCCGGACGAGGACGGGGAACCGGCGCCCGCCGCCGAACTGGTCTACCCCGGCTCCGCGTTCGCGCGCGTACTGCGCGAGGGCGAACTGGCCGCCTGCGATCCGCAGCTGGCCGAACGCTGGGGCGAAGCGCCGCTGACCGCGGTCGGCGTACAGGCGGACTTCGCGCTGGTGCGCGCGGAGGACGTGGTGCTGGACCCGGACGGCTTCGAGCCCCGGGACGGCGACTACCCCGAGCCCGACGACGCGGGGCTGCTCGACGCTGTCGACGTGTGGTGCGAGGACGTGCTGGACCAGCTGGCGGTGGATGGCGACACCGCCGACACCGCAGCCTCCGTACCACCGGTGGCACTCGAACTGCTGGCCGTGCGCGACCTCGACCTGGTCGACGACGCGCACTGGCCCGAGGCCCTGGCGATGCTGGCGCGTCCGCCGCTGCGGGACGCGCTGGTCGCGCCGGTGCGGGTGCGGCTGGGCGACGGCACGGTCACCGACGTACGCCCGTACACCGCCTGGTGGCTGCGCGGCCACCCGGTGCTGGACGGCCGCCGCCCCGCGGGGCTGCGTGCTGCGGGGGGCGACCCGCTGCTGCGCGGTCTGTACGAGGAGGCCGACCCGGGTGAGGTCACCGACGAGCGGGTGCTGCGCGCGCTCGGCGTCCGTACGACGGCCGGGGCACTGCTCGCCGAGCCGGGCGGCCCCGCCGAACTGCTGCGCAGGCTGGCCGACCCCGAGCTCCCGGTCGGCCCCGCGCAACTGCACGGCCTCCACACCCTGCTGGCCACGGCCGGGCTCGACCCCGCCGAGGTCACGCTGCCCGACGAACTGCGCGCGGTGCGGGAGGGGACGACGACGGTGGTGGACGCGGCCGAGGCGCTGGTCGCTGACGCGCCCGACGTGCTGCCCCTGGTGCGGGACCAGGCGCTGCTGCCGGTGGCACCGCAGCACGCCGGGGAACTGGCCGCCCTGCTGGAGGTACGGCGCGCGAGCGACGCGGCCGCCCAGCTGCTGCCCGAGTCGGCGGGCACCGAGCGCACGGTGCCCGCCGTCGTACGGGAACTGCTGCCGAACGTTCCGGACAGCTACCGCGAGCACGAAGAGCTGCGGGTCGGCGGCATCGACCTCGACTGGCACCGCACCCCCGACGGCACCCTGCACGCCGCGACCCTGGAGGGCCTGGCCTCGGCCCTCGCCTGGTCGGCCGGCGCCTGGCCCCGCCGCTTCGAGCTCACGGCCCTGCTGGAGGACCCCGCACGGGCGCCGGAACTGGCGACGGCACGCTGGTTCGACTGAGACCCGCAACCGCCGGGCGGGGCTAGCCCTTCGTGCTGTAGACCGCGGCCAGCGGGCTCGGTCCTCCGCTGGAGGGCTTGCTCGCGTCGTCGTGGCCCAGGTACAGCCGCCCCGCGGAATACAGCACGCGGGAGTCGCCGATCTCGAACGAGGTCTCCGTCTTGTAGGCGGAGCCCTCGTTCCGCAGGAGCGGCTTCTTCTTCAGGGTGCGGGCGTCGAGCTGCCACACCGCGCCGCCCTCTTCGCGGTACATGTTGGCCTTCTGATAGACGAGCACGTTGCCGCTCTTGTCGAGGCCGATGGGCGACATCTCACCGGCGTCGGTGCCCTCGATGTGCGCCTTGCGCTTGCCCGTACGCAGGTCGAGCGCGACCACGTCGTTGTCCGCGTCGGAGCCGGACTTCAGCGGCTTGTCGGTACCGAGGTAGAGCGCGTCGGCCTCCTTGCCGACCGCGACGTTCTGGCAGTCGGTGACCTCGGTGGCCGGGCAGTCCACGTTGTACTTGCCGTACTTGCCGCCCTTGACCGGGATGGCGGCGAGCTGCCGGCCGCGGGCCGCGCTGTCGTCCACGGTCAGGAACTGGGAGACGCCGGAGCCGCCCTGCGCCTTGCCGTCGTCGGCGGCGAGCACCAGCGGGTCGGTGGAGACCACGTGCACGTTCTCCGTACCCGCGGGCAGCGAGAACGTGGAGCTCGCCGCGCGGGTGCGGGGGTTGACGGTCTGCACCTTGAGCCGGGGGTTGTCCGTCGTACCGCAGTCGCGGACGGCGATCAGCTTCTCGTCGCTCCCGGCGTACCCGTCGGCCGGGCAGCGTTCGTCGGAGGAGGGGCCCCACAGCTGCTTGCCGCCGACGGTCCATCCCGCGCTGCCGCTGGTCCCGCCCGCGGCGACCGTGCCGTTGCCGATGGTCACCTCGTCGAACATCGCGGCGGAGCCGTCCTCCATCGCCTGCCGGTGCCAGCGCATCCTGCCCTGGTTCAGGTCGATGACGCCGACCTCGGTGCAGACGGAGTTCTCCTTGCCGTTCTCGTAGACGACGGCTATCAGCCCGTCCTTCGTCGGCTGCGGCGAGGTCCAGCAGGTCTCACCGGTCAGCGGCACCGTCCAAGCGGGCTTTCCGCCGGCGAGCGGATAGCCGACGATCTTCTTCACGTCCGCCTTGACGAAATTCTTGCCGGTCACCCACATCCCCTTGGCGTGGGCCATCTCCGACACCTTGGCCATCGGCACCTTGTACGCCAGCTTCGCCTCGGGGGCCGAGTCTGCTGCCGAGGCGTCGCCGCCCCCGTCGCCGGTGTCGTCAGGGCCGCAGCCGGTCAGCGCGAGGGCGGCCGAGAGGGCCGCGGCGGCAAGGACCGCAGTACGGGAGCGGGACATTGAATTCTCCTTGGGGGGAATCATGGAATCGGTGCCGCGAATTCTTGCCGCATCGCGCGTAGATTTTCAACTTGGCCTTTCTTTCCGAAAGTTCAGTTCAAATGGCCCGTAGATAATTTCGGGGCGGCGGGGGAATTGGGCACGGGAATTTCCGGGGGTTCCGCTCCAACGGGTGCGCCCGGCTGGCTGAGGCGGGGTCCGGGGCCGGGTGTGCGGGGTAACGATGTGCTCGCTCGGCACCCGATCCGTGCCGGCTCGGCACCCGATCCAAGGAGAGTCCATGCCCGTCTGCGAGGTCTGCGACAACGACTACCCCCACACCTTCGAGGTCCGCGCCGCTGGGCAGGTGCACGTCTTCGACTGTCTGGAGTGCGCGGCCCACAAGATGGCGCCCGTGTGCGAGAACTGCGGCTGCCGCATCCTGGGGCACGGCATGGAGTCGCAGGGGCACTACTACTGCTGTGCGCACTGTGCCCGCGCCCAGGGCCGCACGGAGTTGGCCGACAGCGCGCCGTAAACCGCTGCGGAGAGGTGCGGGCCGGGAAGCGCGCGGTACCTCCGTAGGTACCCGCGTGCGGCACCTACGTGTGGAGCTTCCCGGCCGCCAGCCGCCAGGCCACCTCCAGCAGCACGCCCGCAACGGCCGCCACCCCCACCGCCGTCCAGGGCAGCACCGCACCGGCCAGCTTCAGCGCGAAGAAGTGCTGGAGCGGCGGCGTCGCCAGCACCGCCAGGAAGCCGGCCCCCATCGCCAGCACCAGCACCACCCGCCACCAGGTGTAGGGCCGCGCCACGATGGCCAGCACCCACATCGCGATCAGGAACAGGGTCAGCGTCGCCGCGCTGGTCTCGGCCGTCAGTGAGCCGGGCCCGCTGTAGTGGTGCCGCGCCAGCAGATACGTGACGAAGGTGGCGGCGCCCGCGATCAGCCCGCACGGCGCGGCGTAGTGCAGCACCCGCCGCACGAAGTGCGGCTTGGCGCGCTCCCGGTTGGGCGCCAGCGCCAGGAAGAAGGCAGGGACGCCGATGGTGAGCGAGGACAGCAGCGTCAGATGGCGGGGCAGGAAGGGATAGGGCACCTGCCAGCAGACCACCAGCAGCGCGAGCAGCACCGAGTAGACGGTCTTGGTCAGGAACAGGGTGGCGACCCGCTCGATGTTGCCGATGACCCGGCGGCCCTCGGCCACCACCGAAGGCAGCGTCGCGAAGCTGTTGTCGAGCAGCACGATCTGCGCCACGGCCTTGGTCGCCTCGGAGCCCGAGCCCATGCACACGCCGATGTCGGCGTCCTTGAGCGCGAGCACGTCGTTGACGCCGTCGCCGGTCATCGCCACGGTGTGCCCTGACGACTGGAGAGCGCCCACCATCTCCCGCTTCTGCTGCGGGGTGACGCGGCCGAAGACCGTGCCGTCGGTCACCTGCCGGGCCCGTTCCGCCTCGGCCGCGGGCAGCTCGCGGGCGTCCACGGGGCTTTCGGCGCCCGCCAGTCCCAGCTTTGCGGCGACGGCGCCCACGGAGACCGCGTTGTCGCCGGAGATCACCTTCGTCCGTACGTTCTGCTCGGCGAAGTAGCCCAGCGTCTCGGCGGCGTCCGGGCGCAGCCGCTGCTCGAGGACGACGAGCGCCGCGGGGTGCGCGTGAGGGGCGGGGTCGGTGCCGGAGGCGGGCCCGTCGAGCCCGTCCGCCGCCCGGGCCAGCAGCAGTACCCGCAGTCCCTCCCGGTCCAGCCGGTTCACCTCGGCGAGGACCGGATCGTCCGGGGCGAGCAGGACATCGGGCGCGCCCAGCAGCCAGGCGCTGCGGGTGCCGTCCGGCTCGGCGAAGGCGGCACCGCTGTATTTGCGTGCCGAGGAGAAGGGCAGCGTGTCGGTGGGCTGCCAGCGGCCCGCGCCGTCGGGCATCGGCGGATACGCCTCGATGATGGCCTGGAGGCTGGCGTTCGGATGCGGCTCGGCGGCGCCGAGGGCGCGCAGCGCCTGCGCGACGCGCGCCTCGTCGGCCCCGTTCAGCGGCCGCACCTCGGTGACGTCCATCCCGCCTTCGGTCAGGGTGCCGGTCTTGTCCAGGCAGACGACGTTCACCCGGGCCAGGCCCTCGATGGCGGGCAGTTCCTGGACGAGGCAGTGCTTGCGGCCCAGCCGGATGACGCCGATGGCGAAGGCCACCGAGGTCAGCAGCACCAGCCCCTCGGGCACCATCGGCACGATGCCCGCCACCATCCGGCGTACCGCCTCGGTCGGGTTGTGGTGCTCGACCACCAGCTGGCTGAGGACCAGCCCGACCGCGGCCGGGAGCATCATCCAGGTGATGTACTTCAGCAGCCGGCTGATGCCGCCGCGCAGCTCGGAGTGGACGAGGGAGAACCGGCTGGCCTCCTCGGTGAGCCGGGCCGCGTACGCCTCGCGGCCCACCTTGGTCGCGGTGAAGGCGCCGCTGCCCGCGACCACGAAGCTGCCGGACATCAGCTGGTCGCCGGGGTGTTTGAGCACCGGTTCGGCCTCGCCGGTCAGCAGCGACTCGTCCACCTCGAGGCTGTCGGCCTCCGCGACCTCGCCGTCGACCACGCACTTGTCGCCGGGCCGCAGCTCCATCAGGTCACCCAGGACGATGCGATCGGTGGGGACCTCGGTGCTGCGGCCGTCCCGCCGCACTCGTGGGCGGGCTTCCCCGAGGATGGCGAGGTTGTCCAGGGTCCGCTTGGCGCGCAGCTCCTGGACGATGCCGATGCCGGTGTTGGCGAGGATCACAAAGCCGAAGAGGCCGTCCTGGACCGGGCCGACGACGAGAATGATCAGGAACAGTACGCCGATGATCGCGTTGAACCGGGTGAAGACGTTCGCGCGGACGATGTCGGCGGCCGATCTGCTGCTGCGCGGCGGAACGTCGTTGACCTCGCCGCGCTCGATCCGTTCGGACACCTCCGCGCTGCTGAGACCTCCGCCACCTCCGCCCGTATTTGTCATGTTTCGACGGTACGGGGCGGGCACGCCCGCGCCCGGCTCGCACGCCGGGGCTCACCCGGGGCTCATCGGGGGAGGGCTCAGTCGTCCTGCGCCCGCTTGATCGCCTTGTCCCGTGCCCTGACGTACCAGATGCCCACGCAGCCCAGCGCCGCGCCCACCGCACAGGTCCACAGCCACCAGGTGTGACCGTGGTCCGCGAACCAGCTGTAGAAGGGGAGTTGGACCAGGAGCAGTACGAGCCAGACCAGCGTGCCGGTGACGACGGTGGCGACGACGTTGCCCTCCAGCGGCTCGGGCGCCTCGCGGTCGCCGCTGGTCCATCTGTCCATGAGGCTCATCGCCGTGGCTCCTCGTCCGTGACCTGTTCCCCCGGCCCAGCGTAGCGAGGCGGCGCCGAGGAGGTGCGGGCGGAGTTGGCGATCATCCTGTTCGGTTGTTCATACTGAGCCGGACTGGATATGGCCGGTTTGTTTCGTCTGATGACCCAAGCTGATCCAGTCCTCTCAGCCGGCGCCGTCTGAGACCGCAAGTCCTCGTACGTACGTCTCCGTACGTACGCCTTCGCACGTATCCGAGGTCAACGCATGTCCGCTTCGGCCGGTCCGGTCGACTCCGAGGGAGCCCCGCAGGGGACCCCGCCCGCCTTTCCTTCCGCACTGGACCGGTTCTTCCAGATCTCGGAGCGCGGCTCGACCGTGAGCCGTGAGCTGCGGGGCGGACTGGCCACGTTCTTCGCGATGGCCTACATCATCGTGCTGAACCCGATCATCCTCGGAGCGGGCGAGGACAAGTTCCACCACCATCTCGACAACGGTCAGCTGGTGACGGCCACCGCGCTGATGGCCGGGCTCACCACGCTGCTGATGGGCGTCATCGGCAATGTGCCCATCGCGCTCGCCGCGGGCCTGGGCATCAACGCCGTCGTCGCGCTCCAGCTCGCACCCCGGATGAGCTGGCCGGACGCGATGGGCATGGTGGTGCTCGCCGGGATCGTGCTGATGATCCTGGTGGCCTCGGGTCTGCGGCAGCGGGTGATGGACGCCATCCCGAACGGGCTGCGCCGGGCCATCGCCATCGGCATCGGCCTGTTCATCTCGCTGATCGGCCTGGTCGACTCGGGCTTCGTCACCCGCAACCCGGACAAGGCGCACACCAGCGTCCCGCTCGGCCTCGGCGTGGACGGCCGGCTCCAGGGCTGGCCCGTGCTGGTGTTCGTGCTCGGACTGGTGCTGATGTATGTGCTGACGGTGCGCAGGACGCGGGGCGCCATCCTGATCGGCATCGTGGCGATGGCCGTCGTCGCCATCGTGATCAACGCCGTGGCCGAGATCCCCGACGCCGCCTGGGGTCTGACGGTGCCCGCGGTGCCGGACTCGGTGGTGGGCAGCCCGGACTTCGGGCTGATCGGGGATATCTCGCTGTTCGGCGGCTTCCACGAGGTGGGGTGGCTGACCGGCTGTCTGTTCGTCTTCACCGTGCTGCTGTCGGGCTTCTTCGACGCGATGGGCACGATCATCGGCGTCGGCGAGGAGAGCGGTCTGGCCGACGATCAGCACCACGGCCAGCTGCCGCGGATGGGCCGCATCCTGTTCCTGGACGGTGTCGGGGTGGCGGCCGGCGGGGTCGGCTCCTGCTCGGCCAACACCTGCTTCGTGGAGTCGACCGCCGGTGTCGGCGAGGGCGCGCGCACCGGACTGGCCAATGTGTTCACGGGCGGGCTGTTCCTGCTCGCGCTGATCTTCACCCCCCTCGCGAAGGTCGTGCCTTCGCAGGCCGCGACCCCCGCGCTGCTGGTCGTCGGATTCCTGATCATGGCGTCGAACGTGCGGGAGATCGACTGGGGTGACTCCACCGTCGCCATCCCGGCCTTTCTCACCATCGTCTCCATGCCGTTCACTTACAGCATCACCAACGGCATCGGCATGGGCGTGATCGCCTTCATCGTGCTGCGGGCCGCCGTCGGACGGGCGCGGGAGACGCCCTGGCTGCTGAACGTGGTCGGCCTGTGCTTCCTCGTCTACTTCCTGCTGAACCCGATCGAGCAACTGCTCGGCGTCAGCTGAGGCGGGTCAACCGAGGCGGGTCAGCTGACGCGGGTCTACTGAGGCCGGTCAGCCGAGGCGGTCAGCTGAGGCCGCCTGTGCCGCGGGCCGAGTGGCCGTAGAACCGCTCGGTCCGCTCGACGGACGCCTTGAAGCGCTCGTCGAAGTCGTCGCGAACGAGCGTCCGGACCACATAGTCCTGGACGCTCATTCCGCGTTTGGCGGCATGGCCGTTCAGCCGCTCGAAGAGGTCGGCCTCTATACGCAGGCTGAGCACCTGCGACTCGGGCTGCTCGTGGTGGTCGTTGTCACACGGCGGAGTCAGGCTGTTCATACGACAACGGTCGCGAACCCACCCCGGCCGCTGTCCGGCGAACGTGGCCTGACTCACTCGTACGTGTGAGCCACTGCCAGGTAAACACGGTGGTCTTTAGGCCAGGTAATGAGTTAGGCTAAGGATATGTCGGAACAGCTCCCCGCTCCGCGGTTCGCGGACGGGCCACCGGGTTCGCTCGACCAGCTCGACGGCCCGCACGACGGCCCTTACGAGGACCCGCAGGGCGAAGACCCGCTCGACAAGGAGGCCGTCAACGCGCTCCGTGCCGCGGTGATGCGCCTCTCCCGGCGGCTGAAGCACCAACGCGTCGACGAGTCGCTGAGCCCTACGGAGATGTCCGTGCTCGGCACCCTCGCCCGCTGCGGCTCCGCCACCCCCAGCGAGCTGGCACGCAAGGAGCATGTGCAGCCGCCGTCGATGACCCGCATCGTCGCGATGCTGGAGGCCAAGGGGCTGGTCCGGCTGGACGCACATCCCGAGGACCGCCGGCAGAAGGTGGTCACCCAGACCGAACAGGCCGAGTCCATGCTGGCCGCGGCCCGCGAGAAGCGGAACGCCTGGCTGACCGAGCTGGTCCAGGAGCTGGACGAGGACGAATGGGCGACGCTGCGCGCGGCCGCACCAGTGCTGGAGAAGCTGGCACATCTGTAAGGAGTACGAACCGGAACAGGAGGCGACGCCGCTTTGAGTACGGGCCACGGAGCACACTCCGCACCCGCACCATCCACAGCCGACGACACCGAGCCGCACGAGCAGGGGCCGCACGACCAGGGGCCGACCGGTCAGATGCGGTCCGACCAGCGGCCGACCGGTCAGACGCGGTCCGACCAGCGGCCGACCGGTCAGGGCGGCGAGCCGGGCACCGGCGCGAAGCCCTCCATGTTCAGCTCCCTGAAGATCCGCAACTACCGCCTCTTCGCGATGGGCCAGGCCGTCTCCAACACCGGCACCTGGATGCAGCGCATCGCCCAGGACTGGCTGGTGCACAGCCTCACCGGCTCCTCCACCGCCGTCGGCATCACCACGGCGCTCCAGTTCCTCCCCATGCTGCTGTTCGGGCTGTACGGCGGCGTCATCGCCGACCGCTGCTCCAAGCGCAAGCTGCTCTTCGTCACCCAGTCGACCATGGGCGTCATAGGGCTGGTGCTGGCAGCGCTCACGCTGAGCGGAAACGTGCAGGTCGCACACGTCTACGCGCTCGCCTTCGCGCTCGGACTGGCCACCGTGGTGGACAACCCGACCCGGCAGACCTTCGTCTCCGAGATGGTCGGCCCGACGCAGATACGCAACGCCGTCTCGCTGAACTCCGCGAACTTCCAGAGCGCCCGGCTGGTCGGTCCGGCCGTCGCGGGCGTACTGATCTCCGCGGTCGGCGGCGGCTGGGCGTTCCTGATCAACGGCCTGTCATTCGGCGCGCCCCTGGTCGGGCTGCTGCTGATGCGTACGTCAGAGCTGTACACCAGCAAGCCCGTGCAGCGCGGCAAGGGGCAGCTGCGCGAGGGGCTGCGCTATGTCGGTGGGCACCCCGAGCTGCTGTGGCCGATAGTGCTGGTCGGTTTCATCGGCACCTTCGGCTTCAACTTCCCCATCTGGCTCACGGCCTTCACCAGCGAGGTCTTCCACGCCGGTGCCGGCACCTACGGCACCCTCAACTTCCTGATGGCCGTCGGCTCGGTGGCCGGAGCGCTGCTGGCGGCCCGGCGCGGACAGTCGCGGATGCGGCTGATGGCCGGGGCCGCGCTGGTCTTCGGCGTACTGGAGCTGTTCGCCGCGCTCTCGCCCTCCTACTGGCTGTTCGCCGCGCTCATGGCGCCGATCGGGCTGGCGGGGCTGACGTTCAACGTCACCGCCAACTCCAGTGTCCAGCTCGCCTCCGACCCGGCGATGCGCGGGCGCGTGATGAGCCTGTTCATGATGGTCTTCGTCGGCGGTACGCCCATCGGCGGGCCCATCATGGGCTGGATCACCGACGCCTGGGGGCCGCGGATGGGGTTTGTCGCGGGTGGAGTGATCTCCGCGGTGGCGGCTGTCGCCGTGGCTCTGGTGCTGGCCCGCGTGGCCGGGCTGCGCCCGGCGGTGAGCCTGCGGAGGGGGGCACCGCATTTGCGGTTCGTCCGCCGCGCGGAGGTGAGGGAGCCGGCGTAACGGGCTGCGGCCGCCGACGAACGTACGCACCCATGGCAGGCTGCGCACCATGAGACTGTTCGCAGCCTTGTGGCCCCCACCGGATGTGGTGCGAGAACTGGAACGGGCCGTCGACGCCCTCAAAGGGCTTCCCGGCGCGGAGGCGCTCCGCTGGACGCAGCCCGAGAGCTGGCACTTCACGCTGAGCTTCTACGGCGAGGTGGACGAGGAGCAGGCGCGTGACCTCTCCACGCGCCTGGCCCGCGCGGCGCACAGGGCGCAGGGTCCCGTCCCGGTGCGCCTCGAAGGGGCAGGCCGCTTCGGTGACCGCACCCTGTGGGCGGGCCTCCACATGGCGGACGCCGACCGCGAAGCCCTCAAGAAGCTGGCGGCAGCCACCACAGCGGCGGGCCGTCGCGCGGGGCTGCTCCCTCCCGACGAGCACCCCTCGTTCCGCCCGCACCTGACGCTGGCTCGCGCCAAGGGGCGGCGGACGACCGATCTGCGCCCCTACGTCACCCAGCTGGCGCCCTTCCAGGGCTCCAGCTGGACCGCGGGGGAGCTGCTGCTGGTCCACAGCGTGCCGCCGCGCAGCGGGGTGCCGGGGGAGCAGCCCCGTTACGAGCCGCTGGAGCGCTGGCCCCTCGGCCCGTGACGGATGGGCCCGTGCCGGAGCCGTATCCGGCCCCGGCTACCGTTGTCGGCGTGAACGCTAAGACCAGAATGCGCATTGTGACGGGTGTGCTGGCGGTGCTCTTCCTCGTCGTCATCCTGGCGTCGGCCCTGGGCGGCCGCTGAACCGGTCGCCTGACCGGCAGCCGACCGGGCGACCGGGCAGCCGACCGGGCAGACGACCGGACCGGCGGTCCGGTTACCAGGCGAAGGCTTCGGGAGAGGGGCCGGGGCCGGGGAAGATCTTCTCCAGTGAGGCGAGCAGTTCATCGCCGAGCTTCAGTCCGACGGCGCGCAGCGCGGAGCCGAGCTGGTCGGCGGTTCGGGGCCCGACGATGGGTCCCGTGACGCCCGGCCGGGTCAGCAGCCAGGCGAGGGCCACCTCGCCGGGTTCCAGGCCGTGCTCGGCGACGAGGTTCTCGTACGACTCCACCTGCGCCCGCACCGACGCGTCCTCCAGCGCCGTCGCCGCCCGCCCGGAGGCCGTACGGCCGCCGCCGCCCTCGCGGGCCTTGCGCAGCGCGCCGCCCAGCAGTCCGCCGTGCAGCGGTGACCAGGGGATGACGCCCAGTCCGTACGACTCCGAAGCCGGTATCACCTCCATCTCGGCGCGCCGCTCGGCGAGGTTGTAGAGGCACTGTTCGCTCACCAGGCCGAGCGAGCCGCGGCGTGCGGCGGTCTCGTTGGCCTGGGCGATGTGCCAGCCGGCGTGGTTGCTGGAGCCGACGTAGAGCACCTTGCCCTGCTGGACGAGTACGTCCATCGCCTGCCAGATCTCGTCCCAGGGCGTGGCCCGGTCGACGTGGTGGAACTGGTAGAGGTCGATGTAGTCGGTGCCCAGGCGGCGCAGGCTGGCTTCGACGGAGCGGCGGATGTTGACTGCGGAGAGCTTGTCGTGGTTCGGCCAGGGCGTCTCGCCGTCGGGCGCCATGTTCGCGTAGACCTTGGTGGCCAGTACGGTCTTGTCGCGGCGTTCCCCGCCCTTGGCGAACCAGCTGCCGATGATCTTCTCGGTGCGGCCCTTGTCGGCGCCCCAGCCGTAGGCGTTGGCGGTGTCGAAGAAGTTGACGCCCGCCGTCAGCGCGGCGTCCATGATCGCGTGGCTGTCGGCCTCGTCCGTCTGCGGTCCGAAGTTCATCGTGCCGAGGACGAGCCTGCTGACCTTCAGTCCTGTGCGGCCGAGTTGCGTGTACTCCATGCCGCCACGCTAGGTGGCTGGAGTGCGCTCGAAGCAAGGGTGTTTGTTCGCGGGGTTCTTGGTTGGGCCCCGCGAAGCTTGGGCAGTCTGCTCCCCCAAGCTCTTCGAGCGGGGGGTACCCCCCAAGGCCCAGGGTGGGCAAGCGCAGTCCCCCCCCGTGCCGGGCAAGTGCTAGTCAGGGCTGGCGTCCGTGCGGAAGACGCCCTCCACGGCCGCGAGGTACGCGGACTCCGCGCTGATGCGGGCGAGTTCGGTGTCGATGGGGCGGCGGGTGATCAGCAGGCGGTAGTAGAAGGGCGCGCCGATGGCCGCGATGACTTCCTCCGCGTCGGTGTCGGCAGGCACCTCACCCCGCTCGACGGCCCGCTCCAACAGCACGGACACCTGCTTGATCCGGTTCTTGAACACCGCCCGCATCACCTCCGCCGCCCCCGGCTCGCGCGCCGCCGAGGTGACGACGGCCTCGACCAGGCGCCGGTTGCGCGGCAGGGCGTAGAACTCGGCGATGGACCGCGTCACCGTGTGCAGGTCCTCGCGCAGACTGCCGGTGTCGGGGATCGGGATGGTCCCGCTGTGCTGGCCCAGCATGTCGGTTATGACGCCCTCGATGGTGCGCCAGCGGCGCCGGATCGTCGCGGCGTGCACCCCCGAGCGCCGGGCGATCCGGTCGATGGTGATGTCGGAGAACTCCCGGGTGCCCAACTCGTCCCAGGCGGCTTTCAGCACTGCGGCGCGGGTTCGGGCGGTCCGCCCGCCGGGACGGGTCGATCCGTGCGGTCGTGGGGCAGTCATGGATCCACGTTGCGTAGAGGCTCGGATTGCGATTACTGTTCCCGGACTTAGTGCGCGCACGCGCGCATTAGTCGGGGGATGCCGCGAGCGCTCCCGGTGCGGTACTGAACCGCCGCACTGGGGGCGTTCGTGGCACACAAGGCGCCAGTCTGGCCCAGCGGCGCCGTTGTCGGCGTCCTCGCCCGGAGCCCGTGCGAGGTTCCGACGCGAAAGGTACGTCACCTGGCTGGATTTTGCCGCATTTAACCGGACTTGAACCGGAATCCGCCCGGGATACGGTCAAAGAGCCGGTGCGGCGCGGTACGGCCCGCCCACGTCCCACGCCTGGTGCAGCGCCTCGGCGAAGGCGGCGGCCATCCGGTGCTCCCCCTCTGCGGAGGGGTGGGTCCCGTCGTAGGTGTCCCGCTCCGGCGACCAGTCCGCGGGCGCCGAGGCCAGCAGCAACGGCGAACGCGGCTCCGACAGCTCCGCGACCGCCTTGGCCAGCAGGGTGTTGAACCGTACGCACTCCGCGGCGAACTCCGGGTCGGTGGCCGCCCGCACGTTCGGGATGACGGGCAACAGCACCGCCCGCACAGTCGGGTTGGCGGCGCGTGCCCGGGCCAGGAAGAGCTCCGCGTTGGCCAGCGTCTGCTCAGCGTCGGCGTAGAAGCCGAGGTCTATCAGCCCGAGCGAGACCAGCAGGGTGTCGGCGCGGTACGTCGCGACCGTCTCCTCGATGACCGGCGCCATGTGCAGCCACCCCGCGCCCCAGCCCGCGAGATGGGCCCGCGCGTGGTGCGGGAAGCCGGGGTCGGCGTAGGCGTGACTGTCCTCGTGCAGCGCGGTGCGGGGGCCGACGATCGCGCAGCTCCCGTGCGGGGTGGTGCGTGTGAGGTGCTGCCACATCCGGTAGCGCCAGGTGTGATCTCCCCCGGCTCCGATCGTCATCGAGTCGCCGACGAAGAGAACACGCATTCGCACATCCTGAGGGATGGCGCGCAGGGCCGCACCGTGATGCTGGACACTGGGTGCCATGTCTGTGCGTATGCGTGGGGTCGGGTTCGGGGTCGGTACCGGGTTGGTGGCCGTGGTGCTGGCCGGGATGACGGCGGCCCCGTCGGCCGTCGCCGAGGACGGGCCGCAGGGCTTCACCATCCGCGACTCCCGGATCACCGAGTCCAGCGGCCTGGCCGCCGGCCGCGCGCACCAGGGCATCTACTGGACCCACAACGACTCCGACGACGGCCCGTACGTCTACGCCGTCGACAGCCGCACCGGCAAGACCGTCAGCCGCGTCACGCTCAGCGGCATCAAGCCCAGGGACGTCGAGGGGATCTCCGTCGGCCCTGACGGCAATGTCTACGTCGGCGACATCGGCGACAACCTGGACGGCTCCTGGTCCGAGGTGTGGATCTACCGCTTCCCCGAACCGAAGCGGCTGCGCGGCGATGTGACCGTCACCCCCACCCGCTACACCGTTCGGTACGCCGACGGCCCGCGCAACGCCGAGTCGCTGATGGTGCATCCGAAGACCGGCCGCGTCTACATCGCCAGCAAGAGCGACAAGGGCAAGGGCGGCCTCTACGCGGGCCCCGAGAAGCTGAACCCCGGCGGCGTCAACACTTTCACCCGCGTCGCGAAGATAGATTTCGAGGCCACCGACGGCGCGTTCTCACCGGACGGCTCCCGGCTGGTGCTGCGCGGCTACTTCAGCTCCTACGCCTACAAGTGGCGCAACGGCAAGCCGGAAAAGATCGGTTCCGTGTCCGTGCCGCTCCAACGGCAGGGCGAGTCGGTCACTTTCGCCCCCGACGGACGGACGCTGATGTACGGCTCCGAGGGCGCAGGCAGCGGCGTCGAGCCGGTCCGCCTGCACGGCGAGGCGGAGCCGCCCGGCGCGAGGGAATCGTCCGAGCGGAGCCCCAAGTCCTCGAAGGGCGGCGGCGACAACGGCTCGTCCTCCGACGACAACCGCAACCTCACCCTCGGCGCCGGCACCTTCATCGCCGCCCTGATCGCCTGGTTCGGCCTGCGCCGCCTCTTCAGCCGCGGCCGCGACTGAGGCCCGCCGTACACCGGTCAACTCGCCGCCATGTTCCTGGTGGCATCATGCGTCGACTCCCTGTGCCTCTCTCGGCGGCTGCCCCGCTGCCGACTCCGTGATCCACAGCGGCCTGCCGTCGCCGCACACGACCGAGAGCCCGCCGGCCGGCTCGAGACTGGTGCGGATGAGGTGCAGCCAGCTGTCGCCGACCTTGGCGACGGGACGGTCGGGCGAGCGCATGAAGCGGTGTGTCCTGACCTGATTGTGGATCGTCTCGGCGCTGTCGGACCAGCGGACGAGGGAGAACGCGGCTTCCATGAACCCCGCATAGCTGGCCTTGGAGTGATCCTGTGGCTCCCCGGCGTCCCCGGCTGCTGCCCGCTCCAGCGATCTGCGCAGCAGATCACGGACGACCGGCATCGCCTCGGCGCAGTAGGTTGCCCAACTGATGTCGTCGGTGAGGCGAATTCCGTCCTGCTGGGCGAGAATGTTTCCGGTGTCGAATCCGCTGTCCATCCGGTGGATGGTGATTCCGCTGGTCGGGTCGCCGTTGCGGATTGCCCAGAGGAGCGGCGCAGGGCCCCGGTATTTCGGCAGCATGGACACATGAATGTTGAGCGCGCCAAGTCGCGGAACGGCCAGTACGGAAGAGGGCAGCTTCCAGGCGAAGCCGAAGACGATCAGCAGGTCGGGCCGGTAACCCTGCAGCGCGAGAGCGAGGCCGTCGATGTTGCCCGGGAGCAGCAGGTCCATTCCGGGAGGAACGGCTTCGAGAATCGATGCCGTTGTCTCGCCGGCGTCGGGGAGATTCGGGCCACCTGAGCGGAGGGAACGGCCGTAGAAGTAGCCGACCGGGAGGTGACCGGCGTCCGTGCAAGCCGCATGGATCGTGGAGAACTCGGCGGGTCCGGAAGAGATCACACCGATGCGCAGCGGGGTCGACATCTCACTGTTCTCCTCGTAAAGCGGAGCGGCGGTACTCAGCTTGCTGAGTGGGGCAAGGTGTACTCACTGTGCGGAATGCCCAGTTTCCAGGCCGATTCGAAAGCCTTCGTGCACAGCTCTGCGACCTGGGGATCGGTGCTCAGTTCGTTGCCGACCCAGCCGCCATCCCCGGTGAAATGGTTGAACAGTACGGTCGCACTGTCGAAGATCCAGCAGTCGTTGCCCGGCAGCGAAAGGCCGGAGGCGCGTGAGCGAGGCAGCCAGCGCACCTCTTCCCCGGCCGCGATGTTCTGCGGCGTTCCCTCGTGCTCGAATTGAATGTACTCGGTTACTGGTTCGGAAATGATCCGGGTGCGGCGAATCCGTACCCCGCGTGCCGAGGTGGCCCGCATCAGATCCAGCCAGCCGGCCTTGCTCGCGGCATCCTGCTCGGGGCCCCACTCACCGGCCCGCCACTTCTCGACATCGGCCCTTTCCTCCGCCACCGCATAGTGGTCACGCATTTCCAGGTGGCAGGCCGACACCTGGCAGTCATTGAACAGCCGGGCCCAGCCTTCCGCGTCAAGAGACTCCATTCGCCTCGTCCTTCGGCAAGTAGGCGAAAAGAGAGGCCGGCACTCGGACGACAGTTTCGCCGCTGGGGATTTTCATCTGCGTCAGATCGGCCGGGTCGTTGATCACATAGCCCTGGACGATGAAGTCGCCGCTTTCCTCGTCCCGGTACAACCGCGGTGAACCCCCTTGACCGGTGGAGCCACCGACGAACGTAATCCTCATATTCTTCCCCCTGTCTCCCTGTCTCCCCGGCATCTCCCGGGCACTCTACTGATCAGACGCCCCTACCGGTGCTCAACTCTGCATCTAGCAAGTGATAGCGGTAAGAACAAGCCATTCGAAGTTTCCCCCTGACGGATTACTCGGTTCGGTGTATCGGTTCAGGGGTAGTCCGGCTGAGGGCGGCCGGCGAGGAGGGGACGGGGACGTGACGGAGAGACAGGGCGAGCATGGGCGGGTGCCGGCGGCCGGGCCGCACGCCGGCACCCACAACGACCTCTCGGGCTCCGCGAGCAGCGTCGTCCAAGCCGGCCAGGTCAGCGGCGACCTGCACGTTCACGCGGCGGCGCTCGCTCCCGCGCCCCGCCCCGCGCAGTTGCCGGGGGACGTACGGGGCTTCGTCAACAGGGCTGCCGAGTTGCGGGCGCTGGACGGTCTGCTGGACGACCCTCCGGGCGCTCATCAGGATTCGGAGGCGTTACGCATCGCCGTTGTCGTCGGTACGGCCGGTGTGGGCAAGACGACGCTCGCCGTCCGCTGGGCGCACCGTGCGAAGGGGCACTTCCCCGACGGCCAGTTGTACGTCAACCTGCACGGATACGATCCTGGACCACCGATGACCGTCACGGATGTTCTCGGCCGGTTTCTGCGCGCGCTGGATGTGCCGGTGGGGCGTATCCCGGCCGGTGAGGAATCGCGCGCAGAACTGTTCCGGTCGGTGATGGCCGACCGGCGCGTGCTCGTCGTGCTGGACAACGCCGCTACCGCCGGGGTGATCCGTCCGCTGCTGCCGGGTTCTCCGGGCTGCCTGGTCGTCACGACGAGTCGTACACGAATGTCGGGTTTGGTGGCACGGGAAGGTGCATATCGTGTGAGTGTGGAGACGCTGTCGGAAGCCGAATCCGTCCGGTTGTTGCGCAGCATCATCGCCGGGTACCGCGCCGAGGACGACGACGCGGAACTCGCCGAACTGGCACGCCTTTGCGCGCGGTTGCCGCTCGCTCTGCGGATTGTGGCCGAACGAGCCGCGGCCCGCCCGAGAATGCCGCTACGCGACCTGATCACGGACCTGCGCGACGAGTCCGGGCTGTGGGACGCACTGTCGGCGACCGGCGAGGAGGCGGGCGAGGAGGGGGCCGGCGAAGCGGACGCAGTGCGTACGGTGTTCGCCTGGTCCTATCGCGCCCTCACCCCGCAAGCTGCTCGGATGTTCCGGCTACTGGGCCTGCATCCCGGTCCCGACTTCCGGGTGGAGGCCGCCGCGGCTCTCTCGGGATCCACCCCTTCCCATGCCCGGCGTCACCTCGACAACCTCGCCAGTGTGCACCTGTTGGAAGAGTGCGGGCATGACCGCTACCAATTCCACGACCTGCTGCGCGCTTACGCCATTGACCAGGCGCAGCGTGAGGAATCGGCCGACGACCGGCGCGCTGCGCTGGAGCGGGTCCTCGGTTGGTACCTGCACTCCGCCGCTGCCGCCGCTCGAGCGGGCTCGGGTGCGTACACCATGCAGCTCACGCTCGAAGCGGTGGACGACCGCGTTCGCCCGACGGCCTTCGACGACGGGAAAGCGGCGATCGCCTGGTACGAAACCGAGCGCGACAACCTCGCCACGGCGGTCCGCATCGCGAGCTCTGCCGGGATGGACCGGATCGCCTGGCAGATTCCCGCTGTTCTGACGATGGTCATCGCAGACCGGGAGCCGGCCGACGCTTGGCTGCCCGCCCAGCGAGTAGCTCTCGAGTCCGCCCGTAGGGCGGGTGACCGGTACGGGGAAGCCATCACTCTCGACAATCTGGGCATCGCCTACCGGCATCTCTTCCGGCTGTCCGAGGCCGAAGAGTGCTTCGACGCCGCCCTGAGCATCTTCCGGGAACTCGGCAGCACCTTCGGACACGCGCGGGCCGCCAACGGCATGGGGGTGGCGTATATGCTCGCCCACCGCGTCGATGACGCCGCAGCCTGCTTCGAGCGGGCGCTGGAGCAGGCGCGTGGACTCGATGATCCCGTCTACGTCGGGGCCTTCAGCCGCAACCTCGGATGGGCGCTTCTGGAACAGGACGACCTCGACCAGGCGGAGTCGTGGCTGAGCCGGTCAGCCTCCCTTCTGGCTGACGCGGACGAGCCGCTGGAGCGGGCTGAAGCGCTCACGCTTCTGTCGGCCGTTCATCGGCGAGCCGGCCGTTCTTCGCAGGCGAACCAGCTGGCCGAGCAGGCATTGGCCATCGCAGGTGAGGCCGATGGAACCCTTTTCGAGGCCCTCGCTCTCCTGGAACTGGGACGTGTCTGCCTGGCCCAGGAGAACGGCGCCGACGCTCTTGGGCATCTGCAACAGGCCGCTGTACTGTTCCAACGAGTCGGCCGTACCGATCTGCAGGCCGCCGCGTGGGACACAACCGGCGAGGCATATCTCCTGCTCGGGCGCGCCGAGGACGCCATCGCGTTCCACCGGCGCGCGTGCTCGACGTTCCGTGCCAGGAACGACAGTTGGTCGTTGGCGCTTTCCCTCGCCCGCCTCGCCGAAGCGCTGACCAGCCAGGGAGCGTCTCCAGAGGCACAGCGACATCGAAGCGAGGCCGTTGAATTGCTTGCCGCCTTCCCCGACGGCGTGGCGGAAGCGAAACGCGCTGAGGTGCAGGCGGCCCAAGCGGAGACGTGAATCGACGTGCGGGTTCGGCGCGGGTTTCCCGCGGGCTCACCTACGCGGACTCCATCAGTCCCTTGAGCCGGGACAGGTCGGCGGTGACCTTGGCGGCGTCGCGTTGGAAGTCCGCGTCGCTCATTCCCGGCCGGCGGCGAAGGGTGAACACCACCTCGCTCTGGGGGCCGTCGGCGATCACGCGGACCGGGTTGTAGATGGTTTCTCCGGAGGGCAGCGTGACGTCGTGGTCGAGCACGCCCAGCTCGTTGACGGGTGCGAAGGTCACCAGGACCCGGCCCATGGGGGAGGACTCCGCCACCCATTGACCGTCCACCTTCTCGATGGAGCCACCCAGACCGTGGGCCCACGCGGGGAGGTTGGCCGGGTCCGAGGCGTAGGCGTAGACATCCTCGACGGGGCGGTCGATGTGGACGCTGAGGTGGCGGGATTCCTTGTCGGTGCCGTTCATGACGGTGACGGTAATGGGTCACCGTCGCCGTCATCTTGAACGAAACGGACGCAGAGAGGTTGCCTGTCAGGGAGTGGGGTGCCTTGGAGCCGCGGACGGGGCTAAGCCGAATTTCCGCGTCGGCTTGAGACCTTCCCCGAAGCTTCAACCGGCTCGCCGAACTCGAATCGAACTCGAAGTTCTCGGACTGCGGCAAGAGTCCCGCCATCCCCGGGCGGCCCCGGTCCCCTTCCAGGAGCGTCACCCCCTGAGGGGGTGACGCTTTGGAGGCTACTGCCGGGGCGGGGCCGACCTGCGCTGGTCCAGCAGGAGTTGGAAGCCGTCCAGGAGGGCGCGGACGGCGAAGCGGGTGCTGTCGGCGAGGTCGGTGGCGAAGGCGTCGTCGGGGAGGGCGGCCAGGCGGGTGAAGCCGCCCTCTTCCATGCCACGCACGATGTAGGGCTCTTGGGTGTGCCAGAACTCCTCGTCGCTGACGCCGGACTGCTGCGCCGCCTGTTGGTACAGGACGTGGGAGCGGGCTGCGCCCATGACGAGGTTGTCGACGGCGACCAGGATGTTCATCTTCTCCTGGCCGCTGAGCGGGAGGCCGTCCAGTGCCGTCAGGGCGAAGTCCAGGTCGGCCATGGAGTTGGGGCCCAGGACCGGGCGGGCCTGGTTGACCTGGATGAGCCAGGTGTGGGTGGTGTAGAGCTCCCAGGAGCTCTCGGCGATCAGCTCCAGAGTGGTGCGCCAGTCCTTGCCGCGGGACTGTTCCAGCTCGCCCGGTGAGCCGAGGACGTGGTCGCACATGAGGGCGACGAGCTCGTCCTTGCCGGGGACGTAGCGGTACAGGGACATGGTGCCGACGCCCAGTTCGCCCGCGACGCGGCGCATGGACAGGGCGGTCAGGCCCTCGCGGTCGGCGAGTTCGACGGCGGTGGCCACGATCTGCGCGAGGGTCAGGCCGGGCTTGGGCCCGCGCGCGGGACGGTCCTGCCCTGCGCGGCCCCACAGCAGGTCGAGGCTGCGGACGAGCCGGGTGAGTCCTTCGCCGGCGGCGGTGTGCTCTGTGTCGGCGCTGTGCTCTGTCGTCATGGTGCGGCCATCGTAGGAAATTCCCTTGCGCAGATCTGCGTAGGCTGTACGCTTTTTCATCTGGGTACAGCGTACCCAGATTCGAGAAGGGGAGAGATGACCGCACCACCACGACCACGACCACGATCAACGGAACAGCACCCCGTCGTCGCCGAAGGGCTCCGCAAGACCTACGGCGACAAGCACGCGCTGGACGGCCTCGATCTGACCGTCCCCCGCGGCACCGTCTTCGGGCTGCTCGGCCCGAACGGCGCGGGCAAGACCACCGCCGTACGCGCCCTGTCCACCCTCATCCGGCTCGACGGGGGCCGCGCCACCGTCGGCGGACACGACGTGGGCCGCGACCCCCGCGCGGTGCGCCGGAGGATCGGTCTCACCGGGCAGCACGCCGCGGTGGACCAGATCCTCACCGCCCGGCAGAACCTGGAGATGTTCGGCCGCCTCTTCCACCTCGGTGCCGACCGCGCCCGCCGCAGGGCGGCCGAGCTGCTCGACCAGTTCGGGCTCGCCGAGGCGGCCGACAAGCAGCCGCAGGGCTTCAGCGGCGGTATGCGGCGCCGGCTCGACCTGGCCTCCAGCATGATCCTGGCGCCCGAGGTGCTCTTCCTCGACGAGCCCACGACCGGACTCGACCCGCGCGGCCGGAGCGAGGTGTGGGACGCCGTGCGCGGACTGACCGAGCAGGGCACCACCGTCGTACTGACGACCCACTATCTGGACGAGGCCGACAAGCTCTCCGACCGGATCGCCGTCATCGACCGGGGCCGCAACGTCACCGAGGACACCCCGGCCGGGCTCAAGCGGGCGATCGGCGGTGACCGGATCGAGGTCGTCGCCGCCGAGCCCCGCGAGGTGCCCGCCGTCCGGGCGGCCGTGGCGCGGGTCGCGGCCCAGGGGGCCGAGCCGGAGACCGACGCCGCCGAGCTGCGCGTCCACGCGCCGGTCGCCGACGGGGTGGCCGCGCTCACCGCGGTGGCGCGCCGGCTCCAGGACGAGGGAGTGGCCGTCGCCGACATCGGCCTGCGCCGCCCCACCCTGGACGAGGTCTTCCTGGCCCTGACCGGCAACCGCGCCGAGCAGCGGGAGAGCACGGAGCACCTGGAGGTCACCGTATGAGCGCCGTCGCACAGACCGCGGAGCGGGAGGGTGTGGGACGGCGGCTGTACTGGGCCGCCGCCGACTGCTGGACGATCGTCCGCCGCGACCTGACCCACCTGGTGAAACAGCCCTCCCTGATCGCCTGGCAGCTCGGCTTCCCGATCGTGTCCGTGCTGCTGTTCGTCTACGTCTTCGGCAGCGCCATGGACGTCGGCGAGGGGGTGGACTACAAGGACTACGCGATGCCCGGCATGTTCGCCATGACGATGGCGTTCGGCTTCATGAACACGGCCATGGCCGTCGTCGTGGACAAGGAGCGCGGCGTCACCGACCGCTTCCGCTCGATGCCGATGGCGCCGTCCGCTGTGGTCACCGGGCGCGGCGTCTCCGACGTGCTGCACGCGGCGCTCGATCTGGCCGTACTGGCGGTCATCGCGCTGGTCGTCGGCTGGCGTTCGGACGGCGGCCCGCTCGCCACGCTGTGGGCGTTCGCGCTGCTGCTCCTGCTGCGGTTCGCGCTGATATGGGTCGGCGTGCTGCTCGGCCTGCTCGCCAGGAACCAGGAGTCGGCGGGGAACCTGTTCGCCGTCGCCTTCCCGTTCGGCATGGTCTCCAGCGTCTTCACCCCGCCGTCCGAGATGCCCGACTGGCTCGGCGCCATCGCCATGTGGAACCCCGTCTCGGCCACCGCGAACGCGGTGCGCGAGCTGTACGGCAACCCGCTGCCGAGCGGGGGCAGCTGGATCGAGGAGCACTCGGCGCTGATGGCGGTGGTGTGGCCGCTGGCGCTCACGGCCGTCTTCCTGCCGCTGGCCGTAGGCCGGTTCCAGCGCCTCGGCAGGTGACGGCCGCAGCGGCTACTCGCCGACCAGCCGCAGTTCGTAGTGGACCGGCCGGGCGAGCATGAGCCGGTAGCCGAGCGGTACGAGGATGCCCTGCGTCAGCGGGTGTCTGCGGGCCAGTTGCGCGGCGGCGTGCCGCGCCTCGCTGTCCCGCAGCTCCCGCACCCGCGCCTTCATCGGCGCCCCTGCGGGGGTGCCGGTGAGGGTGGCAGCGGCGAGCTCCACCTCCGGGTAGCGCTCGATGTGCTCCCGCTGCCTGGCGCGCGCGTGGATGCGTACGTATGCGCGGTCGCCCTCGACGGCGATCCGCGTGGGGTGGCCGACGGGGGTGCCCTCCCGCTCGTACGTCGTCAGCCGTACGTGTCGCTCCCGTGCGAAGAGCTGAAAGCCAGTGGTGGGGGTGCTCATGGGGATGCCCGTACCCGGCGGGCCGGGAACGGATGCTACCCCGCATGGGGCGTTGCCCCGTCAGGGGCGCGGGGAACTGCGCGCGCAACCACAGCGCACCCGCAGCCTGCAACGGTGGAACAGGGGCACCCCCTCCCCAGCCTGCGCGAAGCTCAGAGGCGCTCGATCACCCAGTCGATGCAAGCCGTCAGCGCCTCGACGTCCGCCGGCTCGACGGCCGGGAACATGGCGACCCGCAGCTGATTGCGCCCCAGCTTCCGATAGGGCTCGGTATCCACGACACCGTTCGCCCGCAGCACCTTGGCCACGGCCGCAGCATCCACCCCGTCGGCGAAATCGACCGTGCCCACGACCTGCGAGCGCTGCTCCGGGTCGGCGACGAACGGCGCCGCGTACGACGCCTTCTCCGCCCAGCCGTAAAGCCGCGAGGAGGAGTCCGCGGTGCGGGAGACGGCCCACTCCAGCCCGCCCTGCCCGTTGATCCACTCCAGCTGGTCGTTCAGCAGGAAGAGCGTGGCCAGCGCCGGGGTGTTGTACGTCTGGTTCTTGCGCGAGTTGTCGATCGCCGTCTGCAGATCGAAGAACGCCGGGATGTGGCGCTCCGAGGTGGTGATCCGCTCCGCGCGCTCGATGGCCGCGGGGGAGAAGACCGCGATCCACAGCCCGCCGTCGGCGGCGAAGGACTTCTGCGGCGCGAAGTAGTAGACGTCCGTCTCGGTGATGTCGACGGGCAGTCCGCCGGCGCCGGAGGTGGCGTCCACCAGGACGAGGGAGCCGTCGTCGGCGCCCGGCACGCGCCGCAGCGGCATGGCGACGCCGGTGGAGGTCTCGTTGTGGGTCAGCGCGTAGACGTCGACGCCCTGCTCGCCGCGGGCCTCGGGGTGGGTGCCCGGGTCGCTCTGGATCACGCTGGGCTCGCCCAGCCACGGCGCCTGCTTGGCGGCCTTGGCGAACTTGGAGGAGAACTCGCCGAACGACAAGTGCTGGGACCTGTGCTCGATCAGGCCGTGGGTCGCCACGTCCCAGAAGGCGGTGGAGCCGCCGTTGCCGAGTACGACCTCGTACCCCTCGGGCAGCGAGAAGAGGCTCCGTACGCCTTCGCGCACCTTTCCGACCAGGTCTTTGACGGGCGCCTGCCGGTGGGAGGTGCCCATGAGGGAGGTACCGGTCGCAGCCAGGGCGCTGAGCGCCTCCGGACGCACCTTGCTGGGGCCCGAGCCGAAACGGCCGTCGGCGGGCTTGAGGTCAGCGGGAATCTGGAGATCAGCCACGGGGCAAGCCTAGTGCCGCCGTCCAGATCGCCTCGTCAGCGTTCCAGCGCCTGAGACGGAAGATGGACCCCCAAAGCCGGCCGCGGCTCATAAGCTGGGCGTATGACAGCAGGTCACAGACCCAGTGCCCGGCGGCCCGGCCCCGACGACGTACGGCGCCTCGCCCTTGCTCTCCCCGAGACCAAGGAGGTGGAGGCGTGGTCCATGCCGACCTTCCGGGTGGCGGGGAAGATGTTCCTCACCATGCCGGACGACGAGTCCTCGTTCGCGGTGCGCTGCCCGCGCCTGGAGCGGGGCGAGCTGATCGCCGCCGAGCCGGAGAAGTTCTGGGTGCCGCCGCACGAGGCCGGCTCCAACTGGGTGCGGGCGCGGCTGGTGGCGCTGGAGGACATGACGGAGCTGCGGGACATCGTCGTCGACTCCTGGCAGCAGGCCGCGCCGCCCCGGCTGCTGGAGACGTTCACGGCGCCCGATCCGTACGCGGGGTGAGCCGTACGCGGAAGTGAGCGCGAACCCTCCGCAGGCGGCCATCAATGGCCAAGCTGGACAGCTTCGCGACCCGTCTTGTTCCGGATCGGCGGGCTGACAAAAATCGGCTGATCCCCAGGTCAGACGCTTTTCGACGGCCGAGCGGCAGCGTGACGCGGACCACAGACACGAAAGATCCCGCAGGGGCAGCGCCCGGCCCCGGTCAGCGTGCACTCTGTGCGCATGGGAGACGCACGTAGGGCAGAAGCGGCGGACGCGGCAGACGCATCGGTCGCCCGGGAGCTGGAGAAGGCACTGCGCGCAGCAGTGCGCGGCGGCGAGGTGGAGTTCGGTGCCCAGGACAGAGCGCTGATGACGATGGACGCCTCCAACTACCGGCGGGTGCCGCTGGGCGTGGTGGCGCCGAAGGACGACGACGATGTGGCGGCCGTGCTGGCCGTCTGCCGTGAGCAGGGCGTCCCCGTGGTGGCGCGCGGGGCCGGGACCTCCATCGCGGGGCAGGCCACCGGGCTGGGCGTGGTGCTGGACTTCACCCGGCACCAGCGCACCATCGAGTATCTGGACCCGGACAGCCGCACGGCTGTCGTACGCCCCGGCGTCATCCTGGACGACCTGCGCAACGCCGCCGGCGCCTACGGGCTCACCTTCGGGCCCGACCCCTCCACCCACGCCCGCTGCACCATCGGCGGGATGATCGGCAACAACTCCTGCGGCTCCCACTCGGTCGCCTGGGGAACCACCGCCGACAACGTGCACGAGCTGGAAGTGCTCACCTACGGCGGCGAGCGGGCCCGGCTGGCGCGGGGCGGCGCGGGCGTGCCCGAGCGGCTGCGCAGCGGCGCCACCTCCCTCGTCCAGGGCGAACTGGCCCGGCTGCGCACCGGGTTCCCCGAGCTGCCCCGCCGGATCTCCGGCTACGCGCTGGACGAACTCCTCCCCGAGAAGGGCGAGGACTGGGCGCGCGCCTTCACCGGCAGCGAGGGCACCCTGGGCGTGCTCACCCGCGCCACCGTCAAGCTGGTGCCCACGCCGGGCGCCCGAGTGCTGGCCGTACTCGGCTACGCGGACGAGTCGGCGGCGGCCGAGGCGGCGGCCGGGCTGCTGCAGTACCACCCCCTGACCGTCGAGGGCATGGCCAACGACCTGGTCGGCGACGCGGCCCGCGCCTCCCTCCCCAAGGGCGGGGCCTGGCTGTTCGTGGAGGTCGGCGGCGACGACGCGGCGCATGCGCGGGCCAACGCGGAGCAGCTGTGCCGCGCGGCACGCGAGGGCACCACCGACCACACCCTCGTGGTGGACCCGGCCGGACAGCGCGCCCTGTGGCGGGTCCGCGAGGACGCCTCCGGCACTGCCACCCGGATGCCGGACGGCGCCGAGGCGTGGCCCGGCTGGGAGGACTGCGCGGTGCCCCCGCCCCGGCTCGGCGCCTATCTGCGGGACTTCCGCAAGCTGCTGCGCGAGTACGGGCTGCGCGGGCTGCCGTACGGGCACTTCGGTGACGGCTGCATCCATGTACGGATCGACTTCGACCTGCTGGGCGAGGCGGGCATCGCCAAGTTCCGGGACTTCTCCGTGGCGCTGGCCGATGTCGTCGTGCAGCACGGCGGCTCGCTCTCCGGCGAGCACGGCGACGGCCTGGCCCGCGCCGAGCTGCTGACCCGGATGTACGGCGAGGAGATGGTCGCCCTCTTCGGCCGGTTCAAGGACCTGTGGGACCCGGTCGACGGCCTCAACCCCGGCGTGCTCGTCCGTCCCGACCCGCTGGACGCCAACCTGCGCTTCGCGCCGCTGCCGCGCAAGCCGGTCGACGTGGAGTTCGGCTACCCGCACGACGGGGGCGACTTCTCCGCCGCCGTACGCCGCTGCGTGGGCGTCGCCAAGTGCCGCAACGAGTCGGCGGGGGCGAGCGTCATGTGCCCGTCCTTCCGCGCCACCGGTGAGGAGAAGCACTCCACGCGCGGGCGGGCCCGGCTGCTGCACGAGATGCTCGCCGGGGAGGTCGTCACCGACGGCTGGCAGTCCGAGGAGGTGCACGACGCGCTCGATCTGTGCCTGTCGTGCAAGGGCTGCCGCAGCGACTGCCCCGTCGGGGTGGACATGGCCACCTACAAGGCGGAGTTCATGCACCACTACTACGAGGGCGACGCCGCCGCCGGCACACCTGGCAAGCGCCGCCCCATGGCGCACTACTCGATGGGCTGGCTGCCGCGCTGGCTGCGGCTGGCCGCCGCCACCCGTACGGTGCCGCTGCTGAACGCGGGCGCCAAGGTGCCCCCGCTGGCGGCGCTCGCCAAGCGGCTGGGCGGGCTGGCCCCCGAACGGGACATTCCGGCGCTGCCCCGTACGCCGTTCACGCACTGGTGGCGCAAGCAGCCGGGCCGCGCCTCGGCCACCGGCAAGCCGGTCGTCCTGTGGCCGGACACCTTCACCAACTACCTCTCCCCGGAGGCCGGTTCGGCGGCGGTGCGGGTCTTCCAGGACGCGGGCCTGCGTCCCGTCGTACCGCCCAAGCAGGTGTGCTGCGGTCTCACCTACGTCTCGACGGGCCAGCTCGACCGGGCCCGTACGGTGATGCGCCGCACCCTGGACGTGATGGAACCGGCCCTGGACGCTGGCCTGCCCGTCTCCGTCCTGGAGCCGCCGTGTGCGGCAGCCCTCCAGACGGACGTCCCCGAGCTGCTGAGCGACGACCCGCGTGCGAAGCGGCTCGCCAAGGCCGTCCGCACCTTCGCGCAGACCCTGGAGGAGCAGGCCCCCGACTGGGAGCCGCCCCGTATCGACCGCCCTGTCGCCGGGCAGACCCACTGCCACCAGCACGCCGTCATCGGCGACGCCGCCGAGCGCCGGCTGCGGGAGAGCGCCGGACTGACCGGCTCCCTCAGCGGCGGCTGCTGCGGCCTGGCCGGCAACTTCGGCTTCGAGAAGGGCCACTACGAGGTCTCCGCGGCCTGCGCCGAGGACCAGCTGCTGCCCGCCTTGCGGGAGGCGGAGCCGGGCACTGAATTGCTGGCCGACGGCTATTCGTGCCGTACCCAGATGGAACAGCTGGGCGGTTTCAAGAGCCGGCACCTGGCTGAGGTGCTGGCGGAGGGGCTGACCTCGCGCGACTGATCCCGGGCACGGTGCCAGGCCCCCGATCACGGTTGGGACGGGGGCCTGGCATACGGGAGCGGCCGTCACCTCCTTCTTGCGAGGGTGCCCCGGCGTTCACGCCGGGTGGGGGTACCTCCCGCTTGCGGGGGAGAATCGCATCCCGGTGTTGCGGCGTGGAGCGCGGCCGCCTCTCTGGTCCGTGAGCGCGGAGCGCCCGTATGGCTGCGGCGGGGCCAGGGGATGCGAACGGGTGTGCCGGTGATCGCCAGTTGGAGTGGTGATCGCGTGATCTGGTACGGGTGTGTGGCTGTCGCACGTACGGTCTTGCCGCGAGGGGCTGGCAGGCTGCGGATTTTCGGTCCGGGGGTCGTGGAAGGGGTGAGGGTGTGGCGGGGGATGCCGGGCATGCCCGGTGGACGTTCCGGCTGCGAGTGTCCTCGACCGCGCTGGCCGCGCTGATGGCGGAGTGGGACCGGTGCCGGTGGGTGTGGAACGAGAGCGTGGCCAAGTCGAAGCAGGTCCATGCCCACAACAGGACCCGGCCCGACGGCGCTGACAAGCAGACGTGCGGTCCGGCGCAGCTGGACAGGATGCTGACCGAGGCCCGCGCCCGCACTCCGTGGCTGCGTGAGGGCAGTTCGGTGCCGCAGCAGCAGTTCATCCGCGACTTCGGGAAGTCCAGGGCGAAGGCGCTGAAGGACATCCGGGAGGGCCTTCCGCAGCGGCAGCGGGCCGGGATGCCGGGTTGGAAGAAGAAGCGCGAGGCGCTGGCGAGTCTGAACTACACAAGGCGCGGGTTCCGTCTGAAGGACGGCCGTCTGCACCTGGCCGGGGGCATCGTCGTGACGCCCGTGTGGTCTCGTGAGCTGCCTGCCGAGCCCTCCTCGGTGCGCGTGTATCAGGACAGCCTGGGGCACTGGTATGCGAGCTTCGTGGTCCCGGCCGGGCTACTGCCCCTGCCGGAGACCGGCGGGGTGATCGGCGTGGACTGGGGCGTGAAGGAGATCGCGACCACCACGTCCGACGCCCACGACCTCCCGCATCCACAGCACGGGAAGAAAGCCCAGGCCAGGCTGGGCCGGTACGACCGGATGATGGCCCGCCGCAAACCGAAGAAGGGGCAGGCCGGGTCGAAGGGCTACCGGGAGGCGAAGAAGTGGCGGGCGAAGACCTATGCGAAGATCGCCCGGCAGCGTCAGGACACCGGGCGCAAATGGGCCAAGAACGTCGTCCGCGACCACGATGCGATCGCCATGGAGGACTTCAAGCCCAGGTTCCTCGCGAAGTCGACGATGGCCCGCAAGGCCGCCGACGCGGCGATCGGCGCCACCAAACGGGCGCTGACCGAGATGGCCCGCAAGCACGGCCGGATCGTGCACCTGGTGCACCCGGCCCACACCACCATGGACTGCGCGCAGTGCGGAGCGAGAACCAAGCACGCTCTGCCGCTGTCGGAACGCATCTACACGTGCACCGCGTGCGGAACCGTCTCCCCCCGAGACAAGAACTCCGCCCGCGTGATGCTCCACCGGGCTGGTCTCAACCCGGCTGGTGCCGAGGGCGTAAGACCCCCGGGAGCGCTGCTCCCAGAGGCAGCCTGAGCCAGGAATCCCCTTCACTATGAAGGGGAGGATTCAATACCGTTTCCCTCATGATCCGAGTGACGGTGGAGCAGACCGTACGGTGCACCCCCGACGCGTTCCTGGGGCTGGTGATGGACCCGGAGCGGTACGCCCGGGTCGACGCCAAGCTGGGACATATCGACTGGGTGCGCCGGGAGGAGAACGTCACCGAGTTCAAGTTCCGCTCACGGCTGCCGGGACTTCCGGGCCCGGCGCCGAAAGTGGTCTCCCGGATGGAGCTCACTCCGGGGGAGGCCGTCCACGTCCGCTACGCGCCTCCGCCGCACAACGGCCTCGTGCGGCGGGTGTCCAGCTTCGCGGCGAGCTTCGTCTGCACGCCGGAGGGCGACGTGACGCGGGTGGTGCGGACGATCGAGATGGGCTTCCCGCCGGGCCTCCGCCTGCTGGTCGAGCCGGTGCTGCGGCGCACCCTGCGGCCCGACATGGAACGCGAGGTTCTCGGCGCCAAGGCGTTGATGGAGGGGGCGGAGGAGGGGTAGCCCCCGGAACTCCGGAAGCCGCCGCGCTCTCTCAGCGCACCGCCCGCTCAGCGCACCTCGCCCTCGAGCACGTCCGCGTGCCAGGCGGCCAGCCGCTCCTCCAGGGACGAGGTGCCATCCAGCACATGCCGGGTGAACGCGTCCCGCTCGTGGGCCAGCACTGCCGCCTCCCACACGCACGGGGCGAGCCCTGAGCGGCCGGGCCGCAGTTGGCCGAGGTCGCCGGCCGGTCCGGTGAAGACCGCGAGGTCGGACATGTAGCCCTCGATCCAGGTGTGCACCAGCACATAGTCGCCGTCTCCGCCCGCGTGCAGCAGCAGCACGGAAAGCCCCAGCGAGCCCCGCAACCGCGCCGACGCCAGATGGTCCGCCGCGATCCGCAGCGCGGCCCGCGCGTCTTGTTCGGTCACCGTACGGCCCGGCGCCTCGATGGCGTATGCCTTCACCGCGTGCCCGGCAGCCTCCGAACTGCCCAGCGGGCGCACTGTCCGGGCGTGGTGCCCCTCGGCCAACGCAAGCAGCGCTTCCTGGCCCACACGTTCGGTCGTCATTCGGCCATGATCGCCGTACCACCGCCCACCCGCGAGGGAAAAAGTCATGCAAGCGCGCTTGCTTGTTTTTGCCCGCGCTGTCACTCTCATGCCCACGGACACAGGGAGGGCGGGGAGTTGGCCGTATCACAGGGCGTGCTCGGCGAGGTGCTGGCGGAGCTGCGGGCCGAGAGTGCGGAGGTGGAGGGGCTGGTCGCCGGCCTGCCGCACACCGCGTGGGGGGCGCCGACGCCCGCGGCCGGCTGGACCGTCGCGCACCAGATCGCACACCTGGCCTGGACGGACCAGCGCGCGCTGCACGCGGCGACGGACCCCGAAGGCTTCCGGCGGGAGGCCGAGGCGCAGCTGGCCCGCCCCGATGCGGGGAGTTTCATCGACGAGGGCGCCGAGGACGGCGCCCGGCTGCCGCCGGACGAGTTGCTGCGGCGATGGCGGGCTGGACGCGAGGCGCTGGAGGCGGCGCTGGCCGGACTCGCGCCTGGCGTCCGGCTGCCCTGGTACGGGACGGCGATGAGCGCGGCGAGCATGGCGACCGCGCGGATCATGGAGACCTGGGCGCACGGCACGGATGTCGCGGAAGCGCTCGGCGTCGTACGCGAGCCGACGGACCGCCTGCGGCACGTTGTACGGATCGGCGTGCGGGCCAGGGACTTCGCGTACGCCGTACGCGGGCTGGAGCCGCCGGCCGAACCCTTCCGGGTGGAGGTGACCGGGCCCGGCGGCCAGGTGTGGGCACACGGGCCCGAGGGCGCGGCGCAGAGCGTGACCGGCAGCGCCCTGGACTTCTGCCTGCTGGTCACCCAGCGGGTGCACCGCGACGACACCGGACTGCGGGCCGAAGGGCCCGACGCCGAGCGCTGGTTGGGCATCGCGCAGGCGTTCGCGGGCCCGCCCGGGGTGGGCCGCGCACCCTCCCCCAGCCTTCGGCCGGGGGTGCCCCCAGGCCGGAGGGTGCTGGAGGACGAGGCGTGAGCACCCCGGACAGTGCTCCGCGCGAGCCCCTGCGGATCGGCAACGCCTCCGGTTTCTACGGCGACCGCTTCACCGCGCTGACCGAGATGCTGACCGGCGGCCCGCTGGACGTACTGACCGGCGACTACCTCGCCGAGCTCACCATGCTCATCCTCGGCCGCGACCGGCTGAAGGACCCGGCGCGCGGCTACGCCGGCACGTTTCTGCGGCAGTTGGAGGACGGACTGGGCCTGGCCCGCGAGCGCGGCGTCGCGCTGGTCACCAACGCGGGCGGGCTCAACCCGGCCGGGCTCGCCGACGCCGTACGGGAGTTGAGCGAGCGGGTCGGCGTGCCCGCGCGGGTCGCGCATGTCGAGGGTGACGATCTGCTGGGCGAGGGGAATTGGGGCGAGGGGGTGCTGACCGCCGACGCGTATCTGGGCGGCGCCGGGATCGCCGCGTGTCTGCGGGCCGGTGCCGATGTGGTGGTCACCGGGCGGGTGGCCGACGCCGCGCTGGTCAGCGGGTGCGCCGCCGCGCACTTCGGGTGGGCGGACGACGACTGGGACCGGCTCGCCGGTGCCGTGGTCGCCGGGCATGTGCTGGAGTGCGGGGCCCAGGCGACGGGCGGCAACTACGCCTTCTTCGTGCGGGACGGCATCGACGTACGCCACCCGGGCTTCCCGCTGGCGGAGATCGCCGCAGACGGCTCGTCGGTGGTGACCAAGCACCCGGGAACCGGCGGCGCCGTGACCGTCGGCACCGTCACGGCGCAGCTCCTCTACGAGACCGCGGGCCCGCGCTATCCGGGCCCCGATGTGACCGCCCGGCTGGATTCCGTACGGCTCAGCCAGGCGGGCCCCGACCGGGTCCGTATCGAGGGCGTGCGGGGCGAGCCGCGGCCCGGCACGCTCAAGGTGGGCCTCACCCGGCTCGGCGGCTTCCGCAACGAGGTCACCTTCGTACTGACCGGGCTCGACGTGCCGGCCAAGGCGGCGCTCGTACAGGAACAGATGGAGGCCGCCCTGGCGCGGCCCGGGGTGCGGCGTCCGCGGGAGGTGAGCTGGAGCCTGGTGCGTACGGACCGTATGGACGCGGATGTCCAGGAGGAGGCCGGCGCCCTGCTGCGGCTGGTGGTACGGGACCCGGACGAGAGCGTGGTGGGCCGCGCCGTCTCGGGCCCGGCTGTCGAGCTGGCGCTGGCGAGTTACCCGGGCTTCCATGTGACGGCACCGCCGTCGCGAGGGGCGCCGTACGGGGTGTTCGAGGCGGCGTACGTGTCCGCTGAGGCGGTGCCGCACGTCGCGGTGCTGCCGGACGGTACGCGGGTGGACGTCTCTTTTTCCGGCCCCGCCCCCTCCCCGAACCGGGAGCCTGCGCGCCCTGTACCCCGAGCTCCGCGACAGCGGGAGAGCCCGCGGACCCGGCGCGCCCCGCTCGGCCTCGTCGCCGGGGCGCGGAGCGGGGACAAGGGCGGGAGCGCCAACATCGGCGTCTGGGCGCGGGACGCCGACCCGGACATCCACGCATGGCTGTGCGACACGCTCACCGTCGACCGGCTCCGCGAACTCCTCCCGGAGACACGGCAGCTGGACGTCACCCGGCACCACCTCCCCAACCTCGCAGCCCTCAACTTCGTGATCGACGGCATCCTCGGCGCAGGGGTGGCCTCGCAGCACCGGTTCGACCCGCAGGCCAAGGCGCTCGGCGAGTGGCTGCGCGCGCGCCACCTCGACATACCGGAGGTCTTCCTGCCATGAGCGCCCCTGCCGGCACCCCCAGCAGTGCCCTCCCCAGCGCCCTCGATGTGCAGGCCCCGGAGTACGCGGACAACCGCGCCGCCATGCTCGGCAAGCTCGAACAATTGGAGATCGAGCACGCCAAGGCCCTCGCGGGCGGCGGAGAGAAGTACGTGGCCCGCCACCGCGAGCGCGGCAAACTCCTGGCCCGTGAACGCATCGAGCTGCTTCTCGACGCTGACACCCCCTTCCTGGAGCTGTCCCCGCTCGCCGCCTGGGGCAGCGACTACACCACCGGCGCCTCGCTGGTGACCGGCATCGGCGTCATCGAGGGCGTCGAGTGCCTGATCACCGCGAACGACCCGACCGTACGCGGCGGCGCCAGCAACCCGTGGACGCTGAAGAAGGCGCTGCGGGCCAACGAGATCGCGTACGCGAACCGGCTGCCCTGCGTCAATCTGGTGGAGAGCGGCGGGGCCGATCTGCCCAGCCAGAAGGAGATCTTCATCCCGGGCGGCGCCCTCTTCCGTGACCTCACCCGGCTCTCGGAGGCGGGCATTCCGACCATCGCCGTCGTGTTCGGCAACTCCACGGCAGGCGGCGCCTACATACCCGGTATGTCGGACCACGTGATCATGGTCGAGGAGCGCGCCAAGGTGTTCCTCGGCGGCCCGCCGCTGGTGAAGATGGCCACCGGTGAGGAGGCCGACGACGAGGAGCTGGGCGGCGCCGGCATGCACGCCCGCACCTCAGGGCTCGCCGACCACTACGCGCTGGACGAGCCCGACGCGCTGCGCCGGGCCCGCCGCGTCGTCGCCCGCCTCAACTGGCGCAAGGCCCACCCCGACCCGGACCCGGAGACCGTACGGGAGCCGCTGTACGACCCCGAGGAGCTGCTGGGCATCGTGCCCGGCGAGCTGAAGGTGCCGTTCGACCCGCGCGAGGTGATCGCCCGGATCGTGGACGGCTCGGAGTTCGACGCGTTCAAACCGCTGTACGGGACCAGCCTGGTGACCGGATGGGCGCGGCTGCACGGCTACCCCGTCGGCATCCTCGCCAACGCACAGGGGGTGCTGTTCAGCGAGGAGTCGCAGAAGGCGACCCAGTTCATCCAGCTCGCCAACCAGCGCGACATCCCCCTCCTCTTCCTCCACAACACCACCGGCTACATGGTCGGCAAGGAGTACGAGCAGGGCGGCATCGTCAAACACGGCTCGATGATGATCAACGCCGTCTCCAATTCGAAGGTGCCGCATCTGTCGGTGCTGCTGGGCGCCAGCTACGGCGCGGGCCACTACGGAATGTGCGGTCGCGCCTTCGACCCTCGCTTCCTGTTCGCCTGGCCGAGCGCCAAGTCGGCCGTCATGGGCCCGCAGCAGCTCGCCGGTGTGCTGTCGATCGTGATGCGCGAGTCGGCCGCCGCCAAGGGCAAGCCCTTCGACGAGGAGGCCGACGCCGGACTGCGGGCCATGGTCGAGCAGCAGATCGAGAGCGAGTCGCTGCCGATGTTCCTGTCGGGACGGCTCTACGACGACGGCGTCATCGACCCGCGCGACACCCGCACCGTTCTCGGCATCTGCCTGTCCGCCATCCACACCGCGCCGGTGTCCGGAGCCCGCGGCGGCTTCGGCATCTTCCGGATGTGAGCCGCTGTGTCCGCGCGCAGTGGGAGAGGGAGCAGCGAATGATCCGTTCCGTTCTGGTCGCCAACCGCGGTGAGATCGCCCGGCGCATCTTCCGCACCTGCCGCGAACTGGGCATCGCCACCGTCGCCGTGCACTCCGACGCCGATGCCGACGCGCCGCACGTCCGCGAGGCCGACGCCGCCGTACGGCTGCCGGGCAGCGCACCCGCCGACACCTATCTGCGCGGGGACTTGGTGGTCGAGGCGGCGGTGGCCGCCGGCGCGGATGCCGTGCACCCCGGCTACGGCTTCCTCTCCGAGAACGCCGGCTTCGCCCGCGCCGTCCAGCACGCCGGGCTGGTGTGGATCGGCCCGCCGCCCGCCGCGATCGAGGCCATGGCGTCCAAGACCGCCGCCAAGAAGCTGCTGGGCGAGGCCGGGGTGCCGCTGCCGGCGCCCCTCGACCCGGACCGGATCCGGGAGTCCGACCTGCCCGTGCTGGTCAAGGCGGCTGCGGGCGGTGGCGGGCGCGGCATGCGGGTCGTCCGCGAACTCGCCGCGCTCGAGGGTGAACTGGCCGCGGCGGGCGCGGAAGCCGCCTCGGCCTTCGGGGACGGCGAGGTGTTCGTCGAGCCGTACATCGAACGGGCCCGGCATGTCGAGGTCCAGGTGCTCGCCGACGCGCACGGTGCCGTATGGGCGCTGGGCACCCGGGACTGCTCCCTGCAGCGGCGCCACCAGAAGGTCGTCGAGGAGGCGCCCGCGCCGGGGCTGAGCGGCCAGGTGCTGCGCACACTGGAGGACGCTGCCGTGGCCGCGGCCCGCGCGGTGGCCTACGTGGGCGCGGGAACCGTGGAATTCCTCGTCCCGCCCGAGGGCGGACCCCTCTTCCTGGAGATGAACACCCGGCTCCAGGTCGAACACCCGGTGACGGAGTGCGTCCACGGCATCGACCTGGTCGCGCACCAGATCGCCGTCGCGGAAGGCGCTCCCCTCCCGCCCGGGGGACCGCCGCCCGCGCGGGGCCACGCCGTGGAGGCCCGGCTGTACGCGGAGGACCCGGCGCGGGACTGGCAGCCGCAGACGGGCAGGCTGTGGCGGCTGGAGGTGCCCGGCGATGTCCGGGTGGACGCCGGAGTCGCCGACGGCAGCGAGATCGGGGTCCACTACGACCCGATGCTCGCGAAGGTCATCGCCTGGGCGCCCACCCGCGAGGGCGCGATCCGGAAGCTGGCCCGCGCCCTGGAGACGGCGACGGTGCACGGGCCGGTCACCAACCGGGACCTGCTGGTGCGCTCGCTGCGGCATCCCGACTTCTGCGGGGCGCGCATGGACACCGGGTTCTACGAGCGGCATCTCGCGAGGTTGACCGGCGAGTTGACCGGCGAGCCGACTGGTGAGCCCACCGCCCCTGAGGCCGCCGAGGCGGCACCGGACGGTGCGGGGTACGCGGCGCTGGCCGCCGCGCTGGCCGAGGCGGTACGGGACGCGCCGGGCCGGCCACGGGTCGCGGCGCGGGTCGGCGGCTGGCGCAACCTGCCCTCGGTGCCCGCGAGCCGGCGGTACGCCGATGAGGGCGGCGCCGAGCACGAGGCGCGGTACGTGTGGGGGAGGGGCGGCGTGGCCCCCGAGCCGTCCGCCTATCCCGGGGTGCGGGCCGTTGCCGTCCGGGCGGACGGGGTCGTGCTGGAGGTGGGAGGGGTGCGGC
>NZ_JADKMA010000360.1 GCF_017676365.1 Streptomyces oryzae
CTCCCCGGCCCCCGCCCCTGGCAACGGCGACCGGGCATCGCGGGCCGACCGCTTCCCTGAGCCGCCCATCCCCGGCGGAGTATGGCCTGGCGCATGTGTGGGCCGATCAGCGCGCGCGTCCGAGGTGGATCACGCTGACGCGGACCGTATGGTCGTTGATCTCGTACATGACGCGGTAGACCCCGACATGGATGCGCAGTAAGTCGGCGCTGCCGAACGCGCCGTCGGGCCGCGGATTGTCGGCTAAGCGGTCGACAGCGGTGAACACCTGCCGCACTCCGGCGGGGTCCTCCTTGGCCAGCCGCTCCGCCTGGGCGAGGGCCTCGGGCTCCCAGATGATCTCGTAGCTCACGCCTCGGATCCGCCGAACACGCGGCGGTACGCCTCGTCGTGCGAAATGCCGGCGTCCTCGCCCCGGCCCTGGCGCGCGCGGTAGGCAGTCAGCGCCCGCAGTTCCTGCAATTCGAGAGCGTCGGCGGGGCTGACCAGTATCGCGACGGTCTGCCCATGGTCGGTGATGGCGGCCGGCTCACGGGTGGCGCTGACCTCACGCGCAATGGCGCCCAGGCGGGCGCGGGCTTCCACGATCGAGTAGGACCTGTCCGCCATGCACACCACCTTACAGAAGTGTGCACCAGATCACCCGGCGAAGGCGGGCTGGGACAGCGGGCCGCTTCTCTAAGACGCCACCCGACGCAGGTCGAGCACCCTCACGTCATGAAGGTCGGCCCCGTCCCACGGGTGCGCCTCGCCACTGCCGAGTCGGCGCCATGGCGCGCGCACCGCGAGCTCGATCAACCCGAATGTCCGGCGCCCGTCTTCGCGGCGCAGGACGCGCGAGAGCCGCGCGAAACGTCGCCTTGCGGGCCTGTGAACGGAAGCGGCGGAAGTTCGCCGCCACGCCATCTGGTGTCTCGTTGTACGGGGGTTCGGCGAACGACGGTGATGTCTTCCAACAGGGTCATGGGCGGCTCCCTCGCGGTGAGTCCGGCGCGGAGGCACCCGAGCCTGGACCGGCCCCCTCGCTCGCCTTGTTCGAGGGGGCCGGTCCGATGGCTGTGGGAATCAGGCGGAGAGTTCTCCGGTTTTGAGGGCTGTGATGAAGCCGGTGAAGGCGTTGGTGGGGAAGGTCAGCACCGGGCCTTGGGGGGTTTTGCTGTCGCGGACGGGGACGTGGCCCGCCGTCTCGGCGGTGGTGGGGGACCATTCCAGGCAGTTGCCGCCGTCCTGGTTGCTGTAGCTGGACTTGACCCAGGCGGGGCTCGGGGGCGGGGTCACAGTGCCTCCATAACTTTTCCGATCAACCGGGCAGAGGCATCACGCGAGAGGGCGGAAGCCGTAAGGACATCGTAGGACCGGGACAACTGCCTGACATCTGCCGGTACTTCGATGATCGCACCCGAGCGCACGCCCTCCGAATAGACCACTGTTCCTTCCGCCGTCGTCAGGATCGACATGGACCCGTCCATCAGGCCATGCGTGCCCGCGTCCAGCGGCAGCACCTGGAGAACGGTGGTGGGCCGCTTGCCGTGCTCCAGAAGGGCGGCCAGCTGTCCTCGCATCACCGCTTCGGTGCCCACCTTCCGCCGGATCACCGACTCGCAGACGATGACGGAGAAATCAGGCGGGGAACTGCCTTTGAGGATCGCTTGTCGTGCGATGCGGTTCTGCACCCTGGTGGAAAGCTCCGACTCGCTCGCCCGGGGGTTGCCCTCACGAAAGAGCGCGCGAGCGTACTCCGGCGTCTGGAGGAGCCCGGGTACGACAGTGGGTGACCACGCTGCGATGCGGCTGGCCTTCGGCTCCAGTTCGATCCGCCGTCGCGAGTGGACCGGGAAGGACTGAGCGGTGATCTCCTCATACAGCCGCTTGAAGAGTCCGTCCGTCTCGAAGACCTGGTCCAGGAGGGGCGGGAGGTCGGCCGGGATGGGGCCTTGGCAGGTCTCGACCCGCGAAATGGTGCTCTTGGAGGTCCGGGTCATCCGGGCCAGGTCGGTCTGGGACAGCGGCCTGGACGGGTACAGCTCGCGAGCGCTGCGGCATTCTTCGGCGAAGGCACGCCGTGGATCGGGCGCACCGTTCAGGCCCTCCGCGTCGGTTACTTCGGCCATGACTCCCCTGACCACCCCTCTGGTCACGCTTCTCCAGCGGTCCTGTTTTCCGCGGGCAACCCGGCGGTGCATATGCATCGGTGACCAAACCGCAGGTCGGGCGCTGAAACCCGCCCTCGGAGGCCGGTTGATGCCGCACTCTTGTGATCGGCCCACCGCACAGAGTGACAGAGGAGAGGGTCGCCATGGGTACGCACGCCCAAATCCCCCTGCCGGGTATGGGGTTGGCCCCTCCAGCCTGGCGTGACGAGCCGGAGCCCGTGCCCGGGTGTGACGTATGCGAACTGCTGGCCGGGGACCGGGAGACGGCCCGCGCGAAGGGCCATGCACTGATCGTGCGGAGCTGCAACGCCGTCATGGCAGGACATCCCCACAAACGGGAGCACAGGTAAATGACCACTACCCGCGACAACTGCCCGACGTGTCAGTCCCTGGAAGCGCGGCTGGCCGAGGCCAAAGAGGTGGGGGACGAGTCGCAGGCCGTGGACTGCCGGGTGCTGCTCCGCCGTCACCCCGAACACGGTGGCCCGCTGCCGAAGTCGGAACAGAAGGAGACGACCCCGTGAGCAAGCCCCACCATCTCCGCCGCCCAGCGGGCAACGCGCGCGGCGGAAGCGTCGCGGACAAGGACCGCCGCGCGGCGGCAGCACAGACGGCCCGGCGCGAAGAGCTCCTGGAACGTATGCGGCGACGGAACGGCGCACCTCGGCGCACCGAAACGTGAGCCCGACATCCCTAACCCGCCCAGCACCCCCCACCCCATTCACCGACCGGTCGGTATGCCCGTAGGTGTACCC
>NZ_JADKMA010000361.1 GCF_017676365.1 Streptomyces oryzae
CGTCCCTGCCTCCGTCGGCCGGGCGTCATCTCATCCACGTCACCCGGGACTCCGTGACGCTCAGCTCGCGCACCGGCGGTCGCGAGATACGGCTGGTGGTGGCGCGTCACCCCTCGACGGCGGGTGGGGCGGCGTCCCTGGAGCTGCCGATGGCCAGCCGGTCGCACAGCGCGTCCAGCCGCTCGACGGCCTCCGGCGCGGTGAGCGGTGTGCGGCTGTCGGGGCCGTAGCCAGCACTGTTGTCTGCACTGTTGTCTGCGCTGTTGTCCGCACCGTTGTCCGCGCGGTCGCCGGTGACGCGGTCCGTACCGGCCTCCATGCCGCCGTCCGCCGCACCGGCGCAGTAGGCGCGGATGGTGCCGTCGAGGCGGAGTTCGGGGACGCTCGCGGGCAGCTCGCCGCGCAGCCGCTGGGCCGAGTCGGCGAACTGGACGGCCAGCTGGTGGTGGCCGGCCAGGTGCAGGATGTAGCCCGCGGTGAGCAGGGTATGGCCGACGAGGGTCTCCGGGATGCCGACCTCCAGCCCGGCGCGGAGGGCGGCGCAGATCTTGCGGATGGCCTCCGGGAGGAGTTCGGGTCCCTCGGAGGCGGTGATGCGGGCGTCCAGCACGCGCATCATGACGTCGAACATCGCGGGCGGCGTACCGATCGAGGCGTTCTTCAGGCTCTGGGTGTGGAGTTCGCGGGCCCACGGGATGTCGCCAGCCTCGGTCGCCGCGACCGCGCGGACGAAGACCGCGATGGTCAGTGCGTCCCGGATACCGAGGCGTTCCGCGTCCTCGATGGCCTGGCGGGCGAGCAGGTCGGCCTGTTCCGTGTCGCCCCTGCGGAACCAGATGTCGGCGATACGGGCGAGCAGCAGCGGCATCTCGGTGAAGGCGCCGAGCTGCTGCGCATAGCGCAGGGCGGTCTCGCACTCGGCGCGGGCGTCGTCGTAGTGGCCCTCCTGGAGGGCCACTTCCGCGCGCAGCCCGCACAGCTGGCTCAGCAGCCAGCGGTCGCCGGTGCTCTCGGCGAGGGAGCTGATCTCCGGAAGGCTGTCCTTGGTGGCGGACACTCCGCCGGGAAGGTCCATGCGCACATGGGCGCGGAAGAGCAGCGCCACGGCCAGCTCCCACGGACCGGCATAGCGGCGGCAGTTGGCGATGGACAGGTCCATGAGGGCCGCCACACCCTTGCTGCCCTCCACCAGATAGCCGGTGAACGGCCAGAGCATGCCGGGGAAGCGGGCGGCGGCCGGGCCGGGTTCGCGGAAGGCGGTGACCAGTTCCTTGGCGACGGCCTGGTGGTACGGGTCGGTGAGGAGCTCCTGGGTGTAGTGCTCGGCGAGCAGGAAGTAGTCCAGCAGCTGGAACTCCCGGAAAAGCAGCTCCTCGTCCGCGTCGCGCTCCTCAACGGTGGCGGGAAGCATCGACAGGACGGCCTCGACCCAGTGGGCGCCCTCGTCGCGGTAGTTGCGCAGCCACCAGAACCAGCCTGCCGCGCGGACGAGCGAGACGACCGTGTCCCGTTCCCCGTTCCGCAGCGAGCGGTGCAGGGCGGCGCGGATGTTGTCCAGGTCCGCCTCGACCTTCGGCAGCCAGGAGAGCTGTTCGGCTGAGCGGAGGCGGGGTTCGGCCGCGCTGGCGAAGCGGAGGATCTGGGCGGTGTGCCGGGCCTCGGCCGCCTCGAGGTCCTCCGGGTGTTCGGCGGCACGCTCGCGGGCGTAGTCGTGGATCGTCTCCAGCATCCGGTAGCGCACGCCGGTGCCGGTGAGGGCGGGTGGCTGGTCGGCGACGAGGATGGACTTGTCCACCAGCGCGCAGAGCAGGTCGAGTACGTCGTCGGGGTGGAGCCGGTCCGGGTGGGTGTCCGGTGCGGATGGTGGCTCCGCGGTCTCGGGCGCCCCGCCGTCCTCGGACGATCCCCGGTCCCCCGGCGGCCCGTCCGCGCACACGTGTTCGGCGGCGGAGAGGGTGCAGCCGCCCGCGAAGACGGAGAGTCGGCGTACGACCGTGCGTTCGCGTTCGTCCAGCAGATCCCAGGACCAGTCCACGACGGCGCGCAGCGTCTGCTGGCGTGGCAGTACGGTGCGGCTGCCGCTGGTCAGCAGGCGGAAGCGGTCGTCGAGCCGGTCGGCGATCTGGCGCGGGGTGAGCGACCGCAGCCGCGCTGCCGCCAGCTCGATCGCGAGGGGCAGCCCGTCGAGGCGGCGGCAGATCTCGGCGACGGCCTCCGGGTCCTCACTCGCACGGAACCCGGGGCGGGCCGCGGCGGCGCGGTCCGCGAACAGGCGGTGTGCGGGCGCGGGCGGCAGCGGCTCGACCGGGCGTACCGTCTCGCCCGGTATGCCGAGCCGTTCGCGGCTGGTGGCCAGCACGGTGAGTCCGGGACAGTGCGCCAGCAGCGTCTCGGCGAGGGTGGCGGCGGCGTGGACGACGTGCTCGCAGTTGTCGAGCACCAGCAACAGAGCGCGCTGCTCCAGGTGTTCGACCAGCAGCGATGTCGGGTCCGCCTCGCCGCCCAGCGAACGGGCACCTTCGGTGGCTGCCGTGGACAGCGAGGTCACCCGGCGGCCGAGGGCGCTGAGCACAGCACCCGGAACCGCGGCGGGATGGTCGAGCGGCGCCAGCTCCACCAGCCAGGTGCCGTCGGGATACGGCACAGGGTCCGCGGCGGCCGACACCGCGGCGACCTGCTCGGCCAGCCGGGTCTTGCCCGAGCCGCCCGGCCCGATCAGGGTGACCAGCCGCGAGTCGGCGAGGTCGGCGCCGATGGCGGCGATGTCAGCCTCCCGCCCGACGAAGCTGGTCAGCCGCGCGCGGAGGTTGCCGGGCGAGGGCCGCGCGCCCTGGTCGGCACGCGGCGGCGCGGGGGTTTCGGGGGATGCGGCGGATGGGGGTGGTGG
>NZ_JADKMA010000362.1 GCF_017676365.1 Streptomyces oryzae
CCCCACCCCCCCCCGCTTCGCCTCAGCCCATGTTCGGGTCTCCCTTGATCAGGGCGAACGGCGCGCCCGCAGGGTCGCGGAGCATCGCGAGCCGGCCCACGCCGGGCGCATCCGTCGGCGGGATCAGCACCTTCGCGCCGGACCCCGTCGCGCGGGTGCATGTGGCGTCGCAGTCCTCCGTGGCGAAGTACGGGTGCCACTCCGAGGTCGACCCGGCGCTCAGGTTCTCCTGCGGGAGCTGCATGATGCCGCCGTGCCCGGTGTCGCCCTCCGTACCGCCACCGGGCGCGGAGGCCACGGAGTAGACCAGGTCGTCACCCATCGACATGTCCTGGTAGCTCCACGAGAACACCGCCGTGTAGAAGTCCTTCGCCCTCGCCGCGTCGGTGGTGTACAGCTCCGTCCAGCACAGCGTCTCCGGCTCCATGACCACTTCCAGGCCGCCCGTGTCCCTCGGCTGCCATACCGCGAAGTCGGCACCCGTCGGATCGGTGAACTGCGCCATCCGGCCCGCCGTGAACACATCCATGGGCTCGACCCGCACCGTGCCGCCCGCGCCTTCCACCTGGGCGCGGGTGGTGTCGGCGTCCGCCGTGTGGAAGTACGACGTCCACGCGGGGCTCGCCCCCTCCTCCATCAGCGGTCCTACCGCGGCGACGGTCTTGCCGCCGCGCTGGAAGAATCCGTACCCCCCTGCCTCCGGCCCTGCCGACCGGAACTGCCAGTCGAAGACGCTGGTGTAGAAGGCGACGGCGGCGTCCACATCGGGTGCACCGAGATCGAGCCAGTTCGGGGTGCCGGGAACGAAGTTGGTCGTCAGCATGCGGATCCTCCGGCAGAAGGGGGCTGGGTGCTGCGCGGTGTATGCGTATCTGTTGGACGTGCACCCGCCGAGTCCGTATTCATCGGGTTTGTCGGGTGCCCGCCGCATCAGGATGGCAGCAGTTCGGCCGGCTCGCCGCTCGGCGGCTAGTCGCGGCGCAGCAGCACCCGGCCCAGGCTCGCCTGCGTCACCGCGAGCCCGCGCACCACCGGTATGGATGTGACCAGCAGGAACACGCCGACAGCAGTGTTGAAGGCGATGTCGGGGCCGCGTCCCGTCACACCGAAAGCCAGGTCCATCAGGCCGTCGTTCCCGTCCCTGGGTATCGACCACGACCACAGTCCGTAGGTGAGTCCGCCGAGACCGCCGACCAGCCAGGTCAGGGTGAGGGAGAAGGTCACCACCCGCACCGGGAAGGCGAGCACCGCGTGCGCCAGCTCCCGCCACGCCTGCGGATCCCGCACCGCCTTCCACCGGCCGCTTCCGCTGCCGCGCTGCGCCGTCCCCGGCGCCTGCCCTTCCGCGCGGCCCGGGAGCGGGCGGCCCGTGACGGCCGCGATGTGGTCCGCCTCCACGCGGGCGAGATAACCGGCCATGGACAGCGTTCCGGCCAGCACCGGCAGGCCGACGACCAGAACGAGGGTCGAAACCCCGAGCGCGAAGCCCGTGACCATCAGGGTGAAAGCGGCGATGCCGAGCGGGAGGCCGGAGAGCAGATAGCCCACCTCCCGCCCGAAGCGTCCCCCGCGCCGGCTGCCGGAGGCCGTCGAGTCCAGGGCCGGAAGGGTGCGCGGGCCCGGCTGCGCGTGCGTCGTCGTTGTCATGTGTCCACTCTCGCCGCGCCGCGAGCCCGATCCCATACCGCTGGCACCCGAATCGAGGGTGTACCCAGCACTACCCCGCGGGCGGCGAGGCAGTGACAGCCCCTGCCTCTCCTCGCCATGTGTAACAGGCGCGTAAGAGCGGCGCTCGGGCGTGAACATTCCCCGGGCGGGGTGGATCGAACGGTTCAGTAACGCTCACTCGTGCCGAGCAGGCGGGGCCGAACACCAAGGCACCTCCACCGCGGCGGCACCAACCGCAAGGGGAAGAAACGATGCGCGCTCAGAAGCTCACCCTCGCCGCCCTGGCCCTGGCCGCCGGTCTCTCGCTCACCGCCTGCCAGGGGAACGCGGACTCGAACGCGAGCTCGAACGTCTCCAAGTCCTCGTCCTCGGGTGGGTCTTCCTCGTCTTCCTCGTCGTCCTCGTCGTCCTCGTCCTCCTCGGGCGGGAACTCCGGCGGCACCAGCGCATCCCACTCGAAGTCCAAGACCGCCGGCGGCCGGCACGCCGCGAACTCCGCCCCGGGCAGCGGAGGTGGCAAGATCACCACCGGCAACTGCAAGACGGCGAACCTCGCCTTCGGCAGCTCCCACGGCATGGGGGAGGGCACTCTCCTGGTCAGCCTCAAGAACACCGGCGGCGACGCCTGCTCGCTCAAGGGATTCCCCGGTGTCGACCTCAGGTCCCAGTACGCCTCCAAGCCTCTCAGCGCCAAGCGCAGCAGCCTCTCCGCCCCGGTCGTCACCCTCAAGGCGGGCGAGACGACCCGCTTCACCCTCCACTACCCGCCGAACAACACCGGCGGGTCCGGCGTGAACATCACCAGCATGGTCGTCACCCCGCCGAACGAGACCCACTCCAAGAACATGTCGGTCAACCTCAACTTCCCCGTCGAGGAGGGCGCCGACCAGAAGGTCACGGTGGACCCCGTCGGCACCGGCAAGCAGTAAGAGAACAGGAGCGGGTGGGAGGTGTGTCCTCCCACCCGCTCTTGTTCGTATGCGGGGTGCTGGTTCAGCGGTGGTTCGTCTTAGTAGGCGGAGTCGACGTTGTCCATGGAGCCGTAGCGGTCGGCTGCGTAGTTGCAGGCGGCGACGATGTTGGCGACGGGGTCGGTGAGCTTATCGGGGGTGCCCTTGACGTGGTACTGGTCGAAGGTGGGCTGGATCACCTGGAGCAGGCCCTTG
>NZ_JADKMA010000363.1 GCF_017676365.1 Streptomyces oryzae
GGGACTGTGGCGTCGGGTGCTTCGGCACCGGGCACCGCAGTGCTCCGCTTCCCGGGCCGCCGCCCCCCACACGCTTCCTGGGGCGGCACCACAGGTGGTGCCGCCCCAGGAGAGTTCAGCGGTCGCGGATATTCCGGATGTCATGGGCCCGGCTCCCTCAACGTCCGCCCCGGTGCCCCGGCCTGCGGGTGACCCACTCGCGGACAGTGTCGGCGAACCAGTAGGGCCTGCCTCCTTCCACCAGGTCGGGCGCCGGTAGGAGGCCGTGCTTCCGGTAGGAGCGGACGGTGTCGGGCTGGACGCTGATGTGCGCGGCGATCTCCTTGTACGACCACAGTTCTCGGTCGGCCATCTCTCGCACCTCCAGGGTGGCTGGTGAGCTCTCAGCCTGTGCCTGGTGAACGACGGAGAGTGACCCTTGGCGGGGGGCTGTGCGACGGCTGTTACACCGAACCCGTGAAACGGTGACATTGGTGACGCGGCTGTCGTGCGCCCGATTGCGGCCCTCGTCGGTCGATTTCGCCCATTGAATGCCGTGCGTTGATTGCGTCCGCCGTCTTGCTGACTAGGCCCCGCAACTCCGCAGGAACCGCCGGGTCCGTTCGGCGATGGGGAAGGGCTGGTCCGGCGGGCACGGGTACATGTCCTGCTCGACGATGGCGAACAGGTCAACGCCCAGTTTCTGCGCAGCGGACAGCACCGGCTCCAACTCCGGTACCCCGCAGGGCGGTTCGCACATGACGCCCTGGCGTACCGCGGGACCGAATGGCGTTCCCTCGCGGACGACGTCGGCGAGGATCTCCGGGTCGACCTGCTTGAGGTGCAGATAGTCGATGCGTTCGCCGTACCGCTCGATCAACTCGACGCTGTCGCCGCCGCAGTAGGCGTAGTGGCCGGTGTCCAGGCAGAGGTTGACCAGTTCCGAGTCGGTCGCGTCGAGGAAGCGGACGACATGTTCCTCGGTGTCGATATGGGTGTCCGCGTGCGGGTGGACGGCGATGCGCAGCCCGTACTTCTCGCCCACCTCCCGTGCCAACCGCTCGGTGCCCTGGGCGAGATGGCGCCACTGCTCGGCCGTCAGCTCGGCGGGTTCGATCAGTTCGGCCGTCTTGTCGTCGCGCCAGAAGGAGGGGATGACCACCAGGTGCGCGGCGCCCATGGCACGGGTGAGCTCGGCGACCCGGGAGACGTGTGCCCAGGTCTCGTCCCAGACGTCCGGTCCCCGGTGCAGCGAGGTGAAGACGGTGCCGGCGGAGACCTTCAGGCCGCGTGCTGTCACCTCGTCGGTCAGCCGGGCCGGGTCGGTCGGCAGGTAGCCGTAGGGGCCTAGCTCGATCCAGCTGTAGCCGGCCTGCGCCACCTCGTCCAGGAAGCGCTGCCAGGGCACCTGTTGTGGGTCGTCGGGGAACCACACCCCCCAGGAGTCGGGCGCCGAGCCGACCCGGATGTGGTCGAGGGAGGGGGCGGAGGAAGTGCCAGTCATGGGTCCGAGCCAATCCGTTCGACAGGGCTGGGTCAAGAGTTTGTCAGGACAACGCTTCATTCTGCCGAAGTCGCCGCGCGCCCCATGGAGTACCAGAAGCAGCGGCGACGTCAATATGTAAGGACAAATTATTGACAGTGGCCATCGGCCCGACGGACGATGTGCCGGGCACCTGTCGCGAAGTGTCCGAGAGCCCGAGAGTCCGACAGAGAAGAGTCCGAGGAGAGGGACGTACGTCATGGCCGAGCCGCACGACGGAGGCGCGCCGCACGAGGTGGTCACCATGGGCCGCATCGGGGTGGACATCTACCCGCTCCAGACCGGCGTGCCGCTCCAGCACGTGGAGAGCTTCGGCAAGTTCCTCGGCGGCTCCGCCACCAACGTGGCCGTCGCCGCCTCCCGGCTGGGCCGCGCCACGGCGGTCGTCACCCGCACCGGGGACGATCCGTTCGGCGTCTACTGCCATGAGGCGCTGCGCGACTTCGGCGTCGACGACCGGTGGGTGACCAGCGTGCCCGCGTACCCCACACCGGTGACCTTCTGCGAGATCTTCCCGCCCGACGACTTCCCGCTCTACTTCTACCGGCAGCCCAAGGCGCCGGACCTGGAGCTGAGCGCCGACGGACTCGACCTGGCGGGCATCGCCGCGGCGCGGATCTTCTGGATGACCGGCACCGGGCTGTGCGAGGAGCCCAGCCGCAGCGCCACCCTCGCCGCGCTCGCCGCCCGCGCGCCCGGCCGGGACGAGACGGTCGCCACCGTGTTCGACCTGGACTGGCGGCCGATGTTCTGGGGCGCCGGCACCCACGGGCAGCGCCCCGACCGGCAGCGCACGGAAGCCGAAGCCGCCGAGGCCGCGCGCCCGTACTACCGCGAAGCCCTCGCGCACGCCACCGTCGCCGTGGGCAACCTGGCCGAGTGCGAGGTCGCCACCGGCACCCGCGAGCCGCGCGACTGCGCCGAGGCGCTGCTGGCGGCGGGTGTGGAACTGGCCGTCGTCAAGCAGGGGCCCAAGGGCGTGCTCGCCGTGCACGCGGACGGCACGGTGGCCGAGGTGCCCCCGCACCCGGTGGAGGTCGTCAACGGCCTCGGCGCGGGCGACGCGTTCGGCGGTGCGCTGTGCCATGGGCTGCTGTCCGGCTGGGACCTGGAGTACACGATGCGGTACGCCAACGCGGCGGGCGCGCTGGTCGCCTCCCGGCTGGCCTGCTCCTCCGCCATGCCGGCGGCGCCCGAGGTGGAGGAACTGCTGGGCGCCTGACCGCGCCGCTCCCACCC
>NZ_JADKMA010000364.1 GCF_017676365.1 Streptomyces oryzae
GTATGGCGTCGGGTTGGGGGTGTGGGGTGATGAATCGGGTCTGTGCGGCGCGGGGTCGGGCGTATCCGGCGAGGAGCCGGGCGTGGACGGCAAAGGACTGGGTGCGCGCGGCGAGAGGCCGGACGCGCGCAGCGATGGGTCGGCGGCCAGTATCCGGGCGTGCAGATCGAGCAGTGCGGGACCGGGCTCCACACCCAGCTCCGCCCGCAGCACGTCCCGGATCTTCCGGTATGCCGCCAGCGCTTCGGCCTGCCGCCCGGCCCGGTACAGGGCCAGCATGAGCAGCTCCCACAGCCGCTCGCGCAGTGGGTGCTCCGCCGTCAGCCCCGTCAGCTCGGCGGCCACCTCCTCTTGGCGCCCCAGCTCCAGATCGACGTCCAGCCGGGCCTCGACCGCGCTCATGCGCTGCTCTTCGAGCCGGTACCGTTCGGTGTCAGCGAGCGGCCCGGGCAGCCCTGCCAGGGGTCTGCCGTCCCACAACTCCAGTGCGGCGTGCAGCAGCTCGCTCGCCGCGCGGAGCTGCCCGCCGGTGCGCAGCTTCTTCGCCTCGGCCACACGCCGCTCGAAAACCCCCAGGTCCAGTGCGTCTTCGGGAACCCGGACGAGATAACCGTCCGCGGCCGAGACGATCACCTCCGGCGCCCTGCCCGCCTCCCGCCCCGGCTCCAGCACCTTGCGCAGCCGCGAGACGTACGTACGGAGCACGGTGACCGCTCCCGAGGGCGGCTCCTCGCCCCAGAGCGCGTCGATCAGCTCCCCGATCGTCACGGGGTGGCCACGCCGCAGGAGCAGCGCGGCCAGCACCGCCCGCTGCTGTGGTGACCCGAGCGCCAGTTCCTGTTCCGCGCGCCGTGCGCGGACAGGCCCTAAGACTGCGACGTGCAGGGAGTTCGCATCACTCACGTTCACCCGTTCGACTCTAGCGATCCCCCAACGATCCGGAAGCGCTCTCTTACGTTTTCACCCACTGGTCCTTGAGCGGCCGTCGTGGCGTAACACGCCGGCCGCGTCAGCCTTCGGCCGGCTCCGGCGGGGCGAGCGGCTCGACGGGCGGCAGCTCCCTCGGCCGGTGGTTTCCCGGCTTGCACCCGGCGAACGGGCCCATCGGATCCCGCAGAGCACCCATCACCGGGCCCGGGAAGTCCCGGTGCCAGGAGGCGGGGCCCGTCATGTCGGCGTCGGGCCCGGTCAGGTGCGCCCAGGCCAGCCACAGGCCATGGAGCTGTGCCACCGCCTCGGGGTGATCCCACCAGCGCGAGCACCAAGGGGCCGTGGAGGTGACCTCCCGGCCGTAGACGGGCAGCAGCACGTGGTGCGCCCACTGGGTGAGCCGGTACAGCTCCGACTGGTACTCGTGGCCGTCCTTGTAAAGGATGAACTGCGGTGTGGCCGGGGCGCCTTCTCCTGAGTCCGCTTTGTCCTGACCCTAGCTCTGGCTCCGGCCCTGACCCTGACCCTGGTCCTGGGACATCTGTGGTTCGCTCCTGCGGTCGCGGTCGGTCTCCGGCAGCGTCTTCGGAACCACCACGTACGGGTGCCGCACCCGGTTCACCCCCGCCCGCGTACCGAAGTGAACCGGGCGCCACGCCGGTCCGTGTGTTCCTTGAGCATCGGCCGTCGACGACACGGAGGACGCCCCTATGCCCGAGCCGACCGGTCCACGCCGACTCAGGTCCACTCGACGGGCGCGGCAACTGCTCGAGCAGGAGCTGGACGCCGCCACGTCGCGGAACGATCCGCAACGGCCGGAGCAGGATTCGCTCAGCCGAGCCGCGGACCAACTGGACGCAACGGCGGAGGAAATACTCCGCATCATGCGCGACGTGTGGCGCACCTTGCTGCGCTATTCGCGCAGGCGACGGCCGGCGGAGGAGCCGGGCGGGGGACGGGACCTCCGGCAGTCTCCGCCCACGCAGGGACCCGGGTACGAGCAGGCTCCGCCACAGCCCCACCAGGCGCCGCCTGCCCCGACTGCCGGCCCATGGGCCCCGGAAGGCCCCAGCTTCCAACAGCCGCCCCCGGCACCGGCTTTCGCCCCTCCGGGGCCAGGTTTCGCGGCCCCGCCGCCGGGTTTCGCCCCGCCGGGCCCAGGTTTCGCGCCTCCGCCGCCGGGTTTCGCGCCGCCGCAGCAGGGTCAGTTCTCTCCACCCCCGCCACCGGGGCAGCGGGAAGCCGCCCCATCGCCTTTGGAACAGCAGTACCGGCAACTCAGCCCGAGGCAACGGCGGGCGCTCGAGGATGCCGCACTGAAGCTGGTCACCAGCGAGCCGCGATACAGGTATGCGCACGACAAAAACCCACTCCAGCTGGGCTTCGCCGGGGAACTCGCCAACGAGGCATACGCCCGACGCCTGACGACGCCATCCTGGCTGTCCCGACTCAACCCCTGGCGATCGGCGAACACCCGCAACACCACCGAGGCGGCCGCACAGCAGAACGACCGCGGGCGCACGACGCAGCCGACTGCGCCGGCCCCCAGCGCGCGCCTGACAGGGCCACCCCAACTGACCCAGCTCCCCACCTACGCGGGGGATCGGGTGACGCCACCCGGGCGCACCGCACCTGGCGGGGTGCCCCGTCGCCCCGTGCCCACGCAGCCCGGACCGGCTCCCGACCCTCGCTCCCTGGCCGCCGTCCAAGCGGTCTCCCGTGCTGTGGCCCCCTCCCAGCGAAACGCGCCCGCGCCCACGCC
>NZ_JADKMA010000365.1 GCF_017676365.1 Streptomyces oryzae
GGGCCGGTGGTGCGGAAGAAGTCGGTGAGGAGGGTGGCGCACTCGTGTGCCAGTACGCCGTTGATGACTTCCGGGCGGTGGTTGAGGCGGCGGTCGCGCAGGGCGTCCCAGAGGGAGCCCGCGGCGCCGGCCTTGGCGTCCAGGGCGCCGTAGACGACGCGGTCGACCCGGGAGAGCACCGCCGCGCCCGCGCACATCGTGCACGGCTCCAGGGTGACGACGAGGGTGCAGCCGGTGAGCCGCCAGTCGCCGCCGCCCAGCGCGTGGGCGGCGGCGCGCAGCGCGAGCAGCTCGGCGTGCGCCGTCGGATCGCCGTACGCCTCACGGGCGTTGTGCCCCCGGCCGAGCACCGCGCCGTCCGGTCCGAGTACGACGGCGCCGACCGGCACGTCCCCCGTCCCGGGCGCCTGTACGGCTTCCGCGAGCGCCAGCCGCATCGGCTCGCGCCAGGGGTCGCGTACAGGGTCGCTCGCGGGGCCGCCTTCCGGCGTGTTCCCCGCGGCGGGCGTGGGGGTGGGGGACGCGGCGGTCGGCCGGTCGTCGGCTGTGGGGGTCATGGGGACAGTGTCGCGCCTGTGGTGTGACGGCTCAGCGGACGGCCTCCAGTACGTCGGTGCAGCCCAGCGCGTCGGCCACCTCGCTCAGTGCGTCCTCGGGGGAGAGCGAGAGCAGTACCTTCTCGTCCATCCCGAGGTCGGACAGGAGCTCGGCGTCGCCCAGCGGGCCCGCGGGTGCGGACTCCGCCTCGGCCGCCGCGGCGCGTTCCGCCGATCCGTCGTCGTCCTCGCTGCCTTCCGGCTCCCCTTCCTCCGTGCCGTCCAGGTCCACGAGTTGGTCGAGGGCCGACGGGTCCTCCGGCTGGCGGCCGAGCAGCTCGTCCGAGAGCAGTATCTCGCCGTACGAGCTGCGCATCGCCGCAGCGGCGTCCGAGACGAACACGCGCGGGTCGTCCTCGCCGTCCACGCGGACGACGCCGAACCACTCGCCGTCCTGCTCGATGCAGACCAGCACCGTCTCGTCGTCTGTCGTGGCCTCGCGGGCCAGGTCGGCCAGGTCGGCCAGGGTCTCCACATCGTCCAGCTCTGTGTCGCTCGCTTCCCACCCGTCTTCGGTGCGCGCGAGCAGCGCGGCGAAATACACCGTGACTCTCCCACTGATTCAAGATGTGCCCGAGTGCTGACGAGGACCGTGCCCCCGCCCCATCGGAATCGTGGCAGAAACCCGCGCCATGCGAAGGGTCTTCGACAGTGCGTCGTCGGGCTGTTTGCCCGACTGTTGCCCGAACGTTTACCCGGGCGCTCGCCTGCGACGACTCACTGTGACAACCTGCGACTCAGAGCTGCACGCAAGGCGCGCGGCGCGCCGGCCCGCAGCCGGCCGGGGAGCCCCTGTTCCGGGGCGCTGCCCCAAGGGCCGGCCTCACCAGCGGAACGAACGCATCCGCAGTGCCTGCTGACGCCTGCGGGCCGCCCGTGAGCGGCGCGGATGGACGCGCTCGCGCAGTTCCTTGGCCTCGTTCAGCTCGCGGAGGAAGCGGGCTCTGCGGCGCAGCCGCTCCGAGTCCGCGGTGCGGTCGCTCTCCGCGGAGCGGTCCATGGGGCGGTCCGCAGGCCGGTCCATGAGCTCCGGGCGGCGGTCCGGGGGCCGGTTCGCGGAACGATCCATGACGCGGTCGCGCTCCGGGCGGAAGTCCGATTCCTGACGGGGCCGACCAAACTGTCCCGGTTGCCGGCGCGGCTGCTGCCCGGGCTCACGTGGCTCTGACATATGCACACCTCCGGTGTACTTGCCCACTTTCCCCGGTCCGCCCGGCGTACGCCAGTGCGCCCCGGCGCATTCGGACACGTACTGCGGGAGGCACGACTGCCTACGGCCGGCCGTCGGCCGCATGCGATGGTCGCTCATCCGTCCGGTACCGGGCGGATCCACCGTGGGCGGGCTCGGATACTGTCGGAGCATGCGGATCCACGTCGTCGACCACCCCCTGGTCGCGCACAAACTCACCACTCTGCGCGACGAGCGCACCGACTCACCGACCTTCCGCCGTCTCGCGGACGAGCTGGTGACGCTGCTGGCGTACGAGGCCACCCGCGATGTGCGGGTCGAGCAGGTCGGGATCACCACGCCGGTGACCGCGACGACCGGGGTGCAGCTCTCGCGCCCCCGCCCGCTGGTGGTGCCGATCATCCGGGCCGGTCTCGGCATGCTGGAGGGCATGGTCCGGCTGCTGCCGACAGCTGAGGTGGGTTTCCTCGGCATGATCCGCGACGAGCACACCCTGCAGGCTTCGACGTACGCGAACCGGATGCCCGACGATCTGTCGGGGCGTCAGGTCTATGTGCTCGACCCGATGCTGGCCACCGGGGGCACGCTGGTCGCCGCGATCAAGGAGCTGATCCGGCGCGGTGCCGACGATGTGACGGCGCTGTGTCTGCTCGCGGCGCCCGAGGGTGTCGCCGTCATGGAGCGGGACCTGGCCGGTACGCCGGTGACCGTGGTGACGGCCTCGGTGGACGAGCGCCTCAACGAGCAGGGCTTCATCGTGCCGGGCCTGGGCGACGCCGGGGACCGGATGTACGGGACCGCCGGATAGGGCCGGCGGGGCCGGAGGACCGGAGGATCGGGGGCGCCGGAGCGCGCTCCTGAGAGCGGGTCGCTCAGCAGGTGGCGGGGGAGGCC
>NZ_JADKMA010000366.1 GCF_017676365.1 Streptomyces oryzae
GCGCCACGGGGAGGCGGGGCAGCAGACCGCGGGCCGCGCTGCGGGCCTCGGGATCGCGGACCGCGTCCGCGCACAGGGCCGCCGTACGGCGCAGTGCCACCGGCAGCGGACGGCGCAGCCAGGCGGTCAGCAGCTCGTTGCGGCGGATCAGCGCGCGGCGGCCGGGCCGGGGCGCTTCGGACGGCACGCCGTCCGTGCCGTCGGCCGGGGAGTGCCGGGCGACGACGTCGGGGCAGTGCAGGACGTCCCACCCGGCTGCCGTCAGGTCGTACGCGAGGAGGGTCTCCTCGGCGCCGAAGAACAGCAGGGGGTGGTAGCCGCCCACGTCCAGATACGCCTGTCTGCGGGCCACGGCGGCGCAGCCGAGGAAGCCGAGGACCCTGCGGCTGCGCGGCGCGGCACCGTCGCCCAGGGGCGAGCGGGCCAGCACCGCGTTGAGCGGGTCGGGGCTGCCCTCGGGGCCCACGGCGATACCCGCGGCCAGCAGCCCCGTACCGGGGTGCGCCGCCAGCAGGTCCACCGCCTTGCCCAGGGCGCCAGGCTCCCACCAGGAGTCGTCGTCGCTGAAGGCGATGTAGGGGGTGCGCAGCGCCCGGACTCCCTCGTTACGGGCCGGCGCGCCGCGGTTGACGGGCAGCCGCAGCAGCTGCACCCCGGGGAAGCAGCGCGCAACCATGTCCGGCGTGCCGTCCGTGGAGGCGTTGTCCACCACCAGGACACGGGGCCGCTCCGGGAGGGCGAGCAGCCTGTCGAGCGTACGGGCGAGGGTGTCGCGCCGGTCGCGCGTGGCGATGACGACGCCCAGCCGGTCGTGCAGATCCCGCCCTCCGGCGCCGGGCACGCTCCGCTGCGCGCTGCTGCTGGGGGGAGCTGGGTCCATGGCGCCTCGTCTTCTCAGCCCTGTGAAGCGGAAGAAGTACCCACTCCATGGTGAAAGGCGCTGTGAGGGCTCGCAACACAGGCTTTGCCCGACGGCGCTTGCCTACCCGGCATGGGGAGACGCGCCCCGAAGGGGTCGCGAGCAACGGCACGGCGCCCCGAAGGGGCGCGGGGAACTGCTCCCCCGAGCTCTTCGAGCAGGGGGTACCCCCACAACCACAACCGACCCGCAGCCCGCACACAACAGGCAGGGGCACCCCGAGCCCGGTGCCCTCACACCGTCGCGGGCTCCATCTCTCGCGCGGCCACCGCAGGAGCGGGCGCCGAACGCGGGGCAGGCACCACCGGGGCCTCCCGCAACGCAGGCGCAGCCGCCGCAGCCGGAGCCTCCACAGCCGGAGCCGCAGGCTCCGGCGCCCCGCGCCGCTGCGGCAGCAGCACCGCAGCCCCCGTCACGGCCACAATCGCCAGGCCACCCGCGATCAGCCCGCCCCGCGCGCCGGCGAACTCCATCAGCGCACCGAGCAGGGGCGGGCCCACCAGGCCCCAGCCCGTGCTGGCACTGCGCCATACGCCGAGCACCCGGCCCCGCAAATGGCTGGGCGGCTCGGTCTGCAGCACGGTGGTGCCCGCGGTGTCGGAGACCGACTCGACCACCGCCATGGGCGCCACCAGCAGGATGAGGAAGACCAGCGAAGGGGAGAGCCCCGCGACGGCCTGGAGCAGCGCGCCCGCCGCGGCCAGCAGTGCCACGTGCCGCACCGACGGCTTGCGCAGACAGCCGGCGACCACGGCGCCGACCATGCCGCCGACCGCGAGCACGGTGGAGACGGTGCTGAACGAGCCGGCGCCGGCCGCCAGCGGGCCCGTCACCAGGACGGCAAGCGTCAGCTGGTAGTTACGGCCGAAGATCGCGGAGATCCCGGTGATGGTGGCCAGGGCGACCAGCCGGGGGTTGCGGAAGAAGTAGACCAGGCCCTCGCGGCTGTCACCGCGTACCAAGGACCGCTTGCCCTCCGGACGCCTGCCCTGGGCGACGGCCGGAGCGGGGCGCTCGTGCGCCGTCTGCGGTTCGCGCTCCTCCTTGGGCACCAGCTTCAGGAAGGGGATCACGGCGGCGACGGCGAAGAACGACAGCCCGTTGACCACGTAGGCGGAGGACATGCCGAACCAGGCGACGGTGGCACCGGCGGCGGCCGTGCCCAGCAGCCGTCCTGCGCTGTGCACCACCGAGCCCAGCGCGATGGCCGACGGCACGTCCTTGCGCTTGACCAGGTCGTTGCCGAGCAGCGAGCAGGCGGGGTTGTCCACCGTGGCGATGGATCCGGTGACGGCGGCGAGCACCATCAGCAGCGGAACGGTGAGCATGCCGAAGGCGACGAACGCGGCGGTGCTGAGGGCGACCAGACCGAGCAGCGCCTGGCTGACGGACGCGGTCATCCTGCGCGGCCAGGAGTCGACGAGGCTGCCGCCGACCAGGCTGAGCAGCAGGCCGGGGGCGGCCTGTACGGCCAGCGAGAGACCGGTCGTGGCGGCGGAGCCGGTGAGCTGGAGCACCAGCAGGTTCTGCACCGTCAGCTGCATCCAGGTGCCGACGTTGGAGACGAGGTTGGCCGCTGACCACCAGCGCATGCTGGGGTAGCGCAGGGAACGCCACGGGCTGCGGTCGGAGCGGCCGGATTTCCCGGAGCCCGCGGTGGGGCGTCGAAAGCGCTCCGCCCAGCGGGCGGCAATCGAGTGAAGAAAAGGCATGGGGAATTCGCGCAGGAAGGCAGGGGACGGGAGGGCGG
>NZ_JADKMA010000367.1 GCF_017676365.1 Streptomyces oryzae
CACCCCACCCCTGCCGCAGGCTGCAAGCGGCGGGCAGGGCCGGACACCACCCACCGCAGACGGCCACCGCCCGGGTACCGCGCGGACACAGCAGGAGACGGCGCCAGCACGGCACATGCGCACCACCAAGCTCGCCTCTACGCCCGCGGCGTGCGGCGCACTCCACACGCGACAAGGCTCTGGCGCCGTCGCATCGCGACGGCGCCAGAGCCTGTCCCGCCTCACCTCAGCCGCCGCTGCAAGGCACCTCAACGGTCTTGGCGTTGCCGTTCTCGTCGGTGGTGATCTTCTGGATCATCTTGTGCTGACCGTTCTGGCCCATGCAGTTGCTGCAGATCCGCGGGGCCTGGTTGTCGTCCGACATGGCGCTCTCCTTCTCGGCTGTGCCGGACGGTGCCTCCCGAGGGAGGGGGTCCGTGGTGGGCCCTGTCCGGCGTAGCCGATCAGCCCCGGGGGTGGGGTGGGGGCAAACGCGCTTTTCGTTTGCGGCCACCCCACCCCCAGGGCAGGCTGCAAGCGGCGGACAGGGACCTCCACGGATCTGCTCACGACAAGCGCACGGCGCGGAAGGTGATGGCCCGCCGTTGCTCCCGGCCCCCCGGAGGGAGCCGGAAGCAACCGGGTCACTCACCCGTCACCGCGCAGCGGCCCACCCGCCGTCGGCCGGAGCCTCCAGGTGACGCTTCTGACGGGCCAGGTTCGCCACGAACACGTCCGTCCGCGCCGCATCCTGGGCCACCAGGTCCCCGGTGCGCCGGTAGCCGCGGCGGAACAGCCCGGTCTCCGCAACCGGAACGACGAACGCGCCCTGGGACAGCGCCTTCGCCACGAACGTCCCGTCCTCCGGGCCGTAGGCCACGTAGTCGGGCGGAAAACCGATGTCGGCCACCGGCCGCGACGCCACGATGTCGCCGCGCCGCACCAGCCGGTACATCGCGTCCACGCTCGCCTCGCCCAGCTGCCGGAACGCGTCGGCATCCGCGTCCCGCTTGCCGTGCGGCAGCCGCTCCGGCGCCGGAGCGGTGGGCTCCAGGTACTCCAGCCGGGCCGAGACCGTGATCAGGTCCGGCCACAGCAGATGCCGTAGCGCATGCTCCAGCAGGTAGTTGGGCGCCATCTGGAGGTCGTCGTCGATGAAGACCGTCACCGGGTGACTCGACAGCTCCTGGCCCAGGTTCCTGGCGCCGCCGCGGTACACCCGCTCCGGCGCCCGTACGAGCCGCACCTGCGGCGGCAGCCCGGCGGGCAGCCGCAGCGGGGTCTCGCTCAGGTCGTCCACGACGACGCACTCCCACGGCGTACGCCCCGGAAGCCGTTCAGCGGCCTTCACGATGCTGCCGACCGTTCCGGCCAGCACGCTGTGCGCGCCACGCGCCGAGACGACGACGCTGATACCCGGAAGCACCGGGAGGTCCCGGCCGGTCTCCGGCAGCCCCAGGGCCGCCATGGCCGCCTCCAGCAGCCAGTAGTCGTTGCTGCGCGCCCGGAGCCGCTCCCGGACACTCACCGGCTCCTCCCCGGCCTCCCGCGCCGTGGGCCAGCCCAGCCACGCCAGCACCTCGCCCAGCGGCCTGGCCGACCCCCACGCCAGCACCGCGACGACACACCACGGACGGTCCCGCACCACCAGAAGCACCCGGGAACTGACGGTCTGCCCGGAACGCATCATCTGGGCAGTCAGGTTCGCCACCCACTCGGAACTGACCGGCACAAAACGGCCGCAACGGTCAATCCAGCTGCACCGCGCGGGACCCGCCAGCCGGATCAGCCGGCCACCCCTGTCGACGGTCTCCACCACCACCTCCAGCGGGCCGAACCCATGCCGCGCCCACTCGTCCCACGCGACCGACGGCTGCGCCCCGGAAGAGCGCACCCCGCTCGGGAACACCACGTTCGTACTCATCTGAACTCCTGACTGTCAGGGACGGACCCGAAGTGGTCCGCCCGGAAACCTGAAGCAGCCCGCACTGCGGCGGGCCGCGCACAACGAAGAGGGCGGCCCCTCGGCTGAGGGACCGCCCTTGCGGAGCGGGAGGGAGCGGCGGGCTGCCGCCCCCTCCCGGGTGACGGCTACTTCACCAGGCCGTCCAGGAACCGCGGCGTGGCCACCGGCTTCTCCGCCTTCCGGCGGACGACGACCTCGCTGAGCACCAGCTGGTCGCTGCCCCAGGTCCCGTCGGACTTCTTGGACGCGTGCTTGTACTCGAGGCTGAGGGCGCTCACGAAGTCGCCCTTCCCCAGCGACGTGATGACGTCGATCCACCCGCGATCCGAGGTGACGAAGGAGACGAAGTCGTCCTCCCGCCGGGTGTCCTCGTTACGGTTCGTCACGCGGACGGTGAGCCGTGCCCAGTCACCCTCCTTGTTCACGAAGGTCCTCTCCACGTGCCCGGTCGCAGTGGCGAAGTAGGGGAGCTTCTGGGCCAGGACCTGCAGCGCCTGCTGGACGGTGATCTCTGCCACGATTCCTCCTGTGCGGTGGCCGGGAGGGATGGCCGCTGCTGCGGCCCGGGGCTCTGTGGTCCCCTTCCCGGTGATCGGCCGACAGCGCCGCGTCGGGGCGGGGGGTCAACCGAGCGCTTTTTGCTCGGTTGACCC
>NZ_JADKMA010000368.1 GCF_017676365.1 Streptomyces oryzae
GAGGCCAGAAGTTCGGGGACGGGGCCGCAGGTGAGGGCGTGGCGCGCGGCGCGTACGCGGCGCGGGTCGACGCCGTGCGGCACCGGCGAGCCGGGGGCGGTGAGCTCGGCGACGATCCATGCGCGGTCGAGCGGCTTCTCGTGCCCCGCCTTGGTGTGGGCGACCGGTTCGGTGTGGGCGCCCAGCGGGTTGCCCAGGCCCAGGAGGTCGACGACGAGCCCGTCCAGCGGGAGCATGGCGCCGGCCAGCCCCAGCCGCGCCTCCGCGCCGGCCACCGGCGCCCGCACGTGCGCCGCCATCGGAACCAGCGGGAATCCGGCGTCCCCCGGCAGCCGCAGCACCAGCGTGTGCCCGCCCTCGCGGACGGCGCGCCGGGCCACCTTGGTGAAGTCGCGCGGCGGCGCGGTGTGTGCGTGCCGGCTCACCGGGTGCGTTGCGCCGAGGGCCCGCTGGTAGACGGTGTGCGAGTCGAAGATGATCCGCCCGTCGTCGGGGCTCTCGTACGGTGGGCGGAGCGTCACCAGGCAGACGAGGCTCCAGACGCCCACGGCTGAGACCACCGCCGCCGCAGCGCGCCCGTACGGCAGCAGGAAGGCCGGCAGCAGGACGAGGAAGAGCGCGGGCAGCACCATCCTGCCGTGCATGAAGTCGCCACCGACCTTGACGACGAACAGCGCCGACAGCACCCCGGCCACCAGCGGGGCCGCCACCAGTGCGGCGTCCGCCGCCCGCGCCGTCCGCGCCGTCCGCGCTGATCGGCCGAAGGCGCGCCGTACCAGCTCGCGCACCCCGAACGCCGCGAGGAGGCCGAGCGGCACCCAGAGGACGTACGGGTCGAGGGTGTTGAGCAGATAGCCCCAGCCGTATCCCCACTGGGTGCCGGAGGCTTCCTTGGCGATGGCCGGAAGCGGAACGAGCACCCCGTAGTACCCGGCGCGGAAGATCTCGTACGCGAGGGGCAGGGCCAGTGCCGTGACCGCCCAGCACAGGGTGGTGCGGAGCGCGGGGCGCCGCATCAGCCAGAGCGCGGCCAGGAACACCGCGCCGACGAGGGTGAGGTCCGGCCGGACGAGCGGGCCCAGGCCGAACGCGAAGACCGTCGCGTACAGCGCCGGGCCGCCGGTCGCGGGTGGGCCGGTTGTCGCCCTGGCCCGGACCAGCAGCCACCAGCAGCCGCCCAGATAGCAGAAGGAGAGCCCGGTCTCCAGGCCGGAGGTCGCGTAGTCCCAGGTCGCGCACAGCGGGAGCAGCACCAGCACGCCCGCGGGCAGCAGCGCGCCCGCGGGGCGGCGGAGGCGGATCATCCGGCGGGTGCCGTCCAGCGCGAGCAGAAAGCCGGCCACGGTCAGCGGCAGCCCGAGCACCACCGCGAGCCGCAGCGGATCGTCCACTCCGGGCAGCGCGCTGCCGGCCGCGAGCAGCCACTGCCACAGCGTCCCGGTGGAGGTCTCGACGCGCTCGCCGACGTTGTAGACGGGGCCGTTCCCGGCGAGGATCTGGCGGACGGTGCGGGTGTAGATCAGCGCGTCGTCGTTGGTCCAGCGGTGCCGGTAGCCCAGGACGAGGACCGTCGCACCGCAGGCGGCGACAGCGAGCGCGTTCCAGCGCTGGGCCAGTGTGCCGGGCAGGGCAAACGCCCGTCCCCCCGTGGCCGGTTGGGGAACGGGGAGCTCATCGGCCGGTTGGGGGACGGGGAGCTCATCGGGTCGGGACATACCGTCACCTTCCCTCCGGCTCACCCGGACCGCAGCGTGTGCAGCGCGCCACCTGCCGCCGGTCACCCGGCTGGCCGAGGGGTGAGGCGAGGCAGGGGGCGGAGTCCGCGCCCCGCGCGGCGCGCCGGTGGCCGGACACGCCGGGTGGCGCGGCCATCCTCGGCTCGGACCGTCTCCCGATCCGGCCGAATCGTCTCCGGATCCGACCGAATCTTCCCCGGACCCGACCGCATGGTCTCCGGGAACCGTACGACTCCTCCCCGTCCCGTACGCGACAGAAAGCGAGCCCGCCATGACCGCCGCCGACGCCACCCCCACTCCGCCGCCCGCTCCGGCTCCGGCCCCGGCCTCCTCGTTCAGCGCTCCGCACCGCTCGCAGCCGGGCGGTTTCCGGGTGATGCCCGGTGCCCAGGTCTCCGAACAGGCCGTCGTGGGTGACGGCAGCACCGTGTGGGAGCTCGCCCAGGTGCGGGAGGGCGCCGAGCTCGGCGCGGCGTGCGTGGTGGGGCGCGGTGCCTATATCGGGGCCGGTGTCCGGATCGGGGCGCGCTGCAAGCTCCAGAACCACGCCCTCGTCTACGAGCCCGCCGTACTGGGCGACGGCGTCTTCGTCGGGCCCGCCGTCGTGCTCACCAACGACCGGGCCCCGCGTGCCGTGGACCCGGACGGCGCGCTCAAACGGGCGGGCGACTGGGAGGCGGTGGGGGTCACGGTTGCGGACGGCGCCTCGCTGGGCGCGCGCTCCGTGTGTGTGGCGCCGGTGCGGATCGGCCGCTGGGCGATGGTGGCGGCGGGCGCCGTGGTGACGGCCGACGTGCCCGACTTCGGTCTCGTCGTGGGTGTCCCGGCGCGCCGGGTCGGCTGGGTGGGCAGGGCC
>NZ_JADKMA010000369.1 GCF_017676365.1 Streptomyces oryzae
GGACGGGGGAGCGGCCTGCGCGGGGGAGAGACAGGGAGGACCGCGGCCCGGCCGGAGACGGGCCGACAGCGGAGGGTGCGAGGAGAGTCACGCAACCAAGGAGGAGTGCGGGCCGTCTAGTCGGGTGAAGGGCATCGACGACGATGCCGCCCGGCAGCCGCGGAGTGGCCCCCACAGCCCACCCGGAGCAGCTCTGCACGGCTCCGACCAGCGCCTGAGCGCGCTCTGTCACCGTGCTGCCGGGGTGGGTAGCGGCGCAGTTTACTGCATGATCGGAAAAATGTTGTGCGGCTTGGGAATTTAGTCCGGATTCCAGCCGTTGACATCTACGCAAGACGGGCACCCGAGAAGTGTCCGAGCCAGCCACCAGGCCAAAGTTTTCAGACCACTCGCAAGGGAGCACGCATGGCAACCCGTGCCGTCGCCCGTCGTCAGGAGAACACGACCGGTGTCTCCGACACGGCAAGCAGTGTTCGCGCCGCAGGCAGCGAAGTCGCGGACCGCGACCTGGTCGGCATGTATCTCGACGAGATCGCCCGCACGCCGCTGCTTGACGCCGCCAAGGAAGTCGAGCTGTCGCTCGCGATAGAAGCGGGCGTCTACGCCCAGCGTATTCTGGACGGTCTTGAGGAGCCGGTCTCCGGTGAGTCTGCCAGCGCGACCGCGAGCCGCGAAGAGCTGGAAGGGATCGTCGCCGAGGGCGAACGGGCCAAGGACATCTTCATCCGCTCCAACCTGCGCCTTGTGGTCGCTGTCGCCCGCCGCTACCCGCGCAGCGGTCTGCCTCTGCTGGACCTGATCCAGGAGGGGAACGCCGGACTCGTGCGCGCGGTGGAGAAGTTCGACTACACCAAGGGCTTCAAGTTCTCCACGTACGCGACGTGGTGGATCCGCCAGGCCATCACCCGCTCGATCGCCGACCAGTCCCGCACCATCCGGCTCCCCGTCCACCTCGTGGAGGAGCTGGGCCGCATCCGCCGAGTGCAGCGTGAGTTCAACCGCGAGCACGGCCGCGACCCGGAGCCGGAGGAAGTCGCAGCAGAGCTCAACTCCACCCCGGAGCGCGTCACCGATGTGCTCGACTGGGCCCGCGACCCGGTCAGCCTGAACATGTCGGTCGACGACGAGGGCGAGACCCAGTTCGGCGACCTGCTCGAGGACACCTCGGCCGCCTCCCCCGAGCAGTCCGTACTCACGGTGCTGCGCCGGGAAGAGCTGGACGACCTCATCGGCAGGCTCGACGACCGTACGGCCTCGATCATCAAGGCCCGCTACGGCATGGTCGACGGCCGTGAGCGGACCCTCACCGAGGTGGGCAAGCAGCACGGTCTCACCCGGGAGCGCATCCGCCAGATCGAGAAGCACGCCCTCCTGGAACTGAAGAAGATGGCCCATGCCACGGGCTTCGACGAGGCGGCGTAAACCACCCGTCGGCCGACTTCTCCGAGCCGGCCCAGTCGCCCCCACAGACGAGCCCCGGTGCCTTCCCCCGAGCGCCGGGGCTCTTTGCTGCCCGCTTTCCTCACCCGGGGAATCTCCCTCCCGGCTCTCCTTTCCCACCTTCACCTCACCGCTTCCCCCTCGATGTCTGTTCGTGCCCGAAGCGATGCCCGAACGTGTTTACTTTCTGGACACACGGTCGTAGTCTCACGGAGAACCACACGGTCGGGCATAGAACGGACCTGAATCCACATGTACGCACCGGAGCGCCAGCAGGCCATCCTTCGCATCGCGGAGGAACAGGGCCGCGTTGATGTGCTGTCCCTGGCGGCTGAGTTCCACGTCACCGCCGAGACGGTGCGCCGCGACCTGAAAGCCCTGGACCGCGCCGGTCTCGTGCGGCGGGTTCACGGGGGCGCGATCCCTGTGGGACGTCTCGACTTCGAGCCCGACCTCGCGGCCCGGGAATCGGCGGCGACCGAGGAGAAGGACCGCATCGCGCAGGCCGCGCTCGCCGAGCTGCCCCCGGAAGGCAGCGTCGTACTCGACGCCGGCAGCACCACGGACCGGCTCGCCACGGTGATCCCGATGGACGCATCACTGACGGTGGTCACCCACGCCCTTCCCACCGCCGCCCGGCTCGCCGACCACGCCGGTATCGAGCTGCACATAGTCGGCGGTCGGGTACGGCACCGCACCCGGGCTGCCGTGGACGCGTGGGCTCTGCGGACCTATGGCGAGATCAAGGCCGACGTCCTTTTCCTCGCCACCAACGGTTTCTCCGTCGACGGTGGGCTCACCACCCCCGACCTGGCCGAGGCGGCCGTCAAGCGCACGATCATGGCGGCGGCCCGGCGTGTGGTCCTCCTCGCTGACTCCACCAAAGCGGGCCAGGAGTACTTCGCCCGCTTCGGCGACTTCTCACAAGTGGACCTCCTCATCACTGATACCGGCCTGAGCCCGAACGAGGCCCGCGCCATCGAAGCCCAAGGCACCAACGTCAAACGCGTCTGACTCCCCCTTTCTCCCC
>NZ_JADKMA010000036.1 GCF_017676365.1 Streptomyces oryzae
CTCCCGAGCTCTCCCCCGCCCCACCCTCCGACAAGGAACAGGACCCGTGGCCGCCGACGTATCCGAGCCCGCCGATTCCGCACTCCCCCAGCCTCCCGCAGGCATGCGTGCCGCGGGTCGGCGCCGTGGGGGGCGCCCCCATGGGGGGCGGCCGACGATGAAGGACGTGGCGGCCCGCGCAGGCGTCGGCCTCAAGACCGTCTCCCGCGTCGTCAACGGCGAGGCGGGGGTCTCCACCGACACCGAGCGGCGGGTGCAGGAGGCCATCACCTCGCTGGGCTTCCGGCGCAACGACAGCGCCCGCGTACTGCGCAAGGGCACCACTGCCAGCATCGGCATGGTGCTGGAGGATCTGGCCGACCCGTTCTACTCCCCGCTCAGCCGGGCGGTCGAAGAGGTGGCCAGGGCGCACGGTGCGCTGCTGATCAACGGGTCGAGTGCGGAGGATCCGGAACGGGAGCAGGAGCTGGCGCTGGCGCTGTGTGCCCGCCGCGTCGACGGGCTGGTGATCGTCCCGGCCAGTGAGGACCACCGTTATCTGGCCCCGGAGATCGCCGCCGGGGTGGCCACCGTGTTCGTCGACCGGCCGCCGGGGCGGATAGCGGCCGACCTGGTGCTCTCCGACAACTTCGAGGGCGCGCGTACCGGTGTCGCACATCTGATCGCGCACGGGCACCGGCGTATCGGGTTCATCGGAGACCGGCCCGGCATCCACACCGCCAAAGAGCGGCTCCGCGGCTACCGGGCCGCGATGGAGGAGGCCGGTCTGCCGGTGGCCGACTCCTGGGTGGCTCCGGGCAGTACGGACTCCGACCGGGTACGGGCCGACGCGGCCCGGATGCTGGACGGCACCGGCGGCACGGAGCCGGTGACCGCGTTCTTCTCCGGAAACAACCGGGTGACGGTCACCCTGGTGCGGGTGCTGGCGGCGCCCGAGCGGCGGGACCGGCCCGTGGCGCTGGTCGGGTTCGACGACTTCGAGCTCGCCGATCTGCTCTCGCCGCCGGTCACGGTCGTCGCCCAGGACCCGGCCGACCTCGGCCGCAGCGCAGCCGAGCTGCTGTTCAGGCGGCTGGACGGCGCCGACGACGAGCCCCGTACGGTCTCTCGCCCGACGACGCTGATCGCCCGGGGCTCGGGCGAGATCCCGCCGCTCGACTGACCGGCGGAGCAGTCCCCCTCGACGCCGGCTACCCCAAGGGGACAGCGCAGTCAACTGCCCCCGAGGAGGTGGTCAACTCCCATGCTTAAGTGGGTTCATGGCTGACGAAATCCCGGAAAAGACCCCTACGAAGGGCCTTGTGGCAGACCCCGCGGCGGACCCCGCGACAGTGGGTCCCTCGCCCGCGTCCACTGCTCCCACCGCCCCTGACGTGCTCACCACCGCACCCGGTTATCAGGTGCGACGCCTGTATCAGGCGTATCTCGCGGTGTGGCTGCGCCATGTCGGCCAGACGCTGACCGGACCGCAGTTCGCGGTTCTGACGACGGTACGGGCCAATCCCGGCCGCGATCAGAGCTCACTCGCCTCCGCCGTCGCGCTCGACACCTCCACCATGGCGGACCTGGCGCGGCGGCTGGAGAACCGCGGCCTGCTGGAGCGCAGGACGGCCACCTCGGACGGCCGCCGGAAGCTGTTGTATCTCACCCCGGAGGGCGAACGAGCACTCCATGAAGCAGAGGGCCGGGTACGGGAGTTGGATGAGAGGCTGCTCGCCCGGTACGGCTCCGGGACCCGCGAACGGCTGCTGCGCGAACTGACCGCCCTCGCCGACGACTGGGAGCGACTGAGCGTCAGCCCCTAGGCAGCGGACGGACCCCGCCTCACAGGACGGACCCGGCCTCGCAGGGCGGCCGCCGAGAGGGAGGGCGACGACGGCGGGCGTCAGTCGGCGGTGGGCAGGGCTGCCGGGTCCGTGGCGGCTGCGCCCAGCCGGTCACGGATCCCGCGGCGGGCCCGCTGGTAGGGCGTGGCGTCGACGCTGTCGTCACCGTGCAGTACCGACTCGGCGTTGCTCGCCTCCAGCAACGCGATGATCTCGAAGGCGAGTTGCGCGACGTCGGTGTCCTCCGCGAGCTCTCCGGCCTGCCGGGCTTCCTCGAGCGTGCGTTCCACGAACGCGTTCCAGTCGGCGCGCGCCTGGGCGATGCTGTCGTGCACCCGGCCCTCGCGCGCGTCGAACTCGGCGGAGACGGAGGAGAAGAAGCAGCCGCCGGGGAAGACCCGCTCCCGCGAGTAGGTGAGCCAACTCTCGTACAGGCGCACGACCCGGCGCAGCCCCGCCGGCTCCTCCAGCGCCGGCCGCACCACATGCGCGGTGTAGATATTCACGGCAGCCCGTACGGTCGCGAGCTGCAGTTCCTCCTTGGAGCCGAAGAGGGTGAAGACACCGCTCTTGCTCAGCTTGAGCTCGCCTGCGAGGCGGCCCAGTGAGAGGCCGTCGAGCCCCTCAGCTGAGGCGACCCGGGTGGCGCGGTCCAGGACCAGCCGCCGCGTCTGGTTGCCGCGTTCGACACGTCCGTCCGACCGTTGCACAGCTTCTCCCGCCCCTCTGTCCGGTCCCGTTCCGTCGCGGGCCCGCAGCTCCGCAGGTCTGCCGGCTCGCAGGTCCGCAGTCTACTCAGTGGACGACCGTTCGGTCATCTGGCAGACTCCAGCAACAAACCGCACGACCGTGCGGTCATATTTCTGCCCGGTCGCACCATCGACGCGGCGCGAGCCGGAACGAAACGGGAGGGCGGCATGCGGACACAGCCGACACGGCAAACAGAGCGAACAGAGCAAACACGGCGAACAGAGCAAACACGGCGGAATCAGCGCGCCAAGGCCATGCTGGGGGCGACCCTCAACGCCGGAGCGGCAATCTCCCCGGCGTTGGCGGAACGCATGGTGTACGCCGTCTTCCGGGCGCCCCTCAAGCGGGGCAAGGTGCTGCCGTCCGAGCGCGAGGTACACCTGCGGGCGAAAACCGGCGAACTGGTCTCGGAGGGGCGCCGCGTGACCACCTACCAGTGGGGCGACGGGGAATGCCCGGTGCTCCTGCTGCACGGCTGGCAGTCCCGCGCCTCCCGCTTCGCCGCGTTCGTGCCCCGGCTGGAGGCCCTGGGGCTGAGCCCCATCTCGTTCGACGCGCCGGGGCACGGCGACTCCGAAGGGCGTACGACGACGGTTCTGCAGAACGCCGCGATCGCCGCGCGCCTCCAGGACCGGTTCGGCCCCTTCCACTCAGTCGTCGCGCACTCCTTCGGAGTCCTGTGCGCTTTCGTCGCGCTGCGCGAACAGATCAAGGCCGAGCGGCTGGTGGCCATCGCGGGCGTGAGCGACTTCGGTTTCCTCGTCGCCCAGTTCGGCCGGATTCTCGGGCTGGACGCCGCTCTCCGCTCCGGGCTGCGGCGCCAGGTCGAGACGCGGCTGTTCCCGGAGGTCGACAACGTGTGGGAGCGCTTCGACGCGACGCACCGGCCCGGTGACATCGACCTCCCGCTGCTGCTCGTCCACGACGAGGGCGACCGGGTGGTGCCGCTCCGGCAGGCGCACCGGCTGCTGTCGGCTCATGACACGCGGGCCGAACTTCTCGTCACCACCGGTCTGGGTCACCGCCGCATCCTCGACGCGCCGCTGACCGTCGACAGCGCACTCGACTTCCTGGAAAGGAAGGGGAGTTGACCGGCGCGGACCTCGGCGCCCGCGCGAAGGAAAACCGGTTTCCCGAGGGGAGACCCAGTGGCACGGTCGGACGATGCAGGCATCGCGAGCCGAACTGCTGCGCTGGCAGTTCGATCTGACATGGTCACTTTTCGAGTACCACTTGGAGCGGCTGGAGCCCGGGGACCTGCTCTGGGAGCCAGGGCCGAACTGCTGGACCGTACGGCGCGGCGCCGACGGCAGCTGGGTGCCCGACTTCGCGGAGACGGAGCCCGACCCGGTGCCCGTCCCGACGATGGGGTGGGTGAGCTGGCATCTGGGCTGGTGGTGGAGCGTCGCCCTGGACCATGCGAAGGGCCGCCCGCCCCGGGAGCGTACCGCCATCGCCTTCCCGGGCGAGGAGGCCGCCACCGTGGCGTGGCTGCGCGGGCTGCGGGACGAGTGGCTGGCGGTGCTGGAGGGGCTGACCGACACCGAACTCGACGCGACGGCGCCCTTCCCGTGGGAGGGCGACCCGGCACATACAGTCGCGCACATGGTGGCGTGGGTGAACGCCGAGCTGATGAAGAATGTGACGGAAATCGGTCAACTCCGCCTGCTGCGGGCCTCGTCGGCAGCGTGAGCCGGTGTTGAGAAGGTGGAGCCGGGCGGCCGCGCGAGACCTGGGCGGCCGCCCGGGATTTGGGGGTCAGCGGCCGGCGAGCCGGTCGAGCGCGGGGCGGTCCAGACCGGAGACCTCCGCCACCTCGGCGGCGTCGAGCGCGCCGCAGTCGAGGCCGCGCAGCAGATAGCCGCTGAGGGCGCGTGCCGTCGCGGGCTCGTCCATCACATCGCCCTGGGCCTGGCCCATATAGGCGGCAAGCCGCTCGCCCGCGCGGCGCATGCCCTCGCGGTAGAAGGCGTAGACGGCGGCGTAGCGGGTGGGCAGATGGCCGGGGTGCATGTCCCAGCCCTGGTAGTAGGCGCGGGCGAGGGAGCGCCGCACGAGGGAGTGGTGCAGCCGCCATGCGTCGTGCACCTGCGCGCGGTCACCGGTGGGGACGATGTTGGTGGAGCCGTCGGAGAGCCGTACGCCGGTGCCGGCTGCGGCCACCTGCATGACGGCCTTGGCGTGGTCGGCCACCGGGTGGTCCATCGCCTGGTAGGCCGCGGAGACCCCGCACGAGGCGCTGTAGTCGAAGGTGCCGTAGTGCAGCGAGGTGGCACGGCCCTCGGCGGCGTCGATCATCCGGGCGACGGTGGCCCGGCCGTCGGCTCCCAGGATCGACTGCGTCGTCTCGATCTGGATCTCGAATCCGATGCGTCCCACGTCGAGACCGCGTGCCTTCTCGAACTCCTCGCACAGCCGGACCATCGCGGTGACCTGCTCGGGGTAGGTCACCTTGGGCAGCGTGAGGACGAGCCCGCCGGGCAGCCCGCCCGCCTCCATGAGGCCGGTGAGGAAGATGTCGAGCGTCCGGATGCCCCGGTCACGGACGGCCGCCTCCATGCACTTCATGCGGATACCCGCATAGGCGGGTACGGGCCCCTCGGCGCCCTCGGCGAGGGCGGCGGCGACCAGCTCGGCGGCTCGTGCGGCGGCGGCGTCCTCCTCGGCGTCGGGCCGGACGCCGTAGCCGTCCTCGAAGTCGATCCGCAGGTCCTCGACGGGTTCGCGGCGCAGCTTTTCCCGGATCCGGGTGTGGACCGGTGCCGCCAGCTCCTGGTCCATGCCGAGGATCCCGGCGAGCGCTTCGGCGTCGGGGGCGTGGGTGTCGAGCAGCGCCTGCGCGGCCTCGCCCCACTCCCGTACGGTGCCGGGCGTAATGGCGTCGGCCGGTACATAGACGGTGTGCACCGGCTGCCGCATGCCCGGGTCGCCCGGGTAGCGCCGGGCGAGCTCTGCGTCCACCGGCGCGAGCAGCTGTGCAACCCCCTCCAGTGCGCCGCTCCCCAAGCTGGTACCGACCGTGACGCGCTGCGCCATCTGTACTCCCTCTGCCGCTCTCCGAGCAGGCATCAACAAAACGTTGAAGCCAGTGTCGTGACGCTAATGGCGGCCTGACCAGCCAGTCAAGGGTTGCCCATACGGCCCGCACTCCGGGCCCGCACCCGGGCGGCGAGCGGCCCGAAACCACGGTTTCCGGTCGTAGTGGAGCGCCGGGGATCAGGCCATCCCGGCCGAACAAGCATGCCGACGAAGGGTGTTGTCGCAGGCGGAGGCCACGGCGAGGCGTTACTTTACGCCACTGATTCAATGCGAAACGTTACCGAAACATAAGGTGCCGATGTGCTTTATCCCGACGGACTCGGCAAACTCACGGTCGCCGATAGATCCGGCACAAACCTCAAAGCGGAAGGAAGCACACAATGCGGAAGACCGCACCCTGGCGCACCGTCCTCACCACGGCGGCTGCTGTCACGGGGGCCGTCAGCGCCCTCGCGCTCACGGCAGCACCTGCCCAGGCCGAGCCGGCGAAGGCCACCTCGCTGTACGCGCCCTCGGCCCTGGTGCTCACCATCGCGGACGGTGAGAGCGCCGCGACCACGGCACCCCAGCGTGCCGTCACGCTCGACTGCATGCCCGGGGCGTCCGGCACCCACCCCGCGGCGAAGGAAGCCTGCACCCAGTTGCGGGCCTCGGGCGGGGACTTCGAAGCCCTGGCCAAGGCGGACGAGAACACGTACTGCACCAAGGAGTGGCGGCCCGTCGTGGTCACCGCGCAGGGCGTGTGGGACGGCAAGCGCGTGAACTTCGAGCGCGTCTACGCCAACAGCTGCATGAAGAGAGCAGGGGGCGCCTCCGTCTTCTCCTTCTGACAGGGCTACAGGCAACGCCTCTGACAAACGCCGGGGCCCCGCACCGGACACACCGGTGCGGGGCCCCTCAGACGCCGGAGCTCTCGAAGAGCGTCAGCCCTTGCGGGTCTTGATCTCCTCGGTGAGCTGGGGGACGACCTCGAAGAGGTCGCCGACCACGCCGTAGTCGACCAGGTCGAAGATCGGGGCCTCGGAGTCCTTGTTGATGGCCACGATCGTCTTCGAGGTCTGCATACCGGCGCGGTGCTGGATGGCGCCGGAGATGCCGGTGGCGATGTAGAGCTGCGGCGAGACGGTCTTTCCGGTCTGGCCCACCTGGTGCGAGTGCGGGTACCAGCCCGCGTCGACCGCGGCCCGGGAGGCGCCCACCGCGGCGCCCAGCGAGTCGGCCAGGCCCTCGATCAGCGGGAAGTTCTCGGCGCCGTTGAGGCCACGGCCGCCGGAGACCACGATCGCGGCCTCGGTCAGCTCGGGGCGGCCCGTGGACTCGCGCGGGGTGCGCGAGGTGACCTTGGTGCCGGTGGCGTTCTCGCCGAAGCTCACCGAGAGCTGCTCCACCGCACCGGCGGCGGGGGACGCCTCCGGGGTGGCCGAGTTGGGCTTGACGGTGATGACCGGAGTGCCCTTGGTGATCCGGGACTTGGTGGTGAACGCGGCGGCGAAGACCGACTGCGTGGTCACCGGGCCCTCGTCACCGGCCTCCAGGTCCACCGCGTCGGTGATGATCCCGGAGCCGAGGCGCACCGCGAGGCGCGCCGCGATCTCCTTGCCCTCGGCGGAGGAGGGGACCAGCACGGCCGCGGGCGATACGGACTCGTAGGCCGCCTGCAGCGCGTCCACCTTGGGGACGACCAGGTAGTCGGCGAACTCCGGCGCGTCGGCGGCCAGCACCCGGGTGGCGCCGTACTCGCCGAGCGTCTTGGCGGCGTCCTCGGCGTTCGGGCCGAGGTGCACGGCGACCGGGTCGCCCAGCCGGCGGGCGAGGGTCAGCAGTTCGAGGGTGGGCTTGCGGACGGCGCCGTCCACGTGGTCGACGTAGACAAGGACTTCAGCCATGGTGCTCTCCTGCGGAAGATCAAAGGGAGGTCGGACGGAAGGTGCGCTGCCGGGTCCAGAGCTCCGGCGCGCCGGGCTGCCTCAGACGAACTTGCGCTCCGCGAGGAAGGCCGCGAGCTGCTTGCCGCCGTCGCCCTCGTCCTTGACGACGGTGCCCGCGGTGCGCGGCGGGCGCTCGGCGACGTCCTCGACCTTGGTCCAGGCGCCCTCCGGGCCGACCTCCTCGGCCTCGATGTCCAGGTCGTCCAGGTCCAGCGACTCGACGGGCTTCTTCTTGGCGGCCATGATCCCCTTGAAGGAGGGGTAACGCGCCTCGCCCGACTGGTCGGTGACGGAGACGACGGCCGGAAGCTGGGCCTCCAGCTGCTCGGTGGCGGCGTCGCCGTCGCGCCGCCCGGTCACCTTGCCGTCCGCCACGGAGACCTCGGACAGCAGCGTCACCTGCGGCACGCCCAGCCGCTCGGCGAGCATCGCGGGCAGCACGCCCATCGTGCCGTCGGTGGAGGCCATGCCGCAGACGACCAGGTCGTAACCGGTCTTCTCGATGGCCTTGGCCAGTACGTACGAGGTGCCGAGCGCGTCGGTGCCGTGCAGATCGTCGTCCTCGACGTGCACGGCCTTGTCGGCGCCCATGGACAGCGCCTTGCGCAGCGCGTCCTTGGCGTCCTCCGGGCCGACGGTGAGCACGGTGATCTCCGCGTCGTCGACCTCGTCGGAGTCCGCGATCTGCAGCGCCTGCTCGACCGCGTACTCGTCCAGCTCGGAGAGCAGGCCGTCGACCGACTCACGGTCGGTGGTCAGGTCCTCCGCGAAGTGCCGGTCACCGGTGGCGTCGGGCACGTACTTCACACAGACAACGATCCTCAAGCTCACGCCGGCTCTCCTACTGCTTCGACTTACGGGTTCCGGTCCGGTGGGACCGGGCGTCCGTCCACAATATTACTCGTCAGTACATCCAGCACGTGCCCCGTTCTCAATACTGTCCAGGTGTGACGTTGCCAACGGGGCGAGTGAACAGCCCAACTCCATCACGCAGGACGGTACGAAGCGAGTGCCCCGGAGCGGGATCTCGATCACGCCGCGCACCCGCCAGGCGCCCGCCCGTCATGCGATGGCGAGACCCAGCGCCGCGATGACGTCCGGTTTGCGAGGCTGTCCCGTGGCGCGCTTGACGATGCGGCCCCCGGCGTCGAGCACGAGCACCGTAGGTGTGCCGGTGATGCCCAGTTCCCGCACCAGGGCCAGGTGCTCCTCCGCGTCGATCTCGATGTGCGCGACCCCCTCGACCATCGCCGCGACCTCGGCGAGCGTGCGCCGCGTGGCGCGGCAGGGCTGGCAGAAGGCGCTGGAGAACTGGACGAGCGTGGCCCGCTCCCCCAGCCCGTCGGCGGCCCCGATCGCCTCCGCACTCACCTGGTCCGCCACGAAGTCCTCCATTCCCGCGTGCATAGGGACAAGTCTGCCGTGAGGGTAGCCAGGAGCAACGCTTTGGGGAACGATCTGCCGGAGTCGGAAGTTACGCCCCCGTAAGTAGTCCGAGTAAGTACCGGCATCCCGAGACGAAGGGTTCCCCCGACGTGGCAGATCTCCTCTACCCGCCGGTGATCGGTGCAGCGCGAGCGTGGTTCAAGGCTCTCGATCTGCGCTTCGACATCCGCGGCACCACCCATGTGCCCTCGAGCGGCGGCGCCGTACTGGTGAGCAACCACATCAGCTATCTGGACTTCGTCTTCACCGGCCTCGCGGCCCGCCCCGCCAAGCGTCTGGTGCGGTTCATGGCCAAGGAGTCGGTGTTCCGGCACAAGGTCTCCGGGCCGCTGATGCGCGCGATGAAGCACATACCGGTGGACCGCTCGCGCGGCGAGGACGCGTACGCGCACGCGCTCAAGGCGCTGCGGTCCGGCGAGGTCGTCGGCGTCTTCCCGGAGGCGACCATCTCACCCTCCTTCACGCTCAAGGACTTCAAGACCGGAGCGGCCCGGCTGGCTCAGGAGGCGCGGGTGCCGCTGGTGCCGATGGCGCTGTGGGGTACGCAGCGGCTGTGGACCAAGGGGCACAAGCGGGACTTCGGCCGCAACCACTTCCCTGTCGGCATCCACGTCGGCGAACCGGTCGAGCCGGAACGGGACGAGACGGCACTCAGCGTCACCGAGCGGCTGCGGGAGCGTGTCCACGAGCTGCTGGAAGCGGCGCAGCGCGCCTATCCGGCGTCGCCGCGCAACGCCGCGGACGCCTGGTGGCTGCCCGCCCATCTCGGCGGCACCGCACCGACACCGGCCCAGGCCAACGCGGTGTAGGCCGCGCCCGGTCTGCCCCTTGCCGTGACCTGCGGACTGCCCGTTCGTTGTGGTGGCTCGCGCGGTTCCCCGCGCCCCTGACGGGGCGCATCTCCCCTACTGCCTCTGTGCTTGGGAGGTCTGCGCCTGGGGGTACCCCCTGCTCGAAGAGCTTGGGGGAGCAAGGGTGGCAAGCGCAGCCCCCATGCGGGTACGCAAGATCGTCCGGCAAGCCCTAGCCGTGCCCCGCGTCCGCGAGCAGGCGCAGCAGGGGGGCCGTGGCCAGTACGCGGTCGGCCTCACCGTCCGAGAGCTCTTCCAGGCGCTCCAGCAGTACGCCGGCCTCGCCGAGGGCGACGCCGCGCAGGGCGGTGATCCCCTCATCGGTGACGGCCACGCGTGTGGCGCGGCCGTCGGTGGGGTCGGGTTCGCGGCGTACGAGGCCGAGCGTCTCCAGCTCCGCGACCACGGCGGTCGCCGTCGGCTGGGAGCAGGGGACCCGGTCGGCGATGACGCCGATCCGGCTGGGGCCGGCCTCCGTCAGCAGGGACAGGGCTATCAGCTGGGTGGGCTGCAGCCCACCCGTCGGGCTGGCCCGGCGCAGCGACCGCAACAGCCGGTGCAGGGCCAGGACCATCTCGAACGCCGCGTCCTGCCGGGTCCCCATCGCTCCCCCATGGGCTCGTCCTGACCGGATCGGAAGATCAGCAGCTCCCGAACTGATCAGGTCTTGATCGGATCAGGAGAGTGTAAGCGTCGGTGCGTACATGTCGATCCACAGCGCCAGGTCAAGCACCCGCTCCAGGCCGCGCCGGCCGGTCTGGGTGATCTGCGGCGTCCCGGCCTTGACCGCACGCTCCAGCCAGTCCCTGCTGACCAGCTCGAAGACCTGGTGCGACGGCTTGGCCAGCAGGTCCTTGACGTTCTCCTGGAGTGCCGTGTGGTACTTCGGGTCCTGCGTGGAGGGGTAGGGGCTCTTGACCCGGTCGTAGACGGACCGGGGCAGCACGTCGGCGGTCGCCTCGCGCAGCAGGCTCTTCTCCCGGCCGTCGAACGACTTGAGCGCCCAGGGAGTGTTGTAGACGTACTCCACCAGCCGGTGGTCGCAGAACGGTACGCGCACCTCGAGGCCGACGGCCATGCTCGCGCGGTCCTTCCGGTCGAGCAGTACGCGGACGAACCGGGTGAGGTGGAGGTGGCAGATCACCCGCATCCGGTACTCGAAGTCGCTCTCCCCCTCCAGGCGCTGGACGCCGGAGACGGCCGAGGAGTAGCTGTCCCGCACATAGCCGGGCAGGTCGAGGGCGCGGGTGACCGGGTCGTTGAGGACGTTGCCGTCCTCGCTCATGGTCTGCGCGAACTGGACCAGCCAGGGGAAGGTCTCGCCCTTGCGGGCCTCCTCGTCGAAGAAGTGCTTGTAGCCACCGAAGACCTCGTCCGCCGACTCGCCGGACAGCGCGACCGTCGAGTGCTGCCGGATGGCCTTGAAGAGCAGGTAGAGCGAGGCGTCCATGTCGCCGAGGCCCATGGGGATGTCACGGGCGCGGATGACGTGGGAGCGCACCTCGGGGTCGGCGAGGTCGCCGGAGCTGAGCACGATGTCCTGGTGCTCGGTGGCCGACTCCCGGGCGACGTCGTGCACGAAGGGGGTGTCCGGGGTGGCGCGCAGGTCGTCGGCGACGAAGTTCTCGGTCTGGCCGACGAAGTCGACGGCGAAGCTGCGCACCGTCTCGCCGCTCTCCCGCAGCTGCCCGGCCGCCAGCGCGGTCATCGCCGAGGAGTCGAGACCGCCGGAGAGCAGGGTGCAGCGCGGTACGTCGGAGACGAGCTGGCGGCGCACGATGTCGTCCATCAGCTCCCGCACATGCGCGATCGTCTCGTCCTTGCTGTCGGTGTGCGGCCGGGTCTCCAACTGCCAGTAGACGTGGGTGCGTACGCCGCTCTCCCCGACGGTCACCACCGTGCCCGGCTCGACCTCGCGCATGCCCTCCCACACCGCGTGGCCGGGGGTCTTGACAAAGGCGAACAGCTCGCGCAGACCGTCGAGCGTGACCTCGCGGCGGGCCAGCGGGTTGGCGAGGATCGCCTTGGGCTCGGAGCCGAACAGCACGCCGTCGGCGGTCTCTGCGTAGTAGAAGGGCTTGATGCCCATCCGGTCGCGCACCATGACCAGCTGCTTCGTGCGGCCGTCCCAGATAGCGAAGGCGTACATCCCGTTCAGCCGCTCGGCCAGCGCCGGGCCCCACTCCAGGTAGGCGCGGAGCACCACCTCGGTGTCCGAGTCGGTGGCGAACCGGTGGCCGCGGCCGGTCAGTTCACGGCGCAGCTCGGTGTAGTTGTAGGTCTCGCCCGAGTAGACGAGGGCGACGGTGCCCTCGGGGGTCTCGGCGGTCATCGGCTGCCTGCCTCCTGGCAGGTCGATGATGGCGAGCCTGCGGTGTCCCAGTGCTGCGGGGCCGGCTATCCAGGTGCCGGCGTCGTCCGGACCACGGCAGGACATGGTCTCCGTCATGGCGTCGACGGTTGTCCGCTCGGACGCCAGGTTCCTGTTGTAGGAGACCCATCCGGTGATTCCGCACATGTTTCTTCCTCCGCCTCCACTGTGTGTATCGGGCACCTATACATCTGCCACTGTGTCACATCCGTGTTTCGGCGGACAGCGGGGGCTGCGCGGAGCATACGAATCACGCCACGCACCGCCCCCTGTTCCGGCGGAACCCGTCACTACGGGCGAGCAAGTGGTCCTATAGCGCCGTGTCCAGCAACTGCCACAACTGAGCGCGGTCCGTGGCCTGCCGCAGGGCGCGCAGGACGACCGGATGCGGCTCCGCGTAGAGCACCGGGTAGTCGCACTCCCCCTTCTCCGGCCATACGGCGAAGGCGAGCTGTTCGCGCTCCAGGCTGAACTGGGCGTTCACGCCCGGCTTGTTGCCCCGCGCGTCCTGCCGCACCCAGCGCCCGCCTCCCGGAAGGCGCAGCGCGATCAGCCCGTGCAGCACGTTCAGCTTCTGGTAGCAGAACCCCGCGGGGATGCCCTCCGCGCGCAACAGGGCGACCAGCGCATGCGACTTGGCGTGACAGATGCCGACCCGCTTGGCGAGCACATCGGAGGCGCGCCAGGTGATGCGCCAGTCGTCCACGTCGGCGGAGTGGGCGATGGTGTCGCGGACGAACTCGTAGGCGGCGCGGGCGTATGCGGCCAGATCGCCGTCCGTCCCGGCGCTCAGCCGGGCGGCCGTCTCGCGGACCAGCGGATGGCTGTGGTCGACGACATCGTCGGCGGCGAGGTAGGCGGACTCATCGGCGGTGACGGGGGTGAGCATCATGCCGCGTCAGCGTACGGGGCAGCCCGCCGTAGCTCAATGGATTTACGGCGGACTGCATAAATATTCAGAACGGTTCAGAGGCGGGGTGCTAGCGGGCCATCTCCTCACGGAGTGCGGCGAGGAAGCCGTCGACGTCCTGCTCCGTGGTGTCGAACGAGCACATCCAGCGGACCTCGCCCGCCGACTCGTCCCAGAAGTAGAAGCGGTAGCGCTTCTGCAGGCGTTCGCTCACATCGTGCGGAAGGCGCGCGAAGACGGCGTTGGCCTGCACCGGATAGCAGATCTCCACCCCGTCCACCTCCCGTACGCCGGCGGCGAGCCGCTGCGCCATGGTGTTGGAGTGCCGCGCGTTGCGCAACCACAGGTCCCCGGCCAGCAGCGCCTCCAACTGCACGGATATGAAGCGCATTTTGGAGGCCAGCTGCATCGACAGCTTGCGCAGGTGCTTCATATGGCGCACCGCGTCCGGGTTGAGCACGATGACGGCCTCGCCGAAGAGCATGCCGTTCTTGGTGCCGCCGAAGGAGAGGATGTCCACGCCCGCGGCGTTGGTGAAGGCACGCATCGGGACGTCCAGCGCCGCCGCCGCGTTGGCGATACGCGCCCCGTCGAGATGGACGAGCATGCCGCGCTCGTGCGCGTGCTCGCACAGGGCACGGATCTCCTCCACTGTGTAGAGGGTGCCGAGCTCGGTGTTCTGGGCGAGGGAGACGACCTGCGGCATCGCTCGGTGCTCGTCGTCCCAGCCGAACGCCTCCCGGTCGATCAGCTCGGGGGTGAGCTTGCCGTCCGGGGTGGGCACGGTGAGCAGCTTCAGCCCGCCCACCCGCTCGGGGGCGCCGCACTCGTCGACGTGGATGTGGGCGGTGTCGGCGCAGATGACGGCGCCCCAGCGGTCGGTCAGCGCCTGGAGCGCGACGACGTTGGCCCCGGTGCCGTTGAAGACCGGGAACGCCTCGGCACGCCGCCCGAAGTGGCTGCGGACGACGGTCTGGAGGTGTTCGGTGTACTCGTCGGCGCCGTAGGAGGACTGGTGGCCGCCGTTGGCCACCGCCAGCGCCGCCAGGATCTCCGGGTGCGCACCCGCGTAGTTGTCGCTGGCGAAGCCGCGGACGTCCGGGTCGTGCCGGCGCCTGGCATCGGTGGCCGGCGCCGGCCCGGACGCGGGTTGGTTCAGGTGTTGGGCGTCAGCCACAGGCGGGTTCCGTTCAGCTCTTCGGCGGGCTTGGTCCAGGTGTCGACGATGGCCTTCGCGAGGTCCTTGACGTCCGTGAAGCCCGCGAACTTCGCGTTCGGCCTGTCGGCGCGCATCTGGTCGTTGACCAGTGCCTTCACCACCAGGATGACAGCGGCTGCCGGTGGCCCGTCCTCGCCCCCTGCCTTGCGGAAGGAGTCGCCCAGCGCCAGCGTCCACGCCTCGGCCGCCGCCTTGGAGGCGGCGTAGGCGGCGTTGCCCGCGGTCGGCTTGCTCGCGCCCAGCGCGCTGATCAGCAGGAACCGCCCGTCGCCCGCGCGCTTGAGCGCGGCCTCGAAGGCGAGCGAGGTGTGCTGGAGGGTGCGGACGAGGAGGTTGTGCAGGGTGTCCCAGTCGGCCAGATCGGTCTCGGCGAACGAGGCCGAGCCGCGCCAGCCGCCGACCAGGTGCACCAGACCGTCCACCCGGCCGAACTCCTTCTCCGTCTTGTCCGCCCACGCCCGGGTCTCCTCCAGGCTGAGCAGGTCCACGGTGTCGCCGGTGACGGTGGCGCCCCCGTGCGCGAACCGGGCGGCGTCCACGGCCTGCGCCAGGCGCTCCGCGTCCGCGTCGCAGGCCACCACGGTGGCGCCCTCCTCGGCCAGCCGCAGCAGTGTGGCCTGCCCTGCGGGTCCTGCCGCTCCGGCGACCGCGATCACCCGGCCTTCGAGGCTGCCCTCGCCGTTGCCCTCGTAGCCGCGCTCTGTCGTGGTGTCCGTGATGCCCGTCATCTCCGTCGCCTCCTCGCCCTTCTGCCCTCCGCTGTGCCCCTGGGACGACCCGCTCATGCGGCGGCCGGGACCGGACCGGCAGCGGTGATGCCCCGGGTCGATGCGATCACACTCCGGAGCTTCTTCGCGAGGGCTTCGTAGAACATGCTGAGCGGAAACTCGTCGGGCAGCACCTCGTCCACCAGCTTGCGCGGCGGGAGGGTCAGATCGAGCGCGTCCGGGCCCTTGGCCCACTGCGAGCCGGGGTGCGGGGCCAGGTAGGTGGAGACCAGCTCGTACGCCTTGAACCAGTGGACGATCTTGGGCCGGTCGATGCCGGCGCGGTAGAGGGCCTCGATCTCCTCGCGCAGCGCGACGGTGACCTGACGGGCGCGGTCCCAGTCGATGGACAGCTTGTTGTCCGTCCAGCGCAGCGCGTCGTGCTGGTGGAGGTAGGCGAAGAGCAGCTGGCCGCCGAGACCGTCGTAGTTGCGCTTGCGCTCGCCGGTGACGGGGAAGCGGAAGAGCCGCTCCAGGAGCATGGCGTACTGCACGTCGCGACCCTGCGGGTAGCCGTCGGCCTCCAGTTTGACGCCCTCGTGGAAGGCGGTCAGGTCACAGCGCAGCTCCTCCAGGCCGTACATCCAGAACGGCTGCCGCTGCTTGATCATGAAGGGATCGAAGGGCAGGTCACCGTGGCTGTGGGTGCGGTCGTGGACCATGTCCCACAGCACGAACGCCTGCTGGCAGCGTTCCTGGTCGGCCAGCAGTTCCTGCGCGTCCTCGGGGAGTTCCAGGCTGGTGACCTCGCAGGCCGCCTGGACGACGCGGCGGAAGCGGGCCGCCTCGCGGTCGCAGAAGATGCCGCCCCAGCTGAACCGCGCGGGCGCCTCCCGCACGGCGATGGTCTCCGGGAAGAGCACGGCGGAGTGGGTGTCGTAGCCGGAGGTGAAGTCCTCGAAGGTGATACCGCAGAAGAGCGGGTTGTCGTAGCGGGTGCGCTCCAGCTCGGCCAGCCAGTCGGGCCAGACCATCCGCAGGACGACGGCCTCAACATTGCGGTCGGGGTTGCCGTTCTGCGTGTACATCGGGAAGACGACCAGGTGCTGGAGGCCGTCGGCGCGGTTCTGCGCGGGCTGGAAGGCCAGCAGCGAGTCCAGGAAGTCCGGCACACCGAAACCGCCGTCGGCCCAGCGGCGCAGGTCGGCCACGAGCGCGCGGTGGTACGCGGCGTCATGCGGCAGCAGCGGCGAGAGCTCCTGCACGGCGGAAACGGCGCGCTCCACCTCGTTCCGCATCTCCTGGCGGGTGGGTGCGTCCTCGGCGTCGAAGTCGATGGAGCCGTCCTTGGACTGCGCCGGGCGGACAGCCTCGACGGCGGCCTTGAGCACCGCCCAGGCGGGGTGTGCGGCCACGCTCTCGGCGGGTCCGTCCGCGGACGGCGAAACGCCACCCTGAACGGGCGCCGTCGAAAGAATTTCCGTCATGTTGACCCCTCCACAGAAGAAACTCGCGTATGGAAACCGTATACGTGCCGGCGTTTCCTCTCAAGGGGAGAGATCAAGAGATTATCCTGCGTGCCCCCGGGGTAAGCCGTTGTTTTTCCTGTGATACGCGACGGACACTGCCACTCTTTCCCGTCCTCCGGGGGTTCCCACGGCCTGCGGCGGGATGCGGGGCGAGGACCGCTAGTCTGGCGATCCACTGCCGTCCCGCACGAAAGCGAGAGCGCCCGTGCCACTGCTCACCGTCGGACACCGCGGAGTGATGGGCGTCGAGCCCGAGAACACGCTGCGCTCCTTCGTCCGCGCCGAACGCGAAGGGCTCGACGTCGTCGAGCTCGACCTGCATCTGAGCAAGGACGGCGAGCTCGTGGTGATGCACGACGCCGACGTGGCGCGTACGACCGACGGCAGCGGCCCGATCAGCGACTTCACCCTCGCCGAGCTGCGGGAGCTGGACGCGGGTCAGGGTGAGCGGGTGCCGGTCTTCGAGGAGGTCGTGGAGGCGATCGGCAGTCCGCTGCAGGCGGAGATCAAGGACCGCGCGGCGGCGCGGGTGCTCGCCGAGGCCATCCAGCGGCGCCAGTTGCAGGACCGGGTCACGGTGATCTCCTTCCACGCCGAGGCGCTGCGCGAGACCCGCGAGCAGCTGCCGGACATCCCCCTCGTGCTGGTGGCCGGCCGCTCCTCGCCCACCGCGCCGGAACGCGCCCGGGAGCTGGGCGCGGGGATGGTCTCCCTGGAGCTGCAGCACGTGGACGCCGACATCGTCGGCCGTGCGCACGCCGCCGGGATCCAGGTCATCAGCTGGACCGTCAACACCGACGAGGACCTGGCCCGCGTCCGGGAGCTGGGCCTCGACGGGGTCGTCACCGACATGCCCGCCATCAGGCGGGCCACCGAGCGGCTGAGCTGAGCCCGGTCACCCGTTCAAGGGCTTGACCAGCAGCTCGAACGCCAGGTCGGCGCGCTGGGGGATGCCGAAGCGTTCGTCGCCGTAGGGGAAGGGGCTCAGCTTTCCGGTGCGGGTGTAGCCGCGGCGCTCGTACCAGGCGATCAGATCCTCGCGCTGGCGGATCACCTGCATGTGCATCTCCTCGGCGCCCCACTCCGTACGGACCGTGCGCTCGGCCTCCGCCAGCACCGCGCGGCCCACCCCGCCGCCCTGGAGCAGCGGGCTGACGGCGAACATCCCGAAGTAGGCTTCAGCGCCCCGGTGCTCGAGCTGGCAGCAGGCGATGACGGCGCCGTCCCGCTCCACGGCCAGCATGATGCTCTTCGGGTCACGGACCACGGCGGCGACCCCTTCCGGGTCGGTGCGCTGGCCGTCCAGCAGGTCGGCCTCGGTGGTCCAGCCCGCACGGCTCGCCTCGCCCCGGTAGGCGGATTCCACGAGCTCGGTGAGGGCGGGGATGTCGGCCTCGACGGCGCGGCGGAAGGTCAGGGGCAGCTCGCCCCGCTGTGCGGTGTCGGTCATGTCGGCCGAGCCTATCCGGAGGGGACCGGAACTAGAGTGCGGGCATGGTGCATGTGCTGAGCAGCCGGGTGTTGCTGCGGCCCGTCGATCCGGACAGGTCCCGGGCCTTCTACGGCGACACGCTCGGTCTGGAGATCGCTCGCGAATTCGGTACGGGGCCCGAGCGCGGAACCGTCTATTTCCTCGGCGGCGGCTTCCTTGAGGTCTCGGGGCGGAGCGAGGAGCCGCCCACCCCCACGCTCCAGCTGTGGCTCCAGGTCGCCGACGCCGACGCCGCGCACCAGGAGCTGCGCGCGGCCGGTGCGGAGATTCTGCGGCCTCCGGTCAAGGAGCCCTGGGGCCTGATCGAGATGTGGATCGCCGACCCGGACGGCCACCGACTGGTGCTGGTGCAGATTCCCGCGGACCATCCGCTGCGGTACCGGCCCGGCATCTGATCCCCGTCGGGGCGTGTGACGGCCTCAGGGTAGGTGAGCGCGGCACCGGGCGAGCAGGGCGATGCCTTCGGCGATGGTGGTCGGGGTGGCGGCTGCGTAGCCGAGGACGAGCCCTGGGCGGCCGGGGCGCTGGGTGTGCCAGGACAGCGGCTGCGTCTTGACGCCGTGTGCGAGGGCGCGGGAGGCCAGCGCGGTGTCGCTCACTCCGGGCGGCAGGGTGACCATGAGGTGCAGCCCCGCGGCGGCGCCGTGGACGCGCGCGTACGGCAGATGGGTACGGATCGCGGCGATCATGGCGTCGCGGCGGGCCCGGTGGCGGCGCCGGAGCAGCCGGAGGTGCCGTTCGAAGGCGCCGGACTCCATCAGCCGGGCGAGCACCAGCTGCGGCAGCGCGGCATTGCCGAGATCGGCGAACCGCTTGGCGTCGGTCAGCGCCTCGCGGTAGCGGGCCGGCGCGAGCAGCCAGCCGACGCGGAGGGCAGGTGCGAGGAGTTTCGAGACGCTGCCCGCGTAGCAGACGTGGTCCGGCGCCAGCGCGGCGAGCGCCGCCACCGGTGCGCGGTCGTAGCGGTGTTCGGCGTCGTAGTCATCCTCGACGACCAGCCCGCCCTCGCCGGCCCAGCGCAGCAGTTCACGGCGGCGCTCGCCGCCCAGGACGACGCCGGTGGGGAACTGGTGCGCCGGGGTCAGCAGCACGGCGGGCGCCCCCGTGGCGCGGAGTGCGTCGACCCGTACGCCCTCGGAGTCCACGGGCACCGGCGGCGTCGCCAGACCCCAGCTGTGCAGATGCTGGCGGGCGCCGAGGGAGCTGGGGTCCTCGACGGCGAGCCGTTCGGTGCCCTCGGCGCGCAGCACCTGCGCCACCAGGCCGAGGGCCTGTGCCGTACCGGCGACGATGATGATCTCCGCGGCCTCCGCCGTGATGCCCCGGTTGACCCGCAGCCAGCCGGCGACCGCACGGCGCAGCGCGAGGGTGCCCCGGGGGTCGCCGTATCCGAGGTCGGAGGCGGCGAGTTCGGCGAGCACAGCGCGTTCGGCGCGCAGCCAGGCGGTGCGGGGGAACGCGGCCAGGTCGGGCAGTCCTGGTGACAGGTCGATCCGCGCGCGTGCCACGCGGAAGGCGTCGAAGACATCGGCTCCGGGCGGTCCGTCGAACACCCCGGAGGGCGCGGGCGCCCCGGCGGCCCTGTCGGATCCGGCCGTTTCGTGCGCCCCGTTCAGCCCGCCGTGCGCGGCGTTCGCGCTGTGCGCTCCTGGCAAGCCGGGGGCTCCGTTCAGCGGGGTGGCCGCCACGACGGTGCCGGCGCGGCCCCGGCCCACCACATGACCGTCCTCGACCAGGCGGCGGTAGGACTCGGTCACCACGCCGCGCGACACCTTGAGGTCTGCGGCCAGCACGCGCGTTGCGGGCAGCCGGCTGCCGGTCGGCAGCCGGCCGTCCGCGATGGCGCGCCTGATCTCGTCGACGAGCCAGTCCGACAGCCCGCCCCTGGGCACCTCGGCGGCGCTGAGCTGGAGGAAGTCGGATGCCGCCGCGGTGCCGGATGCCGCAGGAGTGCCGGAGCCGGCATTTATGGTCCTGTCGAACGAAGATCCTTTGGCTCTGTTCACAGGCCCATTCTGCCGACAGGGTCAAGGCATGGACTTTCTGCTGACCGCGCTGGTGATCGTGGTGACCCCGGGCACCGGCGTCCTGTTCACCCTCGCCGCCGGGCTCTCACACGGCAGGCGGGCGAGCCTCGTGGCCGCCCTCGGCTGCACGCTCGGCACCCTCCCGCAGGCGCTCGCCGCCATCACCGGACTCGCTGCGCTGCTGCACACCAGCACGGTGGCGTTCCAGGTCCTCAAGTACCTGGGGGTCGCCTATCTGCTGTGGATGGCCGTCAGCACGCTCCGGGACAGAAGCGCGCTGACGGCGCCGGAGGGGGACGACCCGGCGGGGAGCGCACCGCGCACCACGTCGAAGGTCATTGTGTCGGCTGTGCTGCTCAACGTTCTCAACCCGAAACTGACGCTGTTCTTCGTGGCTTTCCTGCCGCAGTTCGTGCACGGGGACGACCCGCATGCCGTGCTGCGGATGTCGGAGCTGAGCGCCGTCTTCGTGCTGCTGACCCTGATGGTCTTCGCCGGGTACGGGCTGGCGGCGGCGACCATGCGCGAGCACGTCATCTCGCGGCCGAGGGTGGTGCGGTGGATGCGCCGGGTCTTCGCCGGCACGTTCGCCGCGCTCGGCGCCCGCCTCGCCTTCTTCTGAACGCCGGCCCCAACGGAACCCTGGAGGACAGCACCATGCGCTTCGCCCACTCACCGCAACTGTGGCGGGACTTCCCCCAGTTGGTGCCGGGCGTCCTGCACGCCAAAGGCATCGCTGCCGAGATCTCAGCCGAGGAGACCGTACGGCAGCTGTGCGCACGGACGGCGGCGCGCAGCGCGGAGGGCGGCGGCCAGGAGAGCGGGCTGCCGCAGATCCAGGCGTGGCGGCGGACCTTCGCGGCACTGGGCCTGAAACCGACCCAGTACCGCTGTGCTGCCGAGTCGCTGCTGCGGCGCTTCCGCAAGGAGGGGTCGCTGCCGCGCATCCACCCGCTGATCGACCTGTGCAACGCCGCCTCGCTCGCCTTCGCGATCCCGGTCGGGGTCTTCGACCTGGCACGGATCTCCGGCGACCTGTGGGTGCGGTATGCCGACGGTGACGAGGTCTACGAGACCTTCGCCGGGGACGAGGAGCGCCCCGAGCCGGGTGAGGTGATCTTCGCCGACGACGCCCGCCGCGCCCACGCACGCCGCTGGACCAACCGGCAGAGCGGTCACTCCGCCGTGCGCGAGGAGACCGGCGAGGTGCTGATCGTCGCCGAAGCACTGCACGAGACGGCCCCGGGCGAGATGGCGGAGCTGATGGACGTGCTCACCGACGCGCTCCGTACCGACTGGTCGGTCACCCCGTGCTCGGCCGTCCTCACCCCGGCGGCTCCCGCCTTCGAGCTTTAGGCAACTGCCGGACCGCGCCGACCGCTTCGCCCGCTCCCGCTCAGCGGATCGGCATGCCCGACAGAGTGCGGGCGATGACCAGGCGCTGGATCTCGCTGGTGCCCTCGAAGATGGAGTAGATGGCCGCGTCGCGGTGCATCCGCTCGACCGGGTACTCACGGGTGTAACCGTTGCCCCCCAGGAGCTGGATGGCCTGAGCGGTCACCTTCTTGGCCGTCTCGCTGGCGAACAGCTTGGACATGGAGCCCTCGGCCGACTCGAACTTGCGGCCGCTCACGCCCATCCAGGAGGCCCGCCACACCAGCAGCCGGGCGGCGTCGACGCTCGTGCGCATGTCGGCCAACTGGAAGGCGACGCCCTGGTTGTCGATGATCGGGCGGCCGAACTGCTCGCGGGTCTTGGCGTATTCGAGCGCGACTTCGTACGCCGCACGCGCGGTGCCGACCGCCATCGCGCCGACGGCGGGGCGGGACGCCTCGAAGGTGGCCATGGCCGCGTTCTTGATGCGCTCACCGCCCTTCGCCCGCTCCCGGGCGCGGGCCAGGCGCTCGTCCAGCTTCTCCTTGCCGCCGAGCAGGCAGTGTCCTGGCACCCGTACGTTGTCGAGCACGACCTCGGCGGTGTGCGAGGCGCGGATACCGTGCTTCTTGAACTTCTGACCCTGCGACAGGCCGGGGGTGCCGGGCGGGACGATGAACGAGGCGTGCCCCTTGGAGCCCAGCTCGGGGTCGACGGCGGCCACCACGACATGGACGTCGGCTATGCCGCCGTTGGTGGCCCAGGTCTTGGTGCCGTTGAGTACCCACTCGTCCTTGGCCTCGTCGTAGACGGCGCGGGTGCGCATGGAGGCCACGTCCGAGCCGGCGTCGGGCTCGGAGGAACAGAAGGCGGCGACCTTCACGTCGTTGGCGTCGCCGTACATCTGCGGCACCCAGGTGCCGATCTGCTCCTCGGTGCCGTTGGCGAGCACCCCGACGGCGGCGAGTCCGGTGCCGACGATGGACAGCGCGATGCCCGCGTCCCCCCAGAACAGCTCCTCCATCGTCATCGGGATGCCGAGTCCCGTGGGGTCGAAGTACTGCTGGGCGTAGAAGTCGAGCGAGTACAGGCCGATCTTGGCGGCCTCCTGGATGACCGGCCAGGGGGTCTCCTCGCGCTCGTCCCATTCGGCGGCGGCGGGACGCATCACATCGGCGGCGAATCCGTGGAGCCAGCTTCGGACTTCCTTCTGGTCGTCGTTGAGATCCAGTACGAACTCGGTCTCGGCCATTTCGGGGGTCCTCCGCCTGTCTCAGCAGCTCGTTACCATCGGTAATCCGCAGTCTGTTACCCACGAGTAGCGGCTGTCAACTCCCGCTCGCCTGAACATTCGTGCACGTGAGGGTGTTACGTTGCGGCGGGGCAATCGCAGACAGGGGCGGGGAGAGTACCGACGATGGAGACGACACGGCAGTCCGACCGGGACGACCGGGCCGCCAGCACCGAGCAGCGCCGCAAACAGCTGCTGGAGGCCGCCGAGCGGGTCGTGCTCCGCGAGGGCCCCGGGGCCTCCATGAACGCGATCGCGGCCGAGGCGGGCATCACCAAGCCCATCCTCTACCGGCACTTCGGCGACAAGGGCGGCCTCTACCGCGCGCTCGCCATCCGGCACACCGACGCGCTGCTGTCCTCACTGCGGGCCGCGCTCGACGCGCCCCGCGAGCGGCGTGAGCGCGTGGAGGCCACCCTGGACACCTATCTGGCCGCCATCGAGGCTCATCCGCAGGTTTACCGGTTCCTGATGCATCCGGCCGAGGACTCCCCCAGCAGCGAGCGCGGGTTCGACGTGGGCCAGCACTCGGCGCCGCTGCTGCGGCGGCTGGGCGAGGAACTGGCCAAGGTGATCGCCGAACGGCTCGATCTGGGGCCGGACAGCGAGGAGCTGGCCCGGGTGTGGGGGCACGGGATCGTCGGCATGATGCATGCCGCCGGGGACTGGTGGCTGCGGGAAAAGCCCTGTGAGCGGGCGGCGTTGGTGCGGCACCTGGCCGATCTGCTGTGGGGGCGGCTGGCTGCCGCGGGCGACCGCGTGGGCGGGCCCCGGTTCTAGCCGTTGCCCCCTCTCTTTTGTGCTGGGGAGGGGGTGCCCCTGCCGGTGCTTCGCAGACTGCGGGTGCTCCCCCAAGCAGGGGGACCCCCAGGCTCCTCGCCCAGTTCCCCGCGCCCCTTACGGGGCGCGTCTGCTCCCCTGCTGTACTTGCCAGCCCCCCATGCGGGGTCACTTCATGATTCGGCGCAGGACACGTCGGCGGGCCCACCCGGTGAGCCCGTCAACGTAGAGGCGCCCTTCCAAGTGGTCGTACTCGTGCTGGAGGCAGCGGGCGAAATAGCCGCTGCCCTCCACCCGTACCGGCGCTCCGGTCACGTCCTCGCCCTCGATCACGGCCACATCGGCCCGCGGGGTGGGGGCTTCAAGACCGGGGAGCGAGAGACAGCCCTCGGGGCCGCGCACGCGCACCCCGTCCACCTGCACCGGCCGTGGGTTGACCACATGGCCCCGGTGCCGTCGGTCCTCGTCGTCGGGGCAGTCGTAGACGAACACCCGCAGCGGCACCCCGATCTGGCAGGCCGCCAGCCCGACCCCGTGCGCCGCGTACATCGTCGCGTACAGGTCCTCCATGAGCGCGGGCAGCGAAGCGCGGTCGCCGGCCGCGACCGGGCGGCTGGGACTGTGCAGCACCGGATCGCCGTACGTCCGCAAAGGGCGTACGGCACCCGTGCTGCCGGGGATGGGGCCGCGTCGCATGGCTGTCAGCGTACGCCCGGCGACGCACCGTCGATCTTCGCAGGGGTGGCGCGGTCGGGGCCACGGCGGGATCTCGGTAGGCTTCTCTCCTATGCGCGAGGGGCAAGGAGGTTCAGACACGATGGCAGGCAACACGGAGCCGCTGTCGCCGCGGTCCCGGCTGGCCGTGACGGCGGGCAAGGCAGCCGCGGCGGTGTCGCGGGCTGCGGGCCGCGGCAGCGGGTCGGTGATCGGCGGGAAGGTGGCGCTCAAGCTCGACCCCGACCTGCTTCAGCGGCTGGCCCAGCACCTGGACGTGGTCCTGGTGTCCGCGACCAACGGCAAGACGACGACCACCCGGCTGATCGCCGAGGCGCTGCGCGCCAACGGCGAGGTGGTCTCCAACGCACTGGGCGCCAACATGCCTGCCGGCATCACCTCGGCGCTGGCCGGCGGCTCGAGCGCGCGCTACGGCGTCATCGAGGTGGACGAGAAGTACCTGTCCGGCGTGGCCAAGGACGTCACGCCGAAGGCCATAGCGCTGCTGAACCTCTCGCGTGACCAGCTCGACCGCGCGGCGGAGACCCGGATGCTGGCCGAACGGTGGCGCGAGGGCCTCTCGGGCCAGAAGGCCGTCATCGTGGCCAACGCCGACGACCCGCTGGTCGTCTGGGCCGCCTCCTCCTCCCCCAACGTGGTGTGGGTCGCCGCGGGCCAGGAGTGGAAGGACGACGCCTGGTCCTGCCCGGCCTGCGGCGGTGTGATGCAGCGCCCCGGCGACGACTGGTTCTGCGCCGAGTGCGGCTTCCGGCGCCCCAAGCCGACCTGGGCCCTCTCCGGCGACCATGTGCTGGACCCGCACGGCTCCGCCTGGCCCATCCACCTCCAGCTCCCCGGCCGGGCCAACAAGGCGAACGCCGCGACCTCCGCCGCCGTGGCCGCCGCCTTCGGGGTGCCGCCGCAGGTCGCGCTGGAGCGGATGTACGCGGTCAAGGCCGTGGCCGGACGGTACGACGTGGTGCAGTACCAGGGCCGGGACATGCGGCTGCTGCTGGCCAAGAACCCCGCCGGATGGCTGGAGACGTTCTCGCTGATCGACCCGCCGCCCACCCCGGTCATCCTCTCGGTGAACGCGCGCGGCGCGGACGGCACCGACACCTCGTGGCTGTGGGACGTCGACTACGGACGGCTGGCCGGGCACCCCATCTGCGTCATCGGCGACCGCAAGCTGGACCTGGCGGTGCGGCTGGAGGTCGCGGGCGTGGACTTCCAGGTGTGCCAGGACCCCGCTGACGCGGTGCGCCGGTGCCCGCCGGGGCGGATCGAGACCATCGCCAACTACACCGCGTTCCAGGATCTGCGCCGCGCCGTCGGCAACTGATCACCCGTATCTTGGGGTCCCGGGCGGTCGTGCGCCCGGCCCATCGATCCGCTCAAGGAGACTGGCGGCATGAGTGACACGAGTCTGCGTCTGGTCTGGGTCTACCCTGACCTGCTGAGCACCTACGGCGACCAGGGCAACGCGCTCGTGGTGGAGCGGCGGGCGCGGCAGCGCGGGCTGGACGTCCAGCGGCTGGACGTCCGCTCCGACCAGCCGATCCCCACGTCCGGCGACATCTATCTGATCGGCGGCGGCGAGGACCGGCCGCAGCGGCTGGCGGCCGAACGGCTGCTGCGCGACGGCGGTCTGACCCGGGCGGTGGACAACGGCGCCATCGTCTTCGCGGTGTGCGCGGGCTACCAGATCATGGGGCACGAGTTCGTCAACGACCTGGGCGAGCGCTCGGCCGGGCTGGGGCTGCTGGATGTGATCAGCACCCGCGGCGAGGCCGAGCGGTGCGTGGGCGACGTACTCGGCGACGCCGACGAGCAGCTGCGCCTCCCCCAGCTCACCGGCTTCGAGAACCACCAGGGCGTCACCCACCTCGGCCCTGGGGTGCGTCCGCTGGGCCGGGTGCGGCTCGGCCACGGCAACGGGACGGGAGACGGCACCGAGGGCGCCTGGCGGGACACCGTCTTCGGGACGTATCTGCACGGTCCGGTGCTGGCCCGTAACCCGCACATCGCGGACCTGCTGATCAAGCTGTCGCTCGATGTGAACGCGCTGCCACCGACCGACGACACCTGGTACGAGGCGCTGCGCCAGGAGCGGATCGCGGCGGCGACCCAGCCCGCCTGATCCGCGCACGCGTACGCTCCATTCGGCTCGCCGCGACGCAACCGCCCGTCTCGACCGCCCCCGTGAGGGCGGCCGGGGTGGGCGTTCTAGTCTGGTACGGGCTTATCGGTCGGTTGCGGGAGAGTTCGGATGGATCACGGCGGGCACGGCATGACGATGGACCTACCGCCGTTCACGGTCGCGCGGGGGCTGGAGTTCACCGGCGATCCGTTCTTCCTGGTGGGGTGTCTGCTGGCGCTCGCGCTCTACGGCTGGGGCGTGGTGCGGCTGCGGCGCAGGGGCGACAGCTGGCCGGCCGGGCGCACAGTGAGCTTCGCGGTGGGTGTGGCCACGGTGGCGCTGGTGATGTGCACGGCACTCAACGAGTACGGCATGGTGCTGTTCAGCGTGCACATGGTGCAGCACATGGTGATCAGCATGCTGTCGCCGATCCTCCTGCTGCTGGGCGCCCCGGTCACGCTGGCGCTGCGGGCGCTGCCGTCGGCGGCCCGCAGCCAGGGGATGCGCAAGGGTCCGCGTGAGCTGCTGGTCGCGCTGCTGCACAGCCGCTACGTGCGGGTGATCACGCATCCCGCGTTCACCATCCCGCTGTTCATCGCGAGCCTGTACGCGCTGTACTTCACGCCGCTGTTCGACTTCCTGATGGGCTCCAAGGCCGGGCACATCGCGATGATGGTGCACTTCCTCGCCGTCGGCCTGGTCTTCTTCTGGCCGATCATGGGCGTGGACCCGGGCCCGCACCGCCCCGGCTATGTGATGCGGATGCTGGAGCTGTTCGCGGGGATGCCGTTCCACGCGTTCTTCGGCATCGCGCTGATGATGGCTTCCGAGCCGATGGTGGACACCTACGCCGACCCGCCGGCCTCGCTCGGCGTCAGCGCGCTGTCCGACCAGACGGCGGCCGGCGGCATCGCCTGGGCGTTCAGCGAGATCCCCTCGGTGCTGGTGCTGATCGCGCTGGTCTTCCAGTGGTACGTCACCGAGCAGCGGCAGGCCCGTCGCCGGGACCGCAAGGCCGACCGGGACGGCGACAAGGAGCTGGCCGCCTACAACGCGTACCTCGCTTCCCTCCAGCCGAGGGAGTGAGCGCCCGCTTCCCGCGCCTCCGCAGGGGGCGCGGGAGGGGAGGAGGACACGGGCGCATCGGAGCGCGCAGTGGCGCGCGGGGCCCTTGGCGGGCGACCATGGGGACTTGGCCGCGGCCCCTTTTGTGCGTGCGCGACCTGTGCGTCCCGGGGCCGCCGGGAGAGGACGGTGTTGTGATGTCTGGGATGACGCGCATGCCGGTGTCCGCGAAGGCGATGACCGTGTGCACGGTCGTGGCCCTTGTGGTGGTGACGGCGTACACCGCGGCGCTGGGGAGCAGCGGGTGGCTGTGGTTCTGCTGGGTCGTGCTCGGACTGGCGACCCTGGGCGTGTTCGCGACCCGTGAGTGAGCCGCCACGAGACGTCGCCGGGCCCCGCGGTCCGTCCCCTTCCGGGGCGGGGCGCGGGGCCCGGTCGCTGAGACAGCAGCAGAAGACCGGCGGGCCGCGGCGGGCCGGAGAGGTCAGCCGCCGGCCCCGAACTCGGTCAGGAACGCCTTGTCGAACGCTTCGAGATCGCCCGGCTTCCGGCTGGTGATCAGCTTGTTGTCGCCGGCCTCGCAGACCTTGACCTGCTCGTCGACCCAGGTGCCACCGGCATTGCGGATGTCGGTGCGCAGGCTCGGATACGAGGTGAGGGTGCGGCCCCGCACCACGTCGGCCTCGACGAGGGTCCAGGGCGCGTGGCAGATCGCGGCGACGGGCAGTCCCGCGTCGAAGAAGCCCCGCACGAAGGCCACGGCCTTCTCGTCGGTCCGCAGGAAGTCCGGGTTGGCGACACCGCCGGGCAGTACGAGCCCGTCGAAGTCGGCAGGCTCGGCCTGCGAGACGAGTTGGTCGACGGGGAAGGTGTCGGCCTTGTCCAGGTGGTTGAACGCCTGGACGGTCTTCCCGCGGGTGGAGAGCAGGACGGGGGTGCCGCCCGCCTCCTTGACGGCGTCCCACGGGTCGGTCAGCTCGATCTGTTCGGCGCCCTCCGGCGCGACGAGAAAGGCAACACGCACGTACCTCACGTCCTTTCCGTCATCTCGTGTGCACCCCGCCGGGTCCCCACCGCGCGGGCAGCTCATGCGTCGGGGCGGGGGCGCGTGTCCGCAGGTTCAGCCCCGCTCGGCGCCGCTCCGGCCCGTACCGCGGAAGAGCCGGGTGGCCGCCATCAGACACAGCACCGCCAGTCCGACGGTGACGGCGGCGCCCGCAGCGACGGTGCCGGTGGTCAGCTCGCCCCGGAAGACGTCACGTACCGCGTCGGCGGTGTAGCGGAAGGGGACGGCGCGGGAGACGGCCTCGAGCCAGTCGGGGGCGAGGCTCATGGGCAGCAGCAGCCCGGAGAGGAGCATCAGCGGCATCACGGCGGTGTTGGCGACGGCGGCGAACTCGGGCGGGGTCGCGATCCGCATGGCCAGACCGTGCGAGAGGGCGGCGAGCGCTCCGGACAGTACGGCGACGAAGGCCAGCCCGACGACGATCCCCCACAGCGGGGCGCGCAGCCCGAAGGCGAGACCGAGGAGGATCAGCAGCACGCTCTGCACGACGAGTTGGACGACGTCGCGCAGTGCCCGCCCGAGCAGCATCGCCATCGGGCTGAGCGGGGTGACGCGCATCCGGTCCACCACGCCGGTGTTCCGTTCCACCAGCAGACCGAGTCCGACGTACGAGCCGCCCAGCAGCGTGAGTTGGACGAGGACGCCGGGCACGAAGGTCTGCCAGGAGGACCCGTCGACGCCCAGGTCGAGCCGGGTCAGGAGCGGCCCGAAGAGGGAGAGGAACAGCAGCGGCTGGAGCATCCCGAAGAGCATGTTCGTCTTCGAGCGCAGGGTCGCACGCAGACAGCGGCCGAAGATCAGGCCGATGTCGGCGGCGAAGTGCCGGAACCGGTCGAGAGGCGGGGTGGGCGTCGTGGCGACGGCGGCGGTGCTGGTTGTCATGGCAGTGCCCATAGGAAGGCGTTGAAGGGGCGTCAGACGGCCACTGGCTCGTGGCTCGGGCCTCGTCCGGTGAGGGCGAGGAACGCGTCCTGGAGTGAGGCGCCGGGGCCGGGTCCGTGCGTGCGCTTGAGCGCTTCCGGAGTGCCCTCGGCGATGGTCCGGCCGCCGTCGACCACGACGATGCGGTCGGCGAGCGCGTCGGCCTCGTCCAGATAGTGCGTGGTGAGGAAGACGGTGGTCCCCCGCTCACGGCGGATGCGGCGGACCAGCTCCCACAGCTCGGCGCGGCTGCCCGGATCGAGCCCGGTGGTGGGCTCGTCCAGGAAGAGGACCTCGGGATGGTTGACCAGCCCGAGGGCGATCTCCAGCCGGCGGCGCTGACCGCCGGAGAGGGCGGCGGTCGGCCGGTCCAGCAGCCCGGTCAGGCCCAGTTCCCCTGCCAGCTCTTCGGCGCGGTGCCGGGCCGCCTGCTTGGGCATCCGGTGCAGCCGGGCCTGGGTGACCAGTTCCTCGCGCACGCCGCAGGCCGGGTCGAGGCCGCCGGTCTGGGCGACGTAGCCGATGCAGGACCGCACTGCCGACGGCTCGGCGAGCAGGTCGTGTCCGGCGACCTGGGCCTCACCGCCGGTGGGGCGCAGCAGCGTGGTGAGCATCCGCAGGGTGCTGGTCTTCCCGGCGCCGTTCGGACCGAGGAAGCCGAGGATCTCACCGCGCGGCACGGTCAGATCGATGCCGCGTACGGCCTGTACAGGGCCCGACTTGAGGGCGTAGGTGAGGCTGAGCGCGCGGATGTCGAGAGCGGCGCGGGGCGGGGACGGGGCGGGCCCGGGCTCTGGTGTCGGTGGGGGTGTCATGCCGCCGATGGAAGCACAGTCGATTGCAAAGTCGCAATCCATTTCAGTTTTGCAGTCGGGTTAGGATTCCCTGTATGAGCGAGGGGCTGCGGGAGCGCAAGAAGCGGCAGACACGGCAGCGCATCCACGAGGTGGCCATGGGGCTGTTCGTGGAGCGGGGCTTCGACAAGGTCACGATCGCCGAGGTGGCGGCGGCGGCCGAGGTGTCCGTGAACACCCTCTACAACTACTTCGAGGCCAAGGAAGACCTTGTGCTGCCGCCGGAAGAGGCGTCGCCGCAGCGGCTCGCCGAGATCGTCCGGCAGCGCGCACCGGGCGAATCGCCCGCGCGGGCCGTGCTCTCCCGGCTGCGCGCCGAGGTGCACGCCCGGGAGCGGAAGCTCGGACTGACCGAGGGCTTCGGCGCCGTCTTCGAGATGATGCGGGCCGCACCCACCCTCACGGCCCGCCTGGGCGACCTCGGCCGGGAGATGACCGACGCGCTCGCCGCGCAGCTCGCCGAGGAGACCGGCGCGGCACCGGACGACCCGATGGTGTGTGCAGCGGCGAGCCAGATCGGGTGGTTCCACTCGCTGGTGTTCGCCGAGGTCGGCCGCCGCCTGGTGGCCGGGCGGACCCCGGACGAGATCGCCGGCGACGTGCTCGCGCTGCTGGACTCCATCGAAGGGCTGCTGGGCGAACGCGCCTTCACCTACGCCGTACGAGAGGACTGACCGTGTTCCGAGTGACCATCCGGGGAACCTTCACCGGCCTGGACGAGGCGGGCCGCGCCGCGCTCCGGGAGGGGGCCGAGAGCTACGGCGCCTCCTTCACCGAGACCGGCACCTTCACCTGCGACAGCAGTCTGTCCGCCTTCACCTTCCGCTGCCAGGTCCCGCCGCCGCCCGAGGGCGAGGAGCCCGACGAGGAGGGGTGGGCCGCCCTCCGGGCCACCGAGGCGCTGGAGGCCCACGGCTACCCGCACCGGGTGCTGCGGCTGGCGGTCACGGACATGCGCGGCATCAAAGTGCGCCGCAAGGGCCGCGGGAACCGTGGCGGCCGCCCGCGCTGACGCCCCGTCAAGTGGCTTCCGTCTCCTGGATCTCACGCTGCTTGCCCTCCGGCAGCACCGGATGCCTGCCGAGGATGAAGACCCCGACGACCACGGCCAGCAGTCCGGTCACCTCGCCTGCCAGGGCGCCAGGGGTGAGCCGGATCGAGTCGCCCAGAAAGCCGATCCCGCAGGCGATACCGGCCAGCGGCTCGGACGCGGTCAGGGACGGCAGCGACATCCGCAGCGGCCCGCCCTCGAAGGCACTCTGTACGAGCACCAGCCCGATCACGGCAAGGGCGACGATGGTGTAGCCCTGCCAGCTCATCAGCACGCCGGTCAGCCCCGAGGAGTCGTAGATGCCGCCGACGACCCGGGTCAGGGCGTCCTGGAGACCGTAGAGCGCCCCGGCCGCGGTCGCCAGCAGGGGCGGCTCCTTGAAGAGTTCGAGGTGCCGTGCGATGAGCACCAGGACCAGTGCGATCCCGGCGAGGATGCCGAAGACCAGCCAGTGGCGCAGGGGGCCGGCCTCACGGTCGGTGCCCTCCGGGCGGCCCGCCACGATGAAGGCGGTCACTCCCCCGCTGAGCAGCACCACGCCGGCCCAGCCCGACCAGCCGAGCCGCTGGCTGCTGAGCCGTCGTGCGAACAGCATGGCGAAGACGAGGTTGGTCGCCAGCAGCGGCTCGACCGTGGACAGATCCCCCTGCATCAGGGCGAACGCGCTGGTGAGCTGACCGGCCACCATGCTGGCGATACCGAGCAGCCAGCGCGGCACCCGCACCAGGTCGAGCAGCAGCCGGAAGGACAGTACGTCGGCCACCGGGGCCCGGGCGGCAGCGTCCTGCTGCAGCACAAATCCCAGACCGAGGAAGCAGGCGGCGACCAGCCCGTAGACGTAGAGAGTCAGGGGACGCCCCTTTCCACCGCCCGTCCACCCGTCCGTCCGTGAACAGCGCGGCCGAGATTAGACGCCCCGACGGACGGACACCACGACACCCGCCGCCGGAGCCGGACGGCACACCCCCTGAGCATGAAAGCCCGAGGGCCGAATGGCGCTTTGGCCCGCCCCGAAGGGGCGCGGGGAACGGCTCCCCCAAGCTCTTCGAGCGGGGGGGGGACCCCCTCCCCAGAAGCCGAGCCCACGACTAGGGCGCCTTTAGCCAAACCGACGATCCTGGAACCCCGCACGGGAAGGCAGCGAATGGACCGAGCACCGAGCGCTACGGGCGCCGTTTCCGCTCCGTCGGCAACCGGCGGAGCAGCCGCGGACACCCTGCTGCGGATGTACCGGGAAGGGCAGCTGGTCGCCCGCTACCCGGAGGTCAGCCAGCTGGTGAGCACGCTGACCGGCTCGGATCTGATCAGGGCAGGACATCTGCTCAGCCGGGTGGACCCGGAGGAGGTCATCGCCGCGCACCCGGAGGTGCCGGTGCTCAGCGTGGCGGTGACCGGGCACGGCACCCTGGCGGCCCTGGTCCCCGCGCTGACCGCCGAACTGGCCAGGCACGGGCTGCTGATGCGCCGTCACCTCGCCGATTTCGACAGCTACGTCTTCGCCCTGGGCGACCCCGGCAGCGAGCTGTACGCGGCCAGGCCCGATGTCGCCCTGTGTGTGCTGGACCCGGCTGTGGTGTTCGACGAGGTGCCGACGCCGTGGCTGTCGGAGCATGTCGAGGAGGCGGGCCGGCGGAAACTGGCCCTGCTGGAAGGGCTGGCCGACCGGTTCAAGGACAGCTGCGGCGGCACGCTGGTGTTCAACACGCTGCCGCTGCCCCGCCGCTTCACCGCGCAGCTGGTCGACCACCGGTCCCGGGCACGGCTCGGCGCCCTGTGGCGGGAGTTCAACGCACGGCTGCTCAGCCTGGCCGAGGAGCGCCCGTGGCTGGTCGTACTGGATCTGGATCCGCTGACGGCGGGCGGGGTGCCCGCCGAGGACGTACGGCTGAGCATCTACACCAGGGCACACCTCTCTTCCCCCCTGCTGGCCGAGTACGCGCGCGAGGTCGGCCACCTGGCGCGGCATGTGGCGGGAGCGACCAAGAAGGCACTCGTCCTCGACCTGGACAACACGGTGTGGGGCGGCGTCCTGGGGGACGACGGTCCTGACGGGATCGAGGTGGCCGGGAGCCACCGCGGCGAGGCGTTCGCGGCGTTCCAGCGCGTCGTCAAACAGCTCGCCTCCCAGGGCGTGCTGCTGGTGGCGGCCAGCAAGAACGATGTGGAGCCGGTGCGCACGGTGCTGCGCGGCCACCCGGACATGACTCTCAGGGAGGAGGACTTCGTACGGATCGCCGCCGGCTGGGGGCCCAAGCACGAGGCGATATCAGAGGTCGCCGAGGCGCTGAATCTCGGCACGGACGCGTTCGTGTTCGTGGACGACAGCCCCTGCGAACGGGGGCTGGTGCGGGGTGCGCTGCCCGAGGTGACAGTGGTCGCCCTGGACGACGAGCCGGCGCTGCACGTCGACGCGCTGCTGTACGACGGCTGGTTCGACTGCCGCCGGCTGACGCACGAGGACCACCAGCGGGTCGGCCGCTACCAGCAGGAGGCGCGGCGCAAGGACTTCCTGGAGGGGTTCGCCTCCGTCGAGGACCATCTGCGGGAGCTGGAGGTCCGGGTGCTGCTGGCTCCGCCCACGGCGGCGGAAGTCGCCCGGGTGTCCCAACTCACGCTGCGTACGAACCAGTTCAACATGACAGCACTGCGGCTGCAGCCCGCCGAGGTGGAGGAGTGGCTGGCAGCGCCGGGCACCGAGGTACTCGCGGTGCACAGCAGCGACAGGTTCGGCGACAACGGGCTGGTCGGCGCGGTGTTTCTGCGCCGCGAGGCGGACCGGCTGCACATCGACAACTTCGTGCTCAGCTGCCGGGTCTTCGCCCGCGGTATCGAGCAGACCTGCCTGTCGTCCGTCCTGCGGTACGCGAAGGACAGCGGCGCCGGGTCGGTGACCGGCGCCTACCGCGGGACGGCGAAGAACGGAAAGGTCGCCGGGCTGTACGCCGCCCACGGCTTCACGGAGGTCGCCGGCGACGGCGACGGAACCACAACCGTCTTCCGCCACGACCTCGGTGACGTTCCGGCGCCACCGCCGCACGTGCATCTGACGGAGAGCTTCGGACGGGAGCCGAGGACATGAGAGCGGAGCCCTTTGCTCGCGAGCGCCGGCACACCGCGTACTTCCTGAGGGAGATTAGCCACTACGCGCCGGTGTTCCTGGGAGCCGAGATCGACATGACCGCCGTACGGCGCCACCAGCGGGAGGCGCGGGCCCGGGGCGACAGATACCCGACCGTCAGCTACGTGGTGTACACCGCCGCGCGGGTGCTTGCCGCGCACCCCGCGGCGAACGCCGCGCTCCGCGGCGGGCTGCGGCCCCGTCTCGCCCACTACGACACGGTGGCGGCGAAGCTCACGCTGGACAAGACGATGGCGGGACGCCGCGTCGTCCTCTCCGCCGTGCTGCCGGACGTCCATCTGCGGGGCCTCCGGGACATCGCCGAGCAGACGGCCCGCTTCCGCGAAGGGGATCCCGACCGGATGCCGGAGTTCGCCGGGGTACGGGCCCTGCACCGGCTGCCGGGCCCGCTCGGGCACCTCGCCTACCGGATGGGTACGCGACCGCTGCGCCGCCGGATCACCACCAACGGCACATTCTCGGTGACGTCTCTGGGACACCGGCCCGTGACCGCGTTCCATTCCGTCGGCGGCACCACGGTCACCCTCGGCCTGGGCGCGGTCGCGGACCGTCCCGTGGTGCGCGACGGGGCGGTGGCCATCGCCCCCGTACTGCCGCTGTCGCTGACCTTCGACCACCGGGTGATCGACGGGGCGGAGGCTGCCGACGTGCTCGGCGACCTCAAGCAGGCGCTGGAGAGCTTCGCTGGCAGTGGCGACGGCCCCCGCGACAGCTCCACGCCCCACGAGGAAGCGGTACGCCCATGAACGAGGTGGCAGTTCGGCCCGGCCCAGGTCACCCGGCGCTGTCGTACTGCTCGCGCCACTGGTCGATCAGGGCGGGCAGCTGACGCTCCATGTACGCGTAGAAGTCCCGCATCTCGTGCAGACGGCTGCCGAGGACGCCGTCCTGCCCGGCCGCCTCGATACCCTCGGCCGCGGAGTCCTTCATGACCGTGAGCATCGCATTCTGATTGCTCATCAGCGTGGCCCAGGCGTGTTCGCGGAAGCGGTAGTGGTCGCGTCGGCTGCCCGGGGCGGGGACCCGCTCGATCATGCCGGTCGGAATGAGCTGCTTGACCGCGCCGGAGACGGCGCCCGAGCTGATCTGCAGTTCCTCGCAGAGTTCACCGGCGGTCATGGTCTCCTGGCGACTGAAGAGCAGCGCCGTCATCACACGCGCGGTGGTCTTCTGCATGCCGCCCTGCGCAAGGGTCAGCGCCAGCTTCTCCGCTGCCTCGCGCAGCCGGGTGTCCTTGTCATCAGCCATGACTCCCAGTGTAACGAGAACTCTCAGAGTTCAGATCTCTCTTTGCATTTACAGATCTCTGAACGCTGAGTATGTTCTGAGTCATGGAGAACGCCATCGAGCTGCGTGAGCTCACCAAGACGTACGGAACCCGCCGGGGACTCGCCGGGCTGTCGCTGGAGGTGTGCGCCGGGGAGGTCTTCGGGTTCCTCGGGCCGAACGGCGCGGGCAAGTCCACCACCATCCGGCTGCTGCTGGATCTGATCCGCCCCACCGGCGGCACCGCCACCGTGCTGGGCCTGGACCCGCGCCGCGACGGGGTCGAACTGCGCGGCCGCGTCGGCTACTTGGCGGGTGATTTCGTCTGCGACGGACGGCAGAACGTCCGTACCTATCTGCGCTTCCTCGCCGCACTGCGCGGAGGCGTGCCGCAGGAGCGCATCGACGGCCTGGCCGACCGGCTCGGCCTGGACCAGAGCGCGAAGATCAAGAAGCTGTCCAAGGGAAACCGGCAGAAGGTCGGCCTGGTCCAGGCGTTCATGCACACCCCCGAACTGCTCGTCCTGGACGAGCCCACCTCAGGGCTCGACCCGCTGGTCCAGCAGACCTTCCTCGACCTCGTCTCCGAGGCCGCGGCGCAAGGGCAGACCGTGTTCATGTCCAGCCACGTCATGGCGGAGGTCGAGGCGGTCGCCGACCGGGTCGGCATCATCCGGGACGGCCGGCTCGTCGCGCTGGACACCGTGGCAGGACTGCGGGCCGGCACCGTCCGCGATGTCCGGATCACCTTCGCCGATCCGGTGCCCGAGGCCGCCTTCGCGCAGATCGAGGGAGCTCAGCAGCTGCGGCTCGACGGCCACGGCACCACCCTCACAGGCCGGCTCACCGGCAGCCCCGACCCGCTCGTCAAGGCCCTGGCCCGGTACACCGTCACCGGAATTCGCCTCACCGAGCCCGCACTCGACGAGCTCTTCCACTCCTACTACGCGGGCGCCGAGGCCGCGCCGCGAACCACCCCCGCCGGCACCGCCACCACAGCCGGTACCGCCGGCACCGCCGCCTGAGCCCGCCGAGAGGACACCCGACCGCCATGAACACCGCGATCTACACCAAGTCCCTGTCCGACAGCCGCCGCAGCCTGCTGGGCTGGACGCTGGGCACCGCGACGATCGGCATGATGTACGCCTCCACCTACCCCTCGCAGAAGGAGAACACGGCCAGCCTGCCCGAGGCGATGCGCGAGGCCCTGCACACCGACGCCACCGCCGCCGGCTATCTCCAGACCAGCGTCTTCGGGCTGATCGTGCCGCTGCTGGCCACGATCTACGGCACGGCCACCGGCTCCCGCACCACCGCGAGCGAGGAGGAGTCCGGACAGCTCGACCTGCTCCTCGCCCACCCCCTCCCCCGCTCCCGCCTGCTCCTCCAGCGCTTCGGCGCTCTGGTCACCGGAGCGGTGGCCGTCTCGGCCCTGGTCTGGGTGGCGATGCTCGCCGTCCGCGGCAGCGCCGACCTCACCAGCATCACCCCAGTGGAATTCCTCGCGCAGTGCGTCAACCTGGCGCTGCTGGCGATCGTGTTCGGCGCCCTGGCGACCGGCCTGGGAGCCGCTTCCGGGCGCCGCGTCGTCGTCCTCGCCGGCACCGCCGCCGTCGGCGTGCTCACCTACACCGCCCACGCCTTCGCCGCCCAGCTCGGCGCCGACTGGCTCGCCCGGCTGTCCCCCTTCCACTACTACATCGGGAGCGAGCCGTTGAAGCACGGCTTCCAGTGGGCCGACGTCTCCGTCCTCGCCGGGACCGCTGCCGTGCTCGTCGGCCTGGGCACCGCGGCCTTCGCCCGCCGCGATGTGAACAGCTGATACGGCCGACGCGGCTGATACGGCTGATACGGCCGACCCCGGCCGGGCTCCGCCCAGCGACTGTCGGGGGTCGCCGGCCCGTCGCGTCCGTGTTGGGCGGACGCCTCGGGCCTCAGGCGCTACGATACGTTACCTCGATCACACCACCTGATGGTCAGTCAGGAAGTCAGCGGGGAGTCAGCATGGGTCGGAACAGACGTGGTCTCAGGTGGCCGGCGGCGCACCGCGCCGCAGCACCCCCGGCGACCGTCCCGACCTGCGACAACGCGACCGCTGAGTCGATACGGTAGAGCCAGAGGTGACCCCGTGTTCTATTACGTACTGAAGTACGTGCTGTTGGGGCCGCTGCTGCGGCTCGTGTTCCGGCCCCGGATCGAGGGGCTGGAGAACGTGCCGGACGAAGGACCCGCGATCGTCGCCGGAAACCATCTGTCCTTCTCCGACCACTTCGTGATGCCCGCGATCCTCAAGCGCCGGATCACCTTCCTGGCCAAGGCCGAGTACTTCACCGGGCCCGGCCTGAAGGGACGGCTGACGGCGGCGTTCTTCCACAGCGTGGGCCAGATCCCCGTCGACCGCTCCGGGAAGGGCGCGGGTCAGGCCGCCATCGACGAAGGGCTCGGCGTCCTGCGCAAGGGCGAGCTGCTCGGCATCTATCCCGAGGGCACCCGCTCCCACGACGGCCGCCTCTACAAGGGCCGGGTCGGCGTCGCCGCGATGGCCCTCGGCGCCGGGGTGAAGGTGATCCCCTGCGCGATGGTCGGCACCTTCGAACTCCAGCCGCCGGGGCGGAAGGTGCCGCGTATGGGCCGGGTGACGATCAGGTTCGGCAAGCCGCTGGACTTCTCACGGTTCGCCGGGATGGAGAACGAGCGGACGGTGCTGCGGGCCGTGACCGACGAGATCATCCACGAGATCATGCGGCTGTCGGGCCAGGAGTACGTGGACATGTACGCGCCCGACGCGAAGGCGGCCCGGGCCGAGGAGCGGGCCCGCGAGAAGCAGCGCAGGGAGAACAAGGACAAGCCGCGGAAGAGCAGCGGATCGGTGAGCTGAGGGCCGGCCGTCAGCCCTCGGCGTAACCCTCGCGCGCTGAACTTTCTGGTCACCGCGGGCGCCGCCGCCCTAGCGTGCAGCCATGGGTGGATCACGGGCACTTGTGCTGGGTGCGACGGGACAGATCGGCCGGGCCGCGGTGTGCGCACTGGCCGAGGACGGGTGGGAGGTGACGGCGGCATCCCGCAGCGGCGGAGCGGGTGCCGGTTGGCCGGAGGGCGTGACCGCCGCCGCGGTGGACCGGGACGAGGAAGGCGCGCTGGAGCGGGCCGTCGGCGACGGCTGCGAACTGCTGCTGGACGTCACGGCCATGACGCACGCGCACGCCCGCCAGATCGCGGGCCTGGCCGACCTGCTCGGCTCCGCCGTCGTCCTCTCCAGCGGCGCGGTGTACGAGGACGACAACGGCCGCAGTTTCGCCACCATGGCGGACCCGGACGGGGCCCCGCGCTTTCCGGTGCCGATCCCGGAGACGTACCGCACCGTTCCGCCCGGCCGCGACGAGTACGGCTCCCGCAAGGTGCTGATCGAGAACGAGCTGACGTCGCTGGGCGACCGACTGCCCGTCACCCTGCTGCGCGCGGGCGCGGTCCACGGCCCGTGGTCCCGCACCCCGCGGGAGCTGCACTTCGTCAAACGGTGGCTGGACGGGCGCCGGGTCCGCGTGCTGGCCCACCGCGGGGAGAGCCGCTTCCACCCCGTACACGTCGACAACATCGCGGAACTGGTGCGGCTGGCCGCGCGGCAGCCCGCGACGAGGGTGCTGAACGCGGCCGACCCCGAGGCGCCCACGGTGGCCCGGATCGCGGAGCTGCACGACGAGGTACTCGGCTGGGAGTGCCGGACGGTGCTGCTGGACGGCGCCCCGCCCGAGGACGCGCCGACGGTGGGCCGTACCCCGTGGTCGCTGCCGCATCCGCTGGTGCTGGACATGGCCGCAGCCGAACGGGAGCTGGGCTACCGGCCGGTGACGACGTACGAGCAGGCGCTGCCGCAAACCGTCGACTGGCTGCTCGGGCAGATCCGCGGTCGGGACTGGCGTGAAGCGCTGCCGGAGATGGCGGCAGCGTACGACCCGAAGGGCGATCTGTTCGACTACGCGGCCGAGGACCGCCGACTCGCGGAGAACCAGCGCTGAGGGGCGCCCCGAAGGGGCGCGGGGAACGGCGCGAGCATGGACAGCTCACCCGCAGCCCGCACCCCTCGGGCAGTGGCACCGCCTCACCTGATCAAGCTGTGCAAGGCAAGCCCCGGGCTCACGGCGTGAGCGCGGGCACCGCTGCGGCCTCAGCCTTGGCGGTCGCCTTGGCCGGGGACTTGACCGGCTCAGGGGTGGCATGCGGGGCGCAGGTCACATCCTTGCTGTCGACGGTGCCCTTGAGCAGGTAGGCGTCGACGCGCTTGTTGATGCAGGGGTTCTCCAGGTTGGTGATGCCGTGCGAGCCGGCGTCCTTCTCCGTGATCAGCCGGGAGCCCTTGAGACGCTTGTGCAGCTCGACACCGCCCGGGTAGGGGGTGGCGGCGTCTCTGGTGGCCTGGATCAGCAGCACGGGGTGCGAGGTCTTGGCGCGGATCTCCAGCGCGTCGTGCTGCTTGAGCGGCCAGACGGCGCACGGGTAGTTCATCCACGCGTTGGACCAGGTGAGGAACGGATACTTCTCGTGGAGCCGGGTGTTGTCCCGGTCCCAGGTCTTCCAGTCGCGCGGCCACTTGGCGTCGTTGCACTCGACGGCGGTGTAGACGGCGTTGCCGTTCTCGCTCGCCTTGTTGCCCGCGACGTCGGACATGTCCGGGCCCGCGGCCTCGACCAGCGGCTTCTCGTCGCCGTTGAGGTAGGCGGACCACACCGCCGCGACCTCGGCCCACGCGGAGTCGTAGTACGGCGCGCTCTGGAAGAAGCCCAGCAGCTCGGACGGGCCGACGACGCCGCCGATGGGGTCCTTCTTGGCGGTGGCGCGCAGCTCGCGCCACTTGGCCTCCACCTTCTCGGGCGTCGAGCCGATGCCGTAGACGTCGTCGTGCTCGGCCACCCACTTCTTCCAGTCGTCCCAGCGGGTCTGGAAGGCCACGTCCTGGTCGAGGTTGACGTCGTACCAGATCTTCTTCGTCGAGGGGTTGACCACGCTGTCGGTGATCATCCGCCGGATGTGGCCGGGGAAGAGCTCGGCGTAGACGGCGCCCATGTAGGTGCCGTAGGAGACGCCGAGGAAGTTGAGCTTCTTGTCGCCGAGTGCGGCGCGGATGACGTCGAGGTCACGCGCCGCGTTGGGCGTGGTCATCTGGGCGAGCAGCGCGCCGTTGCGCTCCTTGCAGCCGTCCGCGTACTCCTTGGCGAGCTTGCGCTGGGCGAGCTTGTCGGCCTCGCTGTCGGGCACCGGGTCGGCCTTGGGGGCCTTGACCCACTCCTGGGGGTCGGCACAGGAGATGGGCGCCGAGTGGCCGACACCGCGCGGGTCGAAGCCGACGAAGTCGTAGGCGGTCGCGGCCTTGGTCCACAGCGGGTTCTTGTCCGGGATGCGGTTGGGGAAGCGCAGTCCCGAGCCGCCGGGGCCGCCCGGGTTGTAGACGAGGGAGCCCTGCCGCTTCTCCTTGCCGCCGGTGGAGCGAGCCCGGTCGACGGCGAGCCGGATCTGCTTGCCGTTCGGCTTGGCATAGTCGAGCGGAACCGTCACCCAGCCGCACTCGACGCCCTTCTTGGTACCCCAGTCCGCGGGGCACTCCTTCCAGTCGACACCGGCGCGCGCCGCGCGGGCTGCGGCCTGCTGGACGCCGCGCGCCTCGGCGGCGCCGGAGCGCTCGGTCTGCTGCGCCCGGCTGCCGCTGCCGTCCGCCAGCGCTGACGGAACGGATATGAGCCCCGCCGTGAGGGCTCCGGCGGCGATGGTGCCGGCGGCGGCTATGGCCGCCTTCCGTCTGTTCACGTGTGTTCCCCCTCCGGGTACTGCCGCGTTGTGGCGGTGGTCGGTGACCACGGTGGTGGCTGTCGACCACTGTGGTGGTCTTCAGAGGGGATCCTTCATCGTCGCGGACGGTAAGGCACAGGGCAACGGAGCGTTCTTTACCAAGACGTGAACGTCAGTGCGGAATCGAGCGTCCGCCGCAACTGAAGCGCGTCCGGTGCGACGGCGGTGACCAGCAATGCGGGCCCCACCAGCGGCGTGACGACGGCCGTGTCCCCCAGCACCCGCGACGCCTCCGGCTTCCTCGCCGTCAACTCCGGGCCGACCACGAGGAGTTGACCCACCGCACGGTAGCCGCCCAGGGCCGCGCCGCCGTCCCACCCGAGGGCGCCAGGACCGAAGTCGAGCTGCTGGTCGAGCAGTGGCCGCCCGCCACGGCGCACGGTGAGCCGGCTGCTGAGCCTGCCCGGCCCCTCCCCCGTGCGGCCGAGCACCTGCTCGTCCCGCACCACGAGGCGTGCGCCGGGCGCCAGTTCGGCACTCACGCGCTGCCGCAGCTCGCTGCCGCGTACGGAGATCAGCGGTTCCGGCAGCCAGTGCAGCCTGCCCTCCTCGCCGACCTCGAGGCGTACGTCGTAGCGCGCCGGCTCCCCCGTACGGCCGGGCAGTGCGAGGGTGGCGGCGCTGCCGTCCACCCGCAGCGCCGCGCCTGCCGCGACCCGGGTCTCGACGGCGAGCCGGTCCCCGCCCAGCGGCGCGCTCATCGCCCCGACCAGCGTGACCCGTGCCGCCGCCGGGTCGGCCGAGCGGGTACGGCGCAGCGCGACCGGACCCGCGCCGCTGAGCAGCGGCAGCGCGGTGCCGCCGCGTCCGTCGGGTTCGGCGGCGATCCGGGCGCGGGCGCTGACGCCGGAGGCGGGCGGCGGTGCGGCTGCGGTCGCGCCGGCGGCTGCAGGTGCCGTCATGCCGGGAGGGATGTCTTCGCCGTCCAGGCGGCGTACTGTCCGCGCACCCAGTCCGCGACCGGCCCGACGCCGGGCTCACCGCGCAACGACTGGAAGAGCACCGGCAGTTCGCCGCGCTGTTCCTCGGCGTCCCGCGCCATGCCCTCCAGGTCGGAGCCGACGTAGGGGGCGAGGTCGGTTTTGTTGACGACCAGCAGATCGGCCGTGGCGACGCCCGGGCCGCCCTTGCGGGGGATGTCGTCGCCGCCCGCCACGTCGATGACGAAGATCTGCGCGTCGACCAGCCCCTTGGAGAAGGTCGCGGTGAGGTTGTCGCCGCCGGACTCGACCAGCACCACATCCACCAGCCCGAGTTCGTCCTCCAGGTCCTCGATCGCCTCCAGGTTGGCGGAGATGTCGTCCCGGATCGCGGTATGCGGACAGGCGCCGGTCTCCACCGCGACGATCCGCTCCGGCGGCAGCACGGCCTCACGCAGCAGGAACTCGGCGTCCTCGCGGGTGTAGATGTCGTTGGTGACGACGGCAAGCGAGAGCCGGTCGCGCAGCGCGTGGCACAGGGCCGCGACGGTGGCGGTCTTACCGGAACCCACGGGTCCGCCCAGGCCGACGCGGAGCGCACGACGGCTGCCGTCGGGCCGGACCGTCGCCGAGCTGCTGTGCCGCTCGGGGTAGGTGGTGCCGGGGTGATCGAGGTGCACGTGCTCCTCCGGGGGATCGGGGGTGGGGAAGTCGG
>NZ_JADKMA010000370.1 GCF_017676365.1 Streptomyces oryzae
GGGTGGTCCGGCTGTCGGTGGCGTGCTGGTTGCCCGTACCGGCGCGGACGCGGACCGGGCCGCCGGGGCCGTACTGGGCGGTGCCGTACGGAGGACTGACGGAGCCGGGGCGGCTGCGGGCGGCCCTCTGCGGTGAAGGAGCGGGGCGGTGAGCGGCATTGTCAGTGCTGGGTACTGCTTGCCGTGTGGTCAATGGTGTGCGGAGACCGTGGTGGTGGCCCTCGTGCATGTGAACTCGGGGCCGGGGCGGGCCGTACAGGCGTGTTTGCCACATGCGCGGGAGTACGCGGCGTATCCGCCGGCCCCCCAGTGGCTGCGGGACGATCTCGCGGAGGTGGATCAGCGGTGAGGCCGGCCGCGGGGCGGGCGGCTGGCGGCGGTGCGGCGGAGCTTGCCCGTGAGGGAGGTCGCGGCGGCGGTGAGGAAGACGAGGGTGTAGAGGATCTGGAGGAGGATGAGCAGCCGCGCGGACTGACCGCGCGGCTGGATGTCGCCGTAGCTGAGCGTGGCCAGGGTCAGCAGCGTGAAGTAGAAGGCGTCCAGCCGGGTGCGCAGCCCACGGAACTCCCCCGGATCGTGTGAGATCACGAAGTACGCCGAGGAGAACACCAGTACCGACAGGCACATCAGCGACACGAGCGCGACGACCGTGCCGCGGCGGTCGAACAGGGCGTCCCGCATGTGCTTGAGGAGCAGCACGGCGATGCCGGTGAGCACGACGATGAGTACGGTCCAGCTCAGTACCGGCCGCTCAGGCCCCAGCACCCGCGCCGGCAGCAGGAAGTAGGCCACGAAGAGCACCGCGACGGCAGGCCCCAGCAGCCGCCACGCCCAGTGGGCCCGGGACGATCCTCCGCGTTCCTCCATGAGGCCATCGTCGCCACCCCCGGCCGACCGCGCGCCCCCGCAGCGCCCAACAGCCGCGAACGGCGGACAGGGGCACGCACCGGTTACGGCGCCAGAACGTCGAGCTCCGCCATCGCGTCCTCCGTGATCGTCCGCATTATGCGCTCCGCGCGGGCGCCGTCCCGCTCGCGGACGGCCTCCGCGACCTGGACGTGCAGGGTGACGGCCTCCTGGCGGGGGTCGCTGAACATGACGTCGTGCTGGGTGCGGCCGGTGAGGACGGCCGCGACGACGTCGCCGAGCCGGGCGAACATCTCGTTGCGGGAGGCCCGCAGCACGGCGCGGTGGAAGTCGATGTCGTGCACCAGGTAGTTGTCGAGCTGGCCGCCGCGCGAGGTGGCGACCATGCCCAGGGCGTGCTCGGTCAGCGCCGCGCACTCCTCCGGGGTGGCCTGCTCGGCGGCGAGGCGGGCCGCGACCGGTTCGACGGCGGAGCGCAGCACCGTGAGGGAGCGCAGCTGGCGGCCCCGGTCGGCGCCGGCCAGTCGCCAGGTGATGACCTGCGGGTCGTAGACGTTCCACTGCTCGGCGGGCAGCACCGTGACCCCGACCCTGCGGCGCGACTCCACCAGGTGCATGGACTCCAGCACCCGTACCGCCTCCCGCGCCACCGTGCGGGAGACCTCGTAGCGGGCTGCCAGCTCCTCGGTGAGCAGCACCGTGCCCGGCGGGTACTCACCCGCCGTGATCGCGGGGCCCAGCGAGGCGAGCACCCTGCCGTGCAGTCCGCGCTCGCGCCCCGACGCCGAGCCCTCGGCGCTCTCGTCCTGGCTGGTCATGCGTCTCCCCGGTCGTCTCCGCCCCTCCCCGTGCGCTCGGCGAACGCCCGGGAGGTTCAGCCTACGTGCTCCGCGTCACGGCAATTAAGTATGACTAATTGGTTTCCAACTATTGAATACGTGTGACCTATGGGGTTGAGTGTCCTCCGCGCCGAGGTCGATGTCGATGAGGACGGTGAGACGGGGTGCGGAGTCAGCGCAGTCAGCGCAGTCAGCGCAGTGACATGACCGGTCACAACGCGGTCGTGGTCGTCATGGGAGTGGCCGGCACGGGCAAGACCACCGTGGGGCGGCTGCTCGCCGACGCGCTCGGCGTCCCGTACGCGGAGGCCGACGCCTTCCACCCGCCCGCCAACGTCGCGAAGATGTCCGCCGGGACTCCGCTCGACGACGCCGACCGGGCTCCGTGGCTGGATGCGATCGGCGCCTGGGCGCACGACCACGAGGGGCGCGGCGGAGTCGTCAGCTGCTCGGCGCTCAAGCGGGCCTACCGCGACCGGCTGCGGGCCGCAGCCCCCGGCATCGTCTTCCTGCACCTCACCGGCGACCGCGCGCTGATCGCCCGGCGGATGGCCGGGCGCGCGGACCACTTCATGCCCGTCGCGCTGCTGGACTCGCAGTTCGCGACGCTCGAACCGCTGGCGCCGGACGAACCCGGCGTCGTGGTCGATGTCGCTCCCGGACCGGAGAGCGTCACCGAGCAGGCCCTGGACGGACTGGGACCCCTGCCCCTGGTACATACCGTCCAGTCGGTCAGTAACCGCTGACCCCACCCCCAAC
>NZ_JADKMA010000371.1 GCF_017676365.1 Streptomyces oryzae
GGTGCGGACGCGGGCGGCGGCGTGGTGTGTCCGGCGGGCGGGGCCGTCTCGTTCGCGGTGATGGTCCGTACGGCGCCCTGGAGTTGGTCCTCGGCGACGGTCACGACCTGGGAGGGGATGCAGGCCGCGTGTGCGAAGGCGAGGACGGCCGTCTCCTCGCCGACGAACAGCACGGTGCTGGTGCGCTCCCGGTCGGTGTTGCCCCGGGTGCGGCACGAGGTGCAGTCGTAGTCTCCTGGGGCGTTCTCTCCGGCGAGCAGCCGTTCGGCTTCTGCTTCGCCGATCTCGGCGCGTACGGCGTCGCTGACATCGAGCATGGGGGACACGGGTGCTCCTGGCTTTGGGTTCCTGTTCGCCTGGACAACGGCCGATCTGTGGTCGCGGTCACGCGCGTGCGCCTGCGCGCGGTCCCGGTTCGTGCGCAACCGGTCACACAAGCGGGAGAACAGTTCACACGCCGTCAATATGTGTAAGGGCAAAAAAATTCGACGGGTGAAGTGACTCACAAGAGTGCGATCGGGTTGTCAACTCCTGCCCGGAATGGGGGAGTTTGGGGGGTGTCCTGAAACCGACGTTATACCCGGTAACCGGGGCATGGCCTGCAAAGACGGGCTTCTGGTTGATAGTTGGGCGAGCCACTCCTTACATTCCACGGCGGTGCAACGAGCACCACCCGGGACAGGTGGAGCCGAGTGCAGGCGTCCGATGCGCCGACGGCACTTGCTCACACGGGGGAGACAGGGGGGTTCCCGGGCTCGTGGAGAGGGTTTGATTTGTCCAAGCGTCGTACAGCAGTGCTCACGGGTGCCGGCCTCGCCGCCCCGCTCGCCCTGCTCGCCGCCACAGCTCCGACGGCCTCGGCGGCGTCGAACGACGGAGTCTGGGACCGCATCGCGCAGTGCGAGAGCGGTGGCAACTGGCAGACCAACACCGGCAACGGCTACCAGGGCGGCCTCCAGTTCTCGCCCAGCACCTGGCGGGCCTACGGCGGAGGTGCCTACGCGCCCACCGCCGACAAGGCCAGCAAGGCACAGCAGATCGCGGTCGCCACCAAGGTGCAGCGGGCGCAGGGCTGGGGCGCCTGGCCCAGCTGCTCGGCGAAGGCCGGAGCCTCCGGCACGCCGCCGCAGACCTCCCGGCCGGCCACCGGGACCGCGCAGTCCGGACAGGGTGCGGGGCAGCAGTCCGCGCCGCAGTCCGGGGCCGGCGAGCGTCCGGCACCGCACACCAATCGCGGCCTGGTGCGCGGTGGTTCCGGCAACTACACCGTGAAGTCCGGGGACACCCTGGGCTCGATCGCGGCAGCGCACGGAAAGGGCTGGAAGGACGTCTACAGCGCCAACAAGAACGTCATCGGGGGTGACCCCGACCTGATCCTCGTCGGCCAGAAACTCAAGGTCTGAGCGCAAGACCCGGCTCAGTAGCTGAGCGGCCCCGCCGGGCACCGTGCCCGGCGGGGCCGCCGCTTGTGCACCGGCACCGGCCGCCCGAACGTCTCGGTCGTCGAAGAAGTTCCCACCGCAGGGTCACAAAAGTAAAACCATTCAGAACTCTTCTGAAACAACCTGCCCAATGCCTCCAACCGTCCTCGGTACTTAACGGTCTAGCTCGGTGACAGGCGGACAGAGGGGGACTGACCGCGAGGATGCGTGGGACTCGGGTAAAATGCACATTTCCTTCTTGCTCCACAACGGGTACGCCATCGGGGGAACCGTCCGTACCACCTACAACCTGGCCCGCTGCCTGGCCGAACACCACGACGTGGAGGTCGTCTCGGTCTTCCGGACCAGGGAACGGCCCGTCTTCGATCCAGGGCCGGGGGTGAAGCTGCGTCACCTCGTCGACACCCGCGGGGTGCGCTCGCCGGAGAGCCTGGGGACCGAACACACGCTGCCCGCCCGGGTCTTCCCCGCGGCCGACGGCAAGTACCCGATGTACAGCGCGCTGACCGACCGCCTCATCGGGGAACACCTGGGCAGCACCGAGGCCGACGTCGTCATCGGCACCCGGCCGGGGCTCAACATCCACCTCGCCCGCCAGACCAGACGCGGACCCGTGCGGGTGGGCCAGGAGCACCTCACCCTCGCGCTCCACTCCCGCCGTCTCAAGCTCGTGCTGCGCAGGGCCTATCCGCAACTCGACGCGCTGACCACCGTCACCGAGGCCGACGCCGCCGACTACCGCCGGCTGCTGCGGCTGCCCGGCGTCCGGATAGACGCCGTGCCCAACAGCGTCCCCGAGCCCGGGGTCACCCCGGCGGACGGCAACAGCAAGTGGGTCGTCGCGGCGGGCCGGCTCGCCCCGGCGAAGCGGTACGACCTGCTGGTGCGGGCGTTCGCCAAGGTGGTGGCCGAACGGCCGGACTGGCGGCTGCGGATCTACGGGGGAGGGCGGGAGCGGCCGGGGCTGCGCGCCCTCATCGACGAACTCGGCCTCTACAACCACGTCTTCCTGATGGGCCC
>NZ_JADKMA010000372.1 GCF_017676365.1 Streptomyces oryzae
CGTTCGTCGTGGGCCGCACTGCGTGGCGGGCCGTGCCCGTGGGCGGGGCGGTGCCCCGGCCCCCGCAGCGCGGATTCGGGTCCGGCGGCCGGGGCGCTTAAGCTCGGATTATGCGTCTGAGCACCGTGATCCTCCCCGTCCGCCGCTGGTCCGAGGGCGGACGGGAGATGTGGCAGCGGGCCGAGGAACTGGGCTTCCACGCCGCGTACACCTACGACCACCTCTCGTGGCGGGTGCCCTTCCGTGACGGCCCCTGGTTCGGCGCCGTACCGACCCTCACCGCCGCTGCCGCCGCCACCTCCCGGCTGCGGCTCGGCACGATGGTCACCTCCCCGAACTTCCGGCACCCCGTCCCGCTCGCCAAGGAACTGATCACTCTCGACGACATCAGCAACGGCCGCGTCACCCTGGGCATCGGCGCCGGCGGGTCGGGGTTCGACGCGACAGCCCTGGGGCAGCACCCATGGACCCGCCGCGAGCGCGCCGACCGCTTCGCCGAGTTCGTCCCGCTGCTCGACCGGCTCCTCACCCAGGACGAGGTCACGGCCGAGGGCACCTACTACGCCGCCCACGAGGCACGCGGCCTCCCGGGTTGTGTGCAGCGCCCCCGGCTGCCGTTCACCGTCGCCGCGACCGGCCCGCGCGGGCTGCGGCTGGCCGCCGACCACGGGGAGTCCTGGCTGACGACGGGCGACCCGGCCGCCAACGAGACCGGCAGCCCCGCCGACTCGCTGGCCGCCCTCGCCCGCCAGACCGAGGCCCTGGAAAAGGCGTGCGCCGAGACCGGCCGCGCCCCGCACACCCTCGGCCGCACCCTGCTGACCGGCTTCACCCCCGACCGTCCGCTGGAGTCCCTCGACGCCTTCGTGGACTTCGCCGGCCGCCTCACCACCCTCGGCTTCGACGAACTCGTCCTCCACTGGCCCCTCCCCGGCACCCGCTTCGAGGCCGACCTCTCGGTCTTCGAAAGCATCGCCACAGAGGCACCAGCACAACTGGCGTGACGCGCCCGGCCGTGACCTTCCCGCCGCCCTCCCGGATTCAGGCGGCGCGGGGAGGCTCGGGGCGGCGCGGGTGCGGCTGCTCGGCCGGGCGCGGCACGCGGCGTCCTGTCCTAGCCGGCCCTAGCCATACCGTTCGATCCGGAACCGCACCTCAGCCGCCGGCACATTGCGGGTATGGCCGACCGACCAGGCCCCGCCCTGGGTGGCGGTGCTCGTGCCGGTGCTGGTGCCGGAATCAGTGCCGGCGCCGGTGCCGGGGATGTGCGCGACGTCGCGCACATACGCATCGACACCGTCCGCCGCGCCCCGCTCCCCTGCCCATTCCGTACCGCTCCAGCGCAGATAGTGCGCTGAACTGTCGTCCCAGAAGTCCCAACCCCCAATCAGCCCGGGCCCGCCGGCCGCGCCATCCGCCCCGGCACCACCCGGTGCGATCGCGTTCAGCGAGCCGATCTTGAACGGCAGGGTGTCACCGGCGACATGAGCCCACTCCGTCCCGTCGAAGTGGGCCAGCACCACGGACGGCGGCTTGCCCGGCGGGCCGCCGACACCGAACGCCGCGCCCACTGCCCACATGTCGTCCGGCGCCGTGGGCAGCAGATCGCTCACGCCCAGCCGGATACCGGTGAGCGGCGGCAGCACCGTCCACGAGCCGTGCGGCGCCGGCGCCGTGCCCTCGTCCCAGCGCGCGAGGTCCCAGCCGACCGTGTGCACACCGCCCGAGGGCGAGACCCGCACCCGCCAGGGAGCGTTCGGCGATGTCGCACCCGGAATGGGCGGCGTCCATCTCCACTTGTCGCCGTCGAAGCGCAGCAGCTTGGGCTGCCCCTCGTGCTGGCCGGTGACCCACGCCCTCCCGTCGCCGCCGACAGCCACCCAGGTCAGCACGGTCGCCGGATCGTCGTCGCCCGGATACCGCACCTGCCGCCAGGTGCCGCCGTCCCAGCGCAGCAGGCGGTCCGGGCCGTCCCTGTCCTCCCCCACCGCCCAGGCGGTGTCCGGCGACGTCCCGCTCACGGCGCGCAGGGAGCCGTTGAGTCCCAGGTGTCCCACATCCGTGTGCGACCACTCCGTGCCGTCCCAGCGCAGCGCCAGCGGACTGCCGCCAGTGCCCTGCGCCGGCACCCCCTGCTCGCCCACCGCCCAGGCCAGCTCCTCGCTCGCGGCGGACACCGACAGCAACCGGGACGCCGGTGCCGCTGCCGGAGCCGACACCAGCCGCCAACCCGCCTGCGCCGCTGCTGACTTGGAGACTGCCTGCGCGGAGGCACCCGTCGCCGCTAAGCCCGTGGCAACGGAACCGGCCAGAAAGGCGCGTCTTCGCATGATCTGCTCCCCTCTATGACACTTCGACCTCCCATACGCTGATCCGCCCGCCCGCAACTGACAAGACACGAACACGACCGATCC
>NZ_JADKMA010000373.1 GCF_017676365.1 Streptomyces oryzae
CCGCCCAACCCCCAGGGCCCTCCCGGCCAGCAGCTTTCCAACCCGTTCGCGCAGCAGCAGCCCGGCGGCTTCGGCGGCTCGCAGGCGCCGCAGATCCCGCAGGGCCCGGCGGCGGGCATCGGCGCGGTGCTGCAGAAGTTCCACGAGGTGCCGACCGGCCAGCGCTGGACGCTGCAGAACTCCGCGCTTGTCCGCGCCGACCTCGGCGTCGACGGCCAGCCCGTACTCGCCAAGCAGGGCAGCATGGTGCTGTACCAGGGCAAGGTGGACTTCTCCTACAAGGGCGCCGGCTTCACGGGCCGTGTGGTCGGCAACGCGACCGGCCAGGAGATGCAGCTGATGCGGTGCAGCGGCCGCGGCCAGGTCTTCTTCGCCGAGAACGCCGCACACGTGCACCCCGTGGAGCTGCAGGGCGACGCGATCTGCGTCTCGGCCGAGAACGTGCTGGCGTTCGACGAGTCGCTGCAGCACGAGGTACGCCGGATCGAGGGCCATGGCATCCCCGGTGGCGCGCTGTTCACGATGCAGTTCAGCGGAACCGGCACGGTCGTCGTCAAGACACAGGGAACTCCCGTCGTACTGCCGGTCACCCCCACGACGTTCGCCGACGCGCAAGCGGTGGTGGCCTGGTCAGCGGCGGCACAGGTGATCGTCACCAGCCAGGTGCGGCTGCACCGCAACGCCTATCCGGGGCACAGCGGGGAGACCGTCAACCTCCAGTTCCGGGGCGCGCCCGGCAACTTCATCGTCGTCCAGCCGTACGAGGTCTAGGGGGAGCCCGTCATGAACCAGCCAGCACCACTCGCGGGCTTCGCGCCCGCTCCCGTGGCAGCACGTATGGAGAACCACGGGGCGCACATGGTCAAGGTGGCCATGCAGTCGGGTCACGACCTGTTCGCGCGGCCCGGCTCGATGGTCGCCTACGAGGGCTTCGTGCAGTACGAGGCCAACCCGCCCGCCGTGCGCCAGATGGCCTCGCAGTGGCTGACCGGCGAGCAGAACCCGCTGATGCTCTGCCGCGGCGACGGGCTGCTCTACCTGGCCGATTACGGCGCGGATGTCGTCTGCGTCAACCTCAACGAGGAGTCGCTGTCAGTCAACGGCACCAATCTGCTCGCCTTCGACGCGCACCTCCAGTGGGGCGTCGAGCGGGTCAAGGGGCTCGCCAAGTTCGCCGGCCAGGGCTTGTTCAACGTCGGCGTACGCGGCACCGGCTGGGTCGCGCTGACCTCGCGCGGCACTCCCGTGGTCGTGGACTGCGGGCGCGGCGAGGACGAGACGTATGTCGACCCGGACGCGCTGGTGGCCTGGTCCAGCGGCCTGAAGATGAAGGGCAAGCGGAGCATGAAGGCCGGAGCGCTCATCGGCCGGGGCAGCGGCGAGGCGTATCAGATCGCCTTCTCCGGACAGGGCTTCGTGGTCGTCCAGCCGAGCGAGGACAGCACGGACCGCATCCGGGTCCGGGGCTGACGGGAAGCCGAAGGGGAAAGGAAGAACAGCCGTGCAGAGCTCACTCTTCGGATACGCCGAGGTCGCGACGGAGGACCGTTACGCGGTGCAGAACCCGCAGCTGCTGCGGGTGCAGCTGACCGGGCACGACGACGTGCTGGCACGCAAGGGGGCCATGGTCGCGTACCAGGGCCTGCTGGAGTTCGACGCCGAGTACCAGGGCCAGAGCCGGCGCCGCGGCCCGGCGCGCGAGCAGCTGCCGCTGATGCGCTGCTCGGGCCAGGGCACGGTGTTCCTGGCCAACCTGGCGCAGTACGTGCACGTGGTGGACGTCGACCGGGACGGCCTCACCGTCGACGCCTCATACGTCCTGGCCATGGACTCGACGCTGCACCACGAGGTCATCTCCGTGGACAGCCAGTTCGGGATCTCCGGGACCGGTTCGTACAACCTCAACATCACCGGCCAGGGCAAGGTGGCGCTGATGACCTCGGGCCAGCCGCTGCTGCTGAACGTCACCCCGGACACCTACGTCAACGCCGACTCCGACGCCGTCGTCGCCTGGTCCAGCGGCCTCCGCGTCCAGATGCAGGCCCAGACCTCCTCCCAGGGCGTCTGGCGCCGCCGCGGCAACACCGGTGAGGGCTGGGAGCTCTCCTTCATGGGCCAGGGCTACGCCCTCGTCCAGCCCAGCGAACTGCTCCCCCCGCAGAACGCCCAGATCGGCGGCGGCCTCCGCGCCCAGTACGGCATGGGCCCCCAGGGCGCCCGCGGCCAGAACCAGGGCAACATCTTCACCAACTGAGTGCCCTCGGGCCGTCTTACGCCGAAAGTCCGCCCGCCAACGTCGGCCGCCCCGGTGTGCATCCGCACACCGGGG
>NZ_JADKMA010000374.1 GCF_017676365.1 Streptomyces oryzae
GGACCCGGCAAATCCCCCAACATTCCTGCGACTTGGCTTTGCGGGGCATCCCTCAGGGCCGCGGGGGCACTGCGCGACCGGAAGATGCAAGCCCTCAGAAGAACGCCCTGTCGCCCCCGATCTGCACCCCCAGGTAGTAAGCCTGCGCCGCATTGCGGCAATTGGTCAGCCGCAACGGCGCCTTGTACGTGTCCTCGCAGATCCTCCGCATCTCGGTGCGGAACCGCCCGTCGATCCAGTTCTTCGTCCTCCGCGTCGGGTCCAGCTTCAACTCGTGATCCGCACCGTAATTCCGGTACCCGAAGTCGTGCTGGACACAGGCGGGCCGGAAGACCTTGCTGTAGGGGGCGAGCCCGGTCGGTACGGAGCAGCCGTCGCTCGTCCAGTTGAACGGCGGCACGTGCGAGGCCTTCGCGAACTCCTGGTAGGGCAGGTTCATCAACCGGTCCGCCTCGGCCCGTACGGTCGAGTCCGCTCGTACGGGGGCCGCCACTGCCGTACCGGGGACGGCGAGGGTGCCCAGCATCGCGGAGGCGGTGAGCACTCCGGCGGCCAGCGGGTTGAAGAACGTCGCGCGCATCGTGACTCCCAGGTCTCGGCTCGGAGCGCTGCCGACCTGGAAACGACCGCCACCCGCGGCCCGGTGCGCCGCATCCCCCCTCCGGGGGACCGGAAAGGCCCCCGCACGGTCCTGGACCGCCCGGTCACCGAAGCGCGGTGACCACCAGCCCCCGGAACTCCTCCTCCGTCACCTCTCCGCCGTTCACCAGCCGGTCGAACACCAGCCCGTCCACGCAGGCCAGCAAGGTGAGCGTGCGTTCCTCGGGGTCCGGGACCCCGCGGGCGGCGAGGAAGGCGCGCGCGGCGTCCCGGGCGGCGTTCTCGCGGGGCAGCAGGATTTCGCGCAGTTCGGGATGGTGCACGCTCTCCACCGTGCAGGCGTACCGGGCCAGCGTCCGGCGGCGGCCCTCGCCGGTCAGCCGCTGCCGGGCGAACCCGGCCAGTGCCGCGGCCAGTTCGTCGGCGTCGCGCGGGGTCGGCAGCCGGCGTCCCGCCGCTTCCAGCTCCGCCTGGTCCCGCGCGACCAGGCGGGTGACCAGCGCGGTCAGCAGAGCCTGCCGGGTCCGGCAGTACGCGGAGGTGGTGCCGGGCGGCAGCCGCGCCGCCCGGTCCACGGCGCGGTGGGTCAGGCCCCGTATCCCGCTCTCGGCCAGCACTTCGATGGCCGCGTCGGCGATGACGGTGCGGCGGTCCCCGCGGTCGGTCCGGCTCTTCCGGGTGGGGCTGTCTGCGGCATGGCTGTCGTTGGGCACCCCCTATTTCTACATCCGTAGAAGGGCAGGGATAACCTTCTTCTACAGATGTAGAAGGAGGCTTCCATGGGACACCGTGCGGTCGTGGTCGGCGGCGGTATCGGGGGACTGGCTGCCGCGATCGGGCTGCGGCGGACCGGCTGGGAGGTGACGGTCGTCGAGCGCGCCCCGGTGCTCGCCGACGCGGGCGCGGGCATCTCCCTGCACGCCAACGGCCTGCGCGCCCTCGACGCGCTGGGCGTCGGCGCCCCGGTACGGGAGGCCGCCAGGCCCCAGTACACCGGCGGCACCCGCACCCCGGCCGGCCGGCTGCTGGCCCGTATGGACGGAGCCGCGCTGGAGCGCGAGTTGGGCACGCCGATCGTCGGCATACCCCGCAGCGCGCTGCACCGGGCGCTGCGCGAGGCCCTGCCCGCCGCGACGCTGCTGACCGGCGAGGAAGTGCGGGCGGTCGAGGATGCCCCGGAACCCGAAGGCGGCCAGGTACGGGTGCCGCTCGGCGACACCGTGCTGTACGCGGACCTCGTGGTGGCCGCCGACGGAGTGGGCAGCCGGCTGCGGCGTCAGCTCTTCCCGCACCATCCGGGCCCGGTGCACAGCGGCTCGGCCGTCGTACGGGCGATCACCGACGGTCCTGTCGATACGGGCACCGACTTCGAGCTGACCTGGGGCGGAGGTGCGGAGTTCGGCCATATCGCGTTCGCCGACGGCCGGGCCGAGTGGCACGCGGTGCTCACCGCGCCGCCCGGAGTCCGGCACCGGGACACGCTCGCCGCGATGCGCCACCGGTTCGGCAGCTGGCACGACCCGATCCCCCGGCTCCTGGACGCCACCCGCCCCGAAGCCGTGCTGCACCACGACATCGCCGAACTGGCCACGCCGCTGCCGCGGTTCACGGTGGGCCGCGTCGCCCCGCTCGGCGACGCGGCCC
>NZ_JADKMA010000375.1 GCF_017676365.1 Streptomyces oryzae
GGCGCTAACTGACTGAACTCCCCCAGGGCCGGAAGGCAGCAAGGGTAGGTCGGCTCTGGCGGGTGCGTGAGGGGCGTTTGCGTTTCTTGGTGTTCGTGCGCCGGGTGCGGAGTGGGCCGCTTGTCGGTGGGGGCCGATATCGTCGGGGGTGTGTCGTCCCTCGCCCTGTACCGCCGCTATCGCCCCGAGACCTTCGCCGAGGTCATCGGGCAACAGCATGTGACCGATCCGCTCCAGCAGGCGCTGCGGAACAACCGGGTCAACCACGCGTACCTCTTCAGTGGCCCGCGCGGCTGTGGGAAGACGACCAGCGCGCGCATTCTGGCCCGGTGTCTCAACTGCGAGCGGGGGCCGACGCCCACGCCCTGCGGGGAGTGCCAGTCGTGCCGTGACCTGGCGCGGAACGGGCCCGGTTCGATCGACGTCATCGAGATCGACGCCGCCTCGCACGGAGGTGTGGACGACGCCCGTGAGCTGCGGGAGAAAGCGTTCTTCGGGCCCGCCTCGAGCCGGTACAAGATCTACATCGTGGACGAGGCGCACATGGTGACCCCGGCCGGGTTCAACGCGCTGCTGAAGGTGGTCGAGGAGCCGCCCGAGCACCTGAAGTTCATCTTCGCGACGACGGAGCCCGAGAAGGTCATCGGGACCATTCGGTCGCGTACGCACCACTATCCGTTCCGGCTCGTCCCGCCGGGTACGTTGCGTGACTACCTGGCCGAGGTGTGTGAGCGGGAGAGCATTCCGGTCGAGGACGCCGTCCTGCCGCTGGCCGTACGGGCCGGTGCCGGCTCGGTGCGGGACTCGATGTCGGTGATGGACCAGTTGCTCGCCGGGGCCGGTGAGGACGGTGTGACATATGCCATGGCGACCTCGCTGCTCGGCTACACCGACAGTGCTCTGCTGGACGACATCGTCGATGCGTTCGCGGCGGGGGACGGGGCGCGTGCGTTCGAGATCGTCGACCGGGTCATCGAGGGCGGGCACGATCCGCGCCGGTTCGTCACCGATCTGCTGGAGCGGCTGCGGGATCTGGTGATCCTGGCCGCCGTGCCGGACGCCGTGGAGAAGTCGCTGATCGACGCGCCGGGGGACGTGGTCGAGCGGATGCGGGCCCAGGCGTCGGTCTTCGGCGCCGCGGAGCTGAGCCGGGCCGCCGATATCGTCAACACTGGCTTGACAGAGATGCGGGGGGCCACTGCCCCGCGGTTGCAGCTCGAGTTGATCTGCGCGCGGGTGCTGTTGCCCGCCACGTACGGGGATGAGCGCTCCGTCCAGGCCCGGTTGGACCGGCTGGAGCGGGGGGCTGCCGGTGCTGCCCTGGGTGGGCAGGGGGTTGGTGCGGCTGGCGCCGGGGTGCCGGGTGGGATGCCTGGCGCCGGGGCGCCTGGTGGTGGAGTGCCTGGGGCAGGGGGGCCCGGTGCGGGTGCGGGTGCTGCTGGTGGTGCCGGGATGCCTGGTGCGGGGGACGTCGCCGGGGAACAGGTGGCCGGGGCCGTGCCGTCCGCGCCGTCCTCGGGTGCTGCTCCGGGGGCCTCGGCCCCGGCTCCTCTGGCTCCCTCGGCTCCGGCCCCTTCCGCGCCCGCCGCGCCCGCCGCGCAGGAGACAGGACGACGGCCCGGCGCGTGGCCCGGTGGGACGGGGCCGGGTGGCGGCGCCGGTGCGGATTCCGGGCGGCGGCCCGGTGCCTGGCCCGGTACGGCCGGGCCGCCAAGCGGTGGCAGCGCAGCTCCGTCCGCCGCCCCGGCACCGTCCGGGCCGCCAGGGGGTGGCGCGGACGGCGGAGCGGCTGCTGCCCCTGCGGGCGGTGGCGGCGATCCGGCTCAGGTCCGGCAGATGTGGCCGCAGATCCTGGAGGCCGTCAAGAACCGGCGGCGCTTCACCTGGATTCTGCTCAGCCAGAACGCGCAGGTCGTCGGCTTCGACGGCAAGACGCTGCAGATCGGGTTCCCCAACGCGGGGGCGCGGGACAGCTTCGCCAACGGTGGCAGCGACGAGGTGCTGCGGCAGGCGCTCGGCGATGCACTGGGAGTGCAGTGGCAGGTCGAGGCGATTGTCGATCCGTCGGGTGGCGGCGGTGGTGCCGGTGGCAGTGGCGGCGGCGGTGGTGCCGGGGGCCCTAGTGGGCCGGGCTCCGGGTACGGCGCGGGGTCCGGGGCCATGGGAGGCGCTGGGGCGGCGGCTGCTCCGGCGCAGGCGCCGCCCCAGCAGCAG
>NZ_JADKMA010000376.1 GCF_017676365.1 Streptomyces oryzae
GGGGGGGGGGTGAGGGGGCGGCGCGCTGCCGACTGTGGAGGCACCCTGATGAGCGATATCGAGAAGGCGTCGCGGGAGACGGTCGAAGCGGCCCGCCAGGGCGAACAGTTCGCCCTGATGCTCGCCGCCGTACAGGCCACCGCCCAGCAAACGCAGCCCGCCCCCTGCCGGCACCACCAGCAGGCCCCGGCCCGGCCGTTCGACGCGCGGAAGGCGGTCACTACACCGCCTGCGGCTGCGCCGCCGCCGCGTGCCTGTCCCTGTTCTTCATGGCGTTCGCCCTCGGTGCAGTGGGTCTGACCGTGTGCGTGGTCGTCCTGCGCTCGGTGTGGGTCGACTTCTCCAACCGCAAGGGCTGACCTGCCCTTCCGCGCCATCCAGCCCTCGCTGCCGTGAGGGCTGGCGGGCGTGGTGGGACCGGACAGACCGGACCCGGGAGAGGAGCCACATCGTGAAGACCGGAAACAAACTCGTGGACCACCTCACGGCCGTCTACACCGACGCCCGGCAGAAGGGCTACAGCCACGAGGACGCGAAGCGGATCACCGAGGAGGAGGGCCGCCGCTCGAACCCGACCGAGTACCAGCGCATCAAGGCCCTGGACGCCATCAACAAGGCCATCCGGCGCTGGCCGGGGAGCTGGACGCGATGCCGTTCAACGCCGGTGACCAAGTGCTCATCTGTTCCTGCGAGGACGACCCCCGCGTGGCCGGACGGACCGGACGGATCGTGGACGAGGTCCCGCCCGGCCCGCTCACTCAGGGCCGGTGGACCGTCCACCGGATCGGCCCGCTGATCGGGCCGGTCCTGTGCCGCACTGACGAACTGCGCAAAGTCGGCTGACCACCCCACTGAGAGGAGTTCGGCATGGCCGGACGTACCTACACCACCAGCGAGAAGGCCCAGCGGGCGCGACTGCTGGCCAAGGGCGCCAAGGGCGCCAAGGGCGCCTACGGCGACCTCAGCAGCATCGAGCGGCAGCTGGACCGCATCGACCGCGTGGCCGCCGACCGCTACGAGCGCGAGCAGCGCGCCCTGGAACGGCAGCTCGACCTGGCCAAGGACGAACTGGCCGCCGCCAAGGCCGCCGAGAAGACCGCACGGCCCGACTAGGTTCTGTCTCTTTGGTCAGCGTTGGATCCAGATGAGGATGGCGGCGAGGTGGAGTGCGGCCTGGTAGGCGATTGCGAGCTTGTCGGTTCGTGTGGCCAGGCCGCGCCACTGCTTGAGGCGGTTGATGCACCGCTCGACGGTGTTCCGCTGCTTGTATGCCTCGCTGTCGAAGCTGGGCGGACGGCCACCGAGTCGGCCTCGCCGCAGGCGGTGGCCGACTTGGTCGGAGGGCTGCGGGATGACCGCGCGGATGCCCCGGCGCCGCAGGTGAGTGCGGATGGCACGTGAGGAATACGCGCGGTCGGCCAGAACGGCCAGGGGCCGGGTCCGGGGCCTGCCCGGGCCGGTGCGGGGCACGCGGATGCGGGACATCACCGTTTCGAAGGCGGGTGCATCACCTGTCTGGCCTCGGTGACTGTGAAGGCGAGGGGTCGTGCGTGGCCGTCCGCGGCCAGGTGGACCTTGGTACTCACTCCGCCGCGGGAGCGTCCGAGCGCGTGATCGGCGGGCTCGCCGGAGTGGGCCGCCCCTTTTTGCGTGCTCCGGCAGCGTGCTGGTGGGCCCGGATGACCGTGGAGTCCACCGACACCGTCCAGTCGAGGTCGTCATCGGCGTCCGCCGCCGCCAGGACCGCCTCGAGGATTCTCTCCCATGTGCCGTCGACGGCCCATCTGATCAGCCGTTTGTGAGCGGTCTGGAATGAGCCGAGCTCGTCGGGAAGGTCCCGCCAGGGCGAGTTGGTGCGGTACTTCCACGCGATGGCCTCGAGAGTGCGGCGGTGGTCGGCCCATCGCCGCCCGCGGACCGGATCGGCCGGCATCAGCGGCTCGATCCGGCCCCACATCGCGTCGGTGATCACTAATCGGACGGACACAACCGATCAACCCATCAAAGAGACACGCTTTAGGGGCGTCACGGGCGAAGATTCCAAGATCGTCTCCCAGATTTCTCCCCAACAGCGGTTGGACAGCAATGAGGGCGGGTCTCCCGTCTCGGGAGACCCGCCCTCACCTGCTCTTTCTCCGGTCGGGACGGCGGGATTTGAACCCACGACCCCTTGACCCCCAGTCAAGTGCGCTACCAAACTGCGCCAC
>NZ_JADKMA010000377.1 GCF_017676365.1 Streptomyces oryzae
TCCATGGGCTCGCCCAAGAGGGCGCGGCGCACGACGCGTTCGGCGGCGTGGCCGTCGTCCCAGGGGCAGAAGCGGGCGCGGAAGGCGCCCCGCAGGGCGCGGGCCTCGGGGCCGCGCCAGGTGCCGGTGCGGAAGACGGCGGTGAGCTCGTCCTCGGTGCGGGTGACGGGTCCCGGGGTCTCGCCGGGGCGGCCGGAGAGCAGGTCGAAGTAGACGCCGCGGGAGTCGCGGTAGCTCTCCCAGTCGGGTGCGTGGATGACCAGGGGCCGGTCGAGGTTGGCGTAGTCGAACATCAGGGACGAGTAGTCCGTGATGAGGGCGTCCGCCGCCAGGCACAGGTCCTCCACCGAGGGGTGGCGGGAGACGTCCCGTACCAGTCCGTGTGCGTGCAGGTCGCGCAGCGCGCTGTCCCGGCCGTAGTAGTAGTGCGTACGCACCAGCAGTACGTACTCCTCGCCCAGTCCGGCACTCAGCCGTTCCAGGTCGAGGCGGGGGACGAAGCCCCTGCGGTAGTCGCGCGCGGTGGGCGCGTACAGCAGGGCGATCCGGCCGCGCGGGATGCCGAGCCGGGCGCGGACGGCGGTGATCTCCTCCGCGGTGGCGGTCGCGTAGCGGTCGTTGCGCGGGTAGCCGGCGGGCAGGTCCTCGTAGCCGCAGGGGAAGACGCGGTCCCACACCTCGGCCGAGTGCCGGTTGGCGGTGACGCTCAGGTCCCACCGGCCCGCCCGGCGCAGCAGCTTGCCGAAGTCCATCTGCGCTGCGGCGGGGTACGGCTGCTGGTCCAGGCCCATGGTTTTGAGCGGGGTGCCGTGGTGGGTCATGACGTGCACCTGGCCGGGCCGTTTCACCAGGTGGTCGGGGAAGTTGACGTTGTTGACGAAGTAGCGGGCGCGGGCCAGCGTCCGCCAGTAGCGCAGCGACCCGGGCACCACGTGGTCGGTGCCGGGCGGCAGCGAGTGGACGGCCTCCGGGCGTACGACCCACACGCTGCGCAGGTGCGGCGCCAGCTCCCGCGCCTTGGCCTCGACCGCCTGCGGATTGCAGGCCACCCCCCGGTTCCAGTACGCCGAATAGACGGCCACGTCGGAGTGGAGCGGCAACCTCCGCTGCAGGGCGTAGTAGGCGCCGTGGAAGGCGCGGGCGGCGTAGGGGCGGGCCGCGCGGGCGCCGCGCCGGGCGAGCCCGGCCGTGCGGCGTACGAACTCGCGTGCGGCGAACAGCGGGTAGATGTTGCGGGCGAGCAGCCGGCAGTCGCGGGCCCGGTTGCGCGGCGGGGCGAAGCCGGGGGGCAGGTGCTCGCGGTAGAGCCGGGCCGCCTGCCGGAAGAAGGCGCGCCGGTCGGCGGGGCGTACCCGCTCCCGGCGCCGTATGCAGAAGACCAGGTGTGACACTGCCCGCTCGAACAGCAGCGGGCGGTACGCGGCCAGTTCGGGGCGCCGCTCCAGGAAGGCGAACAGGGAGGCGTACTGCGGGAAGACGTCGAAGTGCCGGCGCCCCGGGGAGCGGGTGATGGCGCCCTGGTGCCGCTGCCGGTAGTCGACGCAGATGCGGGGCAGACAGCCGACGGACTCCGCGCACACCAGCGCCTCGTTCGAGAGCGGGGCGTCCTCGTACAGTCCGGGCTCGAAGCGCAGGCCCTCGCGCAGATAGAACGCGCGGCGGTACGCCTTGTTCCAGGCGACGTGGAAGAGCGTGAGCAGCTGCGGGTTCTCGGCCACGGTGAAGGTCTGGGTGCCGACCGCGGCCAGCTGCGGGCCGTAGGAGCTGGCCGCGGTGCGGCCATCCCACCAGGACCGCTGGTGGTCGAAGATCAGTACGTCCGGGGAGCCGCAGGCGGTCAGCTGCCGGTCGATGGCCGCCAGGGCGCCCGGCAGATAGCTGTCGTCGCTGTCGAGGAAGAGGAGGTAGGCGCCGCGCGCGTGTTCGACGCCGGTGTTGCGGGCCCGCCCCAGTCCCACGTTCTCGGGCAGGTGCAGCACCCGTACCCGCGGGTCGCGGGCCGCGTACTCGTCGAGTATCGCGCCGCTGTGGTCGGGGGAGTGGTCGTCGACGGCTATGACCTCGAGGTCGGTGAAGGACTGGCCGAGGACCGAGTCGAGACACTCGCGCAGGTAGCCCTGGACCTTGAACACCGGTACGACGACGCTGAAGCGGGGCATGACCACCAGTCCTTCGCTACGAGGGGAGCGGGAGTCGGGAGGGGAG
>NZ_JADKMA010000378.1 GCF_017676365.1 Streptomyces oryzae
GGCCCTAATCGAGCACTCGCGCAGCCACCTGCAAATCCGCGAGAAACCCCCCGTACACCTCGGCGCGGTCGTCGTCCCCCGCACGCAGAATCGCCGAAGGATGAATGGTGGGCACCACCCGCTCGGTGCGCCCGTGCACTTCACGCTCCGTACACGTACCGCGCTCCTTGGTGACCCGGAACGAGGACCCGAAGAGCGCCTTGCCCGCCGTCGCGCCGAGAACCACCAGCACCTCGGGCTCCGTCAGCGCCAGCTCCGCGGCGAGCCACGGCCCGCAGGCCGCCATCTCCCGCAGCGTCGGCGGCTTGTGGATCCGCCGCTTCCCGCGCCCTTCCTCGTACGCCCACTTGAAGTGCTTGACGGCATTGGTGACGTACGTCTGCGCCGGGTCGATGCCCGCCTCGTCCAGCGCGCGGTCCAGCATCCGGCCCGCCGGACCGACGAACGGTGCCCCGCGCCTGTCCTCCTGATCGCCCGGCTGCTCGCCCACCAGAAAGACCCGGGCATGCGCGTCGCCGGTGCCGAAGACGGTCTGCGTCGCGTTCTCGTGCAACGGACACCCCCGGCAGCCGGCCGCCGCCCGCCGCAGCGCCTCCAGCCCCGCGTTGCCGCTCACCCGCCGCTCCGCCTCGGGGAGAAAAGGCGCCGCGTCGTACGCCTCCTCGGGCCGCTCACCACCTGCGGCGCTCTTCCCTGCCTTCCCTGCCATACGGCTCGCGGTACCCCGCGCGCCGGGGGCTGTCACAGGTGGATCGCTCACTACACCCGCATGGGCTGGGGCGTCTCGCGGCGCTCGGGGTCGGGGCCCTCGTGGGCGTGGAGCACGGTGTGACGGGTGTCACGTTCGGCGGGGCGGAAGCCGGTGTCGCGGATCAGGTCCAGGAGGTCCTCGCGGGTGAGCGCGTCGGCGGGCTGCCCGGCCTCGCCGGCGTCGTCCGCCACCTGGCCGGCCAGTTCGTCAGCGCCGTGCTGGAGGGCCAGCTGGGCGGTTTGCGGAGTGTGCAGCGCCCAGTCGGCCGCCACATGGGCGACGTTGTCGAACAGCAGCCGTGCCACGGCGAAGGTCTTCAGCACCTCGGCGCCGGTCGCGCCGCGCGGCCCGTCCTGGAGCAGCGGTACGAAGAGGCGGAACCCGCCCGTCTCGTCCTGGAGTTCGCGCAGCCGCAGCACCTGCTCGACACAGGCCGCCGGGTCGACGGAGGCTCCGGCGCCGCCGTAGTGCATGGCGCACGCCGACAGTTCGACGCCGTCCGGCAGCGCGGCCCGCAGCTCGCGGACCGTATGCGGCAGCCCGCTCCAGTCCGTTCCGGCGTCGGTGGTCAGCCGCAGCTCGAGGCTGCCGTCGGCAGCCGCCCCGGTGGCGAGCGCGACCGCCTCCTCGACGTCCGTCCCGGCCGCCACGTCCAGCGACCTGTGGGCGGCGAAGTACACGGTGTCGCCGCTGTGCCGCGTGCGCACCTGGTGCGCGAGGCCGCCGAGCCAGGCCAGGTCGTCGCAGCCGTACAGGGCGATGCCGTCCTCGCGGGTCAGCCGCTCACCGGAACCGGCCTTCCGCTCGATGTCCGCCGCGTCCATTCCTCGCGCCACCTGCCTGCCTCGGTCCGTCACTCGCGTCTTGATGCTGATTCGCGCGCTCCCGACCCTACGCCAGGCCCTGCGGGCTCCTAATCCTCGGGCAGCTCGCCGACCCTGTTCTCCCACTTGGTCGACAGCACGATCGTGGTCCGGGTACGGGAGACGCCCTTGGTGCCGGACAGCCGGCGGATGGTGCGCTCCAGCCCGTCCACGTCCCCGGCCCGCACCTTGAGCATGTACGAGTCGTCACCGGCGATGAACCAGCAGTCCTCGACCTCCTGGAGGTCACGCAGCCGGGTGGCCACCTCCTCGTGGTCGGTGGCGTCGGAGAGCTGGATGCCGATCAGCGCCGTCACCCCCAGGCCGAGGGAGGAGGCGTCGACGGTCGCGCGGTAGCCGGTGATCACCCCGGCGGCCTCGAGCCGGTTGATCCGGTCCGTGACACTGGGTCCCGACAGCCCCACCAGCCGCCCCAGTTCGGCGTAGGAGGCTCTGCCGTTCTCCCGCAGCGCCTGGATGAGCTGCCTGTCCACCGCGTCCATGGATGCCGCTGCCTCCTGTACGTAGAAGTCCGGGGAACGAATCTAAGGCATGGGGCCCGTACCGCCCCGACCAGTTCCCC
>NZ_JADKMA010000379.1 GCF_017676365.1 Streptomyces oryzae
CCTTCCCGACCCTTCCCCGACACCTCTCCGACTCTCTTCAGGACCTTGAACCTAAGGACTCCGTCATGACCACCACCGATACGCCCACACCCACACCCACACCCACACCCACCCATCCGCATCCCCACACCACACCCGGCTCCACCACCGGGCACCATCTGTCCCTGGCCGAGACGGTGATCGCCCACAACTACCGTCCCCTTCCCGTGGTGCTGGCCTCCGGCGAGGGCGCGTGGGTCAGCGATGTCGAAGGCCGCCGCTACCTGGACTGCCTCGCGGGATACTCGGCTCTCAACTTCGGCCACGGCCACCCCGGGCTGCTGGCCGCAGCGCGCGAGCAGTTGGCACGCCTCACCCTGACCAGCCGGGCGTTCCACAACGACCGACTCGGCCCCTTCTGCCGGGACCTGGCCGACCTCGCGGGCATGGACACGGTCCTGCCCATGAACACTGGCGCCGAGGCCGTCGAAACCGCTGTCAAGGTCGCCCGCAAATGGGGCGGCGAACGCAAGGGCGTCGCCCCGGACCGCGCCACCATCATCGTCGCCGACGGCAACTTCCACGGACGCACCACCACCATCGTCAGCTTCTCCTCCGACCCCGTCGCCCGCGACGGGTTCGGCCCCTTCACGCCCGGCTTCCGCACGGTCCCCTACGGCGACTCCGCAGCCCTGGAAAGCGCTGTCGACGAGACCACCGTGGCCGTGCTGCTCGAACCCATTCAGGGCGAAGCCGGGGTACTCATCCCCCCGCCGGGCTACCTCCAGCGGGTCCGGGACATATGCAGCCGCGAGAACGTGCTCTTCATCGCCGACGAGATCCAGTCGGGACTGGGCCGCACCGGCGCCACGTTCGCCTGCGAAGCGGAGGATGTCGTCCCCGACATCTATGTGCTCGGCAAGGCTCTCGGCGGCGGAATCGTGCCCGTCTCCGCCGTGGTCTCCCGGGAAGACGTCCTCAGTGTGATCCGCCCCGGCAGCCACGGCTCCACCTTCGGGGGCAACCCGTTGGCCGCCGCGGTCGGGCACGCCGTCGTCGAACTGCTGCGCAGCGGCGAGTACCAGGCGCGAGCGGCCGAGCTGGGCAAGCAACTGCGCGAACGGCTCGAAGCCCTGATCGGACACGGCGTCGTTGCCGTCCGGTCCCGCGGCCTGTGGGCCGGAATCGACATCGACCCCGCCCGGATGACCGGGCGGCAGGCCTGCGAAGGACTTCTGGCCCGGTCGGTCCTCGCCAAGGACACCCACGGCTCCACCATCCGGCTCGCCCCACCCCTCACCGTCGACTCCGGCGAACTCGACTGGATGTGCGAGCAGTTGGCCGCGGTGCTGACCGGATCCCGAAGCCAGGGCCGGTGACCTGGGCCCGGCTTCATGGGGCGTCGGCTTGAGCGGGACCTCAGCGCTGGTAGCGGCCGACGATGTTGCCGCTTGCCAGGGCCGCGCCGTCCACCGCGCGGTGCACGTCCTCCGCCGAGGCGTTGTCGGGGACCTGAACGGGGTCGGGCAGCGCGTACAGCCGGAAGAAGTACCGGTGCGCCTCGTCCCCCGCGGGCGGCAGCGGGCCGCCCCAGCCGCTCCCGCCGAAGCCGTTCGTGAGGGGCGTGCCGCCCAGCGGTGTCTCGCCGGGCTCCACCGACCGCGCGTCCGGGTCGATCCCGGTGACCAGCCAGTGCACGAAGGTGCCCGAGGGTGCGTCCGGGTCCTCGCAGAGCAACAGCAGCTCAGCGGTGCCGCCCGGGACGCCGGACCACTCGAGGGGAGGGGAGACGTCGTCACCGTCGCGGGTGTAGCGGCGCGGGATGATCGCGTTGTCGTTGAACGCGGTGCTGATGAGTTCGATGCCTGCCATGCGGGGAGGGGTAACCGCGGTACGGCTCTGGCTATCGCCCTGTGGGCCAGGTAGCCGACCAAGAACCACCGGCCGGTGGCCCCGGCCCTCGGCCCCGGCCGGATCGTCCGGAACGTGTTCGGGGCGCGCCCGGTACGTGTCCGGAACGTGTGGCCCGGACAGTCGGCGCGACCAGGCGGCCACCGGGTGCGCTGCCCGGGAAACCGCTGTGCCCTGGAGAATCGTCCAGGGTGCTGGTCAGCGACATCACCATGGCCGCAGGGCCTCGGGTCCCGTGTTCGGTCAACTGAGCCGTTGACGCGGGCGGGTGTCGGCGTCGGCGGGGGCCGGGAC
>NZ_JADKMA010000037.1 GCF_017676365.1 Streptomyces oryzae
GGCCCCGGCTCAGCAAGAGGTGGTGTTCTCCGCAAGACCCAGGCGCCACGGGAGCTGCGGGTAGTCGCCGCCGGCCGAGGGGTCCATGCCCTGGTAGAGGAGCTGGAGATGGCAGGGGTCCAGAGTCATGGACTGGTCGTTGCCGGTGCGGATCAGCTCGCCGTGGCTGATGTCCTGTGTCCAGGCGCCCCCGGGGAAGGTGACGTTGCTACTGCGGGCGAAGGGGTGGGACTCGGTGTCCGCCAGCGGCTGCCACCGGCCGGTCAGTCCCTCTGCGGTGAAGGAGCGGTAGTAACGCCGGTCGCCGCTGCCGATGGCTTCCATGATCAGCAGGTAGGTGTTGGTGTCCTTGACGCGGTAGACGGCCTCGCCCTCGAACAGCCGGTTGCGGTCGGGGTCCTGGAGGACGATCTGTGTGTTGCCGAAGCCGTTGGGGAAGTCGGCGACGGTGGTTTCGGCCCGGTAGAGGTGGCCGTTGTCGTCGGCGGAGAACAGATAGCACTTGTTCTCGTCACAGATGACCCAGTAGTCGAGCCAGGCGCCGTTGCCCATGTTCTGGCGGACGATGTCGGGCACCTGGTCCTGGAAGTTGCGCGGTGCGGACCAGCTCGTGGGGTCGTTGATGTTGCGGGTGGTGGAGTAGGAGGGCAGGCCCGTCTGGTAGACGAGGTACCACTCGTCCTTGGGCGCGAAGTAGAAGGCGTGCGGTGCGGCGCGGTAGCCGGGTCCGATGTCGGAGGCGGTCTCCAGGTGGGTCTGGGGCGCGGTGGCGGCCTGGGACCAGTCGGTGAAGCTGGTGTGGGCCAGGCTCCAGTCACCCGAGGTGTCGGCAGTGGTCATGAACACATGCCATTTGCCGTTCTCGTCCTGGACCACCGACGGGTCCTTGACCGAGACCGAGTTGCTGCCGTCCTGCTGCGGCGAGATCAGCGGACCGCTGGACGACCATCGAAAATTTTCGGGCAGGCCCTGTGCTCGGGGCACGCCCTGCTGCCTCTCCTGCCCCTCCAGTCCCGGTAACCCCTGCTGGGCAGCGGCCCGTCCGTCCCCCGACGGTAAGGACGCACGGTGCGATAACGACGCGGCCGGGACGGCGCCCAGCACCATGGCCAGCGCCAGACCAAGCAGAGTGGCCGCGACCGCTGGGACGGAACGCGGGCGGTGACGGTGCCTCAACAGCGGCATAAGGTACTCCCTCGCAGCTCAGCGGTGTCGTCGCGGCACGTTGCCAGAGGGCACGGGCCCGAACCGGCGCCATACGACGACATCCGATATTTCGAACAGCGGTCGGAAACTCAGACGTGGGGAGGATCGAGCGCCCAGCCGTACACGTCAATGCCCCACCCGGAAAACTTTCAAAATCAAGCCGAAAATTTTCGACATCAGCGAGCAGGACGGCGGAGCCAACAGCAGGCCGCAGCAGGCGGCCATGCGCCGGATCAACTGAGGTGCGACGGAGTGTGCAGCATCCGGTCATGGCCGGCCGTGCGTACCGGGCCGGTCAGTCGGACGGTGCCGCGCAGCCGGATGTCGCTGCTGGAGGCACCGATCATGACGGTGATCTCGCCGGGTTCGACGATCCGGTGCATCTCGGGGCCGGTGTAGGCGAGCCGGTCGGAGTGCAGCCGGAAGGCCACCCGGCGCTGCTGGCCCGGCGCGAGGTGGACGCGGACGAAGCCGGTCAACTGAGTGACAGGGCGGGGCAGTTGGGCGACCGGATCGGCGGTGTAGAGCTGGACGACCTCGGTGCCGGGGCTTTCACCGGTGTTGCTGACCTGGCAGCTGATTTCCACCTCTCCGTCGGTGGGGATCTCTTCGGCGCTGAGCGACAGCCCGGAGTAGGCGAAGGTCGTGTACGACAGTCCGTGGCCGAAGGGGTAGGCGGGGGTGGGATCCAGGTTGCTGACGCCCTGGCTGTTGCCGCCCAGCGGAGGGTGCAGATAGGTGCCGGGCTGGCCGCCCGGCGTACGGGGGATCTGTACCGGCAGCTTGCCGGAGGGGACGATCCGGCCGGTGAGGACGCCGGCCAGCGCCGAGCCGCCTTCCTCGCCGGGGAAGAACGCCTGGAGGGCGGCGGCCACGCGCCCCGCGTAGGCGCCGAGTGCGTAGGGGCGTCCGGAGACGACCAGCAGGACGAGAGGCGTGCCGGTCGCCAGCAGCGCCTCGACCAGTTCGCCCTGTACGCCCGGGAGCGACAGGTCCTCCGCGTCGCAGCCCTCGCCGGAGGTGCCGCGGCCGAACAGCCCGGCGCGGTCACCGACCACGGCGACGCAGACATCGGCCTGACCGGCCGCGGCCGCGGCTGCCCCGAAGCCGCTGCGGTCCGCGTCCTTGACCGGGCATCCCCGCTGATAGGTGATCCGAGTGCCGGGCAGCTCGTCGGTGAGCGCTTCGAGCAGGGTGGCAGCCGCGATGCCGTTGTCGTGGCCGGGGTGGTGAGGGAGTACGTGGTTGGGGAAGGAGTAGCAGCCGAAGAAGGCGTTGGCGTCGTCCGCGCAGGGGCCGACCAGCGCGAGAGTGGCCACCTCGGGGGCCAACGGCAGTGGCCCCCGGCCCCCTTGGCCGTTTTCGAGCAGGACGATGCTCTCCTCCGCCAGCTGCCGGGCGATGTCCCGATGGGCGGGCGGGTCGAGGTCGGGGTCGAGGTCGACTGCTTCGTCGGCTCCGGCCGGCCCTTCGACGTCCCCCGCCTCGCCCCCCACTCCGGCCGACCCGTCGCCGTTCGTCCGCTCGTCTCCGTGGCACTGCCCGTCGGCGTCCGGGCCGGGCGTGCTGCCGCCGGTCGTACTGCCGCCGCCGTCGAGCAACCCCAGGTCGGCCTTCTGACGCAGTACGCGGCGCGCGGCGCGGTCGACGAGTTCCTCGGGAACCTGGCCGCTGCGCACGAGTTCGGCCAGTGGTGGGCCGAAGCACAGGGTGTCGGGCAGCTCCACATCGATGCCCGCCTCCAGGGCGCGTGCTCCCGCCTCGCCGTCGGACGCGGCGACGCGGTGCATCGTACGGAGGAAGGCGATGGACCAGTAGTCGGAGACGACCGTGCCCTCGAACCCCCACTCGTCCCGCAGCAGTCGGGTGAGCAGCCACGGGTCGGCCCCGGCGGGTACGCCGTCCACATCGGCGTAGGAGTTCATCACCGACCGGGCGCCCCCGTCCCGCAGCGCCGTCTCGAAAGGGGGCAGGATCACGTCCGCGAACTCCCGCCGTCCCATGGAGACGGGGGCGTGGTTGCGGGCGGCGGCTGAGCCCGAGTAGCCGGCGAAGTGCTTGAGCGTGGCGATGATCCCGGCGCTCTCCAGCCCCCGCGCATAGGCGGTTCCCGTCATGGCGACGAGATACGGGTCCTCGCCGAGCGTCTCCTCGACCCGGCCCCAGCGGTAGTCGCGTACGACGTCCAGTACCGGTGCGAGCCCCTGATGGACCCCGACCCGGCGCATGCTCGCGCCGATCGCCCGCGCCATGCGCTCGACCAGCGGCGGGTCGAACGCCGCAGCCCAGGCGAGGGCGGCGGGGAAGACGGTCGCGCGGTGCGTGGTGAAGCCGGTGAGGCACTCTTCGTGGGCGATGGCGGGAATGCCCAGCCGCGTGTTGTCCCGCAGCTCCTGCTGGAGGGAGGCGAGCCGCCGTACCCCCTCGGCCGGCTCGACGGGCTTGCTGCCGAAGGGGCGGGTGAGATGGCCGAGCCCGTCCTTGCTCGCCGCCGCGAAGTCGGACTGGCGGGCGAAGACGTCCTGCATGGGCGCCACATTGCCGCCGACCCGCTCCACGCCCTGCCATGCGCTGCCGAGCTGGGCGAGCTTCTCCCCCAGCGTCATCTCGGCCAGCAGCTCCTCGACCCGGAGCTCGCTGGGGCGGCCCGGGTCCGGCCAGGAGGAGGTCGAGGGCGAGGTCGATGAGGTCATGGTGCCTCCCTTGCGGTGGTGGAATGGCCGTCGTACGGCGGTCGGCCGACCGGCCGGGGGGCAACGGGGCGCGCTGGTCAGCCCGCTGCGGGCGGCGGTGCTGTGGAGTCCCGGACCACGAGCTGGGTGGCGAGCTCCACCCGGTGGCTGTCGAGGGGCAGCCCTGCGCCGAGCCGCAGCAGCGTGCGCAGCGCGGCCCGGCCGATCTCGGCGAACGGCTGCCGGACGGTGGTCAGCGGAGGGGCCGAGGTGCTGGCGGCGAAGGTGTCGTCGAACCCGACGACGCTGACATCCTGCGGTACGCGCAGGCCGTTCACCCGCGCTGCCTCGATGACACCGAACGCTTCGTCGTCGTTGGCGGCGAAGACGGCGGTGGGCGCCTCCTCCAGGGTGAACAGCTCCAGTGCGGCCTCGTAGGCCGGCTTGAACTGGAAGTCGCCCTGCCGGATGAGCCGGGGATCGGGGCTGAGGCCGGCGGCGGCCAGCGCCGCCTGATAGCCGTGCAGCCGGGCCGTGTTGCAGGTGCCGTCGGGCCGGCCCTGGATCATGGCGATGCGGCGGTGGCCGAGCCGCAGCAGATGCTCGGTGGCGGCCATGCCGCCGCTGAAGTTGGTCGCGCCGATGCTCGGCACGTTCTCGTCGGGCATGTTCATCGGGTCGATCAGCACCAGCGGGATACCGGCCTGGTCGAACTGGGCGCGCTGTCCCGGGGTGAGTTCGGAGGTCACCAGAATGACGCCCTCGCGTCCGGCGTGTGCGGTCCTGCGGGCCCAGGACACCCCCAGCGGGTCGTCGGGAGTCACCCCGATGACGACGTCGACGCCTGCCTCGGCGGCGGCTTCGGTCACCCCGCGGGTGATGACCAGGCTGTTCGGGCTGATCAGCGCGTCGAAAGTCAGGTCGATGGTCCGGACGGGCGGCTGCGGCCGGCCCGTACCGCGGGCCACATAGCCGTGCTCGGCCAGCAACTCCTCGATCCGCGCGCGGGTTTCGGGAGCGACGTCGCTGCGGCCGTTGACCACCTTGGAGACCGTCGCGACGGAGACACCGGCGGCCTCGGCGATGCCGGTCAACGTGGTCCGGCCGCGCTGACCGGCTCTCTTCGTCATACAAGTCCTTTCGAAGCCTGCCGAAAACGATAGCGCAAGATTTCGGGCGCTGCCATACGTCAATTTCGGTGCCCTGAAGGCGGCTTGACCCTTGACCGGCCCTGGGGAGGCTTCTACGTTGTCGGCTCAGCATGGGCCGCAGTTGCGAAATTTTTCGGATCGCGCCAGAGCGAAGGAGTTCACGATGGCCGGAGTCCCTCTCCGTAGCACCCTCGCCGCCGGCGCGGTGGCGCTGGCGCTCACCGTCACGGCCTGCGGCAGCAGTGGGCGCACCGTCTCGGGCGGCTCCGGCGACGGCGTACTCGTGTGGGCGCTGACGCAGGGCTCCGAGACGACGTTCCGCGCTTCCGCCAAGGAGTGGAACAAGGCACACCCGGACAGAAAGATCGACATCCAGTTCTTCCAGAACGACCCCTACAAGCAGAAGCTGCGTACCGCCGTCGGCGCGGGCAACGGGCCGGTGCTCTTCGAGAACTGGGGCGGCGGCGGACTCAAGAGCTATGTGGACGCGGGCAAGGCCGCCGACCTCACTCCCGAGCTGGAGAAGAACCCGCGCTGGAAGAACCGCATCTTCCCCTCGGTGCTGCGCTCCACCACCTTCGACGGCAAGATCTACGGCGTCCCGGCCAACGGCGTACAGCCCGTCGTCCTCTACTACAACAAGCAGCTGTTCAAGAAGGCCGGAGCCCGGCCCCCGAAGAGCTGGGAGGACCTGCTGGCCCTGGTGAAGACCTTCAAAGCCGAGGGGATCGCTCCGCTCGCCATGGGCGGCGGCTCCAAGTGGCCGGATCTGATGTGGCTGGAGTACCTCGTCGACCGCATCGGCGGACCGCGGGCCTTCGCGGACATAGCCGCCGGCAAGAAGGGCGCCTGGTCGGCCCCCGCCATCCGCAAAGCCGCCGGGATGATCCGGCAGCTGGTGGAAGCCGGCGGTTTCGCGAAGGGCTTCACCTCCGTCTCCGCCGACACCGGACAGGCCGAGGCGCAGCTGTACACGGGCAAGGCGGCGATGCTGCTGCAGGGCAGCTGGGGGTACGGCACCATCAGGACCGGCGCCTCGAAGTTCGTGGCCGAAGGCCACCTGGGCTGGACCGGCTTCCCCGCCGTCAAGGGCGGCAAGGGCGACGTGAAGAACGTCGTCGGCAACCCGGCGAACTTCTACTCCGTCTCCGCGCAAGCCTCCGGCAAGGAGAAGAAGACCGCCGTCTCCTACCTCAAGGACGGGGTCTACAACGACTCCTACGTCGACAACCTCCTCAAGGGCGGCGACGTCCCGCCCGTCAAGAACCTGGACGCCGAGTTGAAGAGCGCGGACAACCCGGACTGGCTCTCCTACGTCTACGGCCTGACCCGCGACGCGGACAGCTTCCAGCTCTCCTGGGACCAGGCGCTCGACCCGGAGCTCGGCGACGCACTGCTGACCCACCTCGACCAGCTCTTCCTCGGCAAGATCAGTCCCAAGCAGTTCTGCGCGCAGATGGACCGGGCGGCAGCGAAGTGAGTGCCCCCGGCGCCTCGGGGGCTGCCGGCTCCCGCAGCAGCGGCGGTGCGCCCTTTGTGATGGCGGCCCCGGCGCTGGCGCTGTTCTCGCTCTTCGCGCTGGTACCGATGGCCATCGTCGGCTACTTGAGCTTCACGCGCTGGAACGGGCTGGGCAGCCCCTCCTGGACCGGGTCCGACAACTGGCGCGAGGCGCTGACCAGCGACGTGACCCGCCACGCGCTGTGGCTCACGGCCAAGTTCATGGTGGTGTCCTGGCTGGTGCAGACCCCGGTCAGTCTGCTGCTGGGCGTCTTCGTCGCCGGCCGGCAGCGCTATCGGACCCTGCTCGCCGTCGTCTACTTCGTGCCGATGCTCATCTCCGCCGCCGCGCTGGCCATCATCTTCAAGAACCTGCTGGACCCCAACTTCGGCCTCGGCGCCACCCTCGGCCTGCCCCTGCTCGACCACAACTGGCTGGGCGACCCGCAACTCGCCTTCTATACCACGGTGTTCGTCGTCGCCTGGCAGTTCGTGCCCTTCCACACTCTGCTCTACCAGGCCGGCACCCGCCAGATACCGGCTTCTCTCTACGAGGCCGCCGCCATCGACGGTGCCGGGAGACTCGCCCAGTTCCGGCACATCACGCTGCCCCAGCTGAGGTACACCATCGTCACCTCTTCGACGCTGATGCTGGTGGGCTCGCTCACCTACTTCGACGTGGTCTTCGTCCTCACCGGCGGCGGCCCCGGTCTGGCCACCCGCTTCCTGCCGCTCGATATGTACATCACCGGTTTCCAGAGCAACGAGATGGGCAGGGCGAGCGCCATTTCCGTCGTTCTCGTCGCCGTCGGCCTGCTCCTCTCCCTGATCATCGTCCGCTTCTCCGGGTTCTCCCGGATGCGCAGCCAGCAGGCAGGTATGTGATGTCCGCGCACTCCCCGACCTCCCACGCGCCGGCCGCCAGGCGGCTGCGCCGCGGCAACCCGCTCGGCGCGCTGGGCGGCCTGCTGTGGCTGCTGGTCGTCCTCGTTCCCGTCTACTGGGTCCTCGTCACGAGCCTGCGCAGCCGCGAGGGGTTCTTCGACGCCAACCCGCTGGCCGTGCCGTCCAGCCCCACCCTGGAGAACTACCGGCTGGTCCTGGACCACGACTTCGGGCGGTATCTCCTCAACAGCGCGCTCGTCACAGCGGGTGCCACGCTGCTGGTCCTCGCGGTGTCCTTCCTTGCCGCGTACGCCATCGTGCGCGGCACCGGCAGACTGCTGCGCTGGACCTTCAGCCTCTTCCTGCTCGGCCTCGCCATTCCGCTGCAGGCGACGATCATCCCGGTGTACTACCTGATCGCCAAGGCGCAGATGTACGACACCCTGGCAGCCGTCATCCTGCCCTCGGCGGCCTTCGCGATCCCGCTGACCGTCCTCATCCTCGTCAACTTCCTGCGGGACGTCCCCGACGAACTGTTCGAGTCGATGCGCGCCGACGGAGCCGGGCACTGGCGCATGCTGTGGAGCCTCGCGCTGCCCCTCTCCCGTCCCGCGCTGATCACCGTCACCCTCTACGACGCGCTGAACGTGTGGAACGGCTTCCTCTTCCCGCTGATCCTCACTCAGAGCCCCGACCAGCGCGTCCTGCCGCTGTTCGTATGGAGCTTCCAGGGGGAGTTCACCATCAACGTCCCGGCCGTACTGGCCGCCGTCGTCCTCTCCACCCTGCCGGTCCTCGCCCTCTACGCCGTCGGCCGCCGCCAGCTCATCAGCGGCCTGACCGCCGGCTTCGGCAAATAGCTCCGGCCCGGCCGGGCGTCGGTCCACCGGGGGCGAAGCCCGGCCCCGCGGGTCAGCCGGGTTGCTCCTGGACGATGCGGACGCCCGCCGGCACTCCGGTCACCAGGGGCAGACGGCTGCCGACGCGCAGCTCACGCAGCCGGGGAAAGGCCCGCAGCCACTCCAGTGACGCTCCGACGCTCTCGGACAGCCACAGGTGGGTCAGCCGTTCCGCCGAGAGGTGCGCGGTCAGCTCGGCGGGCGTGAGCCGGCCCACGACCTGTACCCGGGCGCGGCCGCCGAGCGCGGCCAGCGCGCGCAGCTCCGCGAGGTCGGAGACGGGGAAGTACAGGTCGGTCTCGTCCAGGTGGGCGATGATCTCGCGGGCGTACCGGTCCGTGTCGCAACGGCGCCAGCCCTGTGCCAGCTGGGTGCGGATGGCGTGGCTGCGGCGGTCGCGCAGGAGGGCCAGATAGTCGATCGCCATGTCGTCGCCGATGGAGGTGCCGGTGACGGCGAGGAGGTACGCCTGCGCGTCCGAAGCCGCCGTGGGGTCAGGGAGCAGTTCGAGCACGAGAGGGCCGACCCATCCCAGGGCGCGAGCGGCCGCCGCGTTGGTGGGCGGTATCAGGCCACTGCCGTAGCGCCGCACCCGGGCGTGGATCTCGGGGTCGAGTTCTCTGACGTGCTCCAGGCAGGCGAGGGCCAGGAGTTTGCGGCGGAGGCGTTGGGACCCCCGCCGGCCGGAGTACGCCGCGAGCAGTCCGTTCAGCAGACGTGCGCACTCGTCGGGGCGGGCGTGTGCCGCCACCATCAGGACGACGTCCTCCCATTCAGGGCGGTGCGCGTTGTCGAGCAGCAGGTCGAAGTCGTGCCGCCGCACGATCTCTTGCGCCGCCAGATGATCCCGGAACGCGTCGTGGACGAACTCCACAGTGCCGGGCCTGCGTTCACGCAGCACACCGGTCCGGTCGAGCAGATGGCGGTATACGTGCTCGGGCCTGATCTCGCCCGGGACGTCCGGCAGTGCGGGAAGGCGCCGTTCGAGGACGTCCACGGCCGCGTGTCTGTCCATCTCCGGCAGGTCCTCGACCAGCATCCGGTGTGCCAGCGACTGGAGGAGCAGGACCTTGGGTTCCAGCGCGAGCCGTACCTCATCGGCGCGGGTGATGTCCCGCTCGGAGTCCCGGCGTTCGAGGAGCGTGGGCAAGACGGCGTCGTACAGCTCCTTGCGGCCGGCCGGAAGGCTGCCGCCGCGTTCCCGGTGCAGCGCGCAGAGCATGCCGCACACCAGCGGACTGGTGGCGAGCCGGCCCAGGTGGCGCGAGGTGTGCAGCGCGCGGACGAGGTCTGCTGCGTGGGCCTCCAGCCGGTTCGCGTCAGCGGACGGCTCCCGCGCGGCCGCACGATGCCGGCGCCGGACGAAGTCCGACACCTCGTCGCGGCTCATGGGCGCCAGCAGCAGCTGGCTGAAGCCCAGCGGCGACAGCCAGCCGTCATGCACGGCGGACGGCCGGGCGGTGACCAGCCACACGTTGCCGGGATATCTGCCGATCCACCCGCGCAGCTGCTGCCTCAGCTGCAGCCGCTCACTCGCCGGTGCTTCGTCGACACCGTCGATGAGCAGCAGCGCGCGGCCCTCTGCCAGCACCCGCTCCACCCATGCGGCGGGCTGTGTGCCCTCGTCCACGTGTCCGATCGCGGCCAGGAGGTCGGAGAGCTGCGGGAACCCTTCGGGCGGAAGGCGCCGCACCGGCACGACGAAGGGGATCCGCCCGTCCAACGCAGCCAGCTGGGACGGCAGTTTGCGCTGCACCGCGGAGACGGCGAGCCACTGGACCAGCGTCGTCTTGCCGGAACCCGCCTCTCCGCAGAGGAAGATCCGGGTCAGCCCTGCCATGGCCTGCTCCACCGGGACCGGTGCGCAGCCCTCACTGCCGGGCTGCTCGCACCGCAGGCCGAGGTAGGCGGCGTCCAGGGGCCAGGAGTCCGGAGTGCGGTGGAGGTCGATGCCGTGGAGGGTCAGCCGGTCGAGGGCCTTGGTGATGCCCCGCGCGTACCGTTCCTCGAATTCGGCGTCGGCGCTGCTGGTCTCGGCACGGTGGGCCGGGCGTTGGGGTCTGCTCCGGAGTTCGTCGAGCCGGCTTCGGAGCTCGGCGAAGCGTTGGCCTTGTTCTGCGAGGCTCCCATTCGCGAACGTCACACGCCGGGCGAGGGACCCCACGATGTGCTGCGCTGCGCTGTCCACGAGCAGGTCGTGGACGAGCGCCCCGCGCTCGGTCAGCGCCGGGCCGGCGTCGGGAACCGTGGACTTCAACAGCTGAGCGAGGTGCTCCGGCCGCGACGCAAGGGCGTCCTCGGCACTCATCTCCAGCTCGCCCAAGGCGGCCAGGGTGCGGGCGAGGGCTTCGGTCAGGGCGGCGTCCTCCGCACGGGCGACCGGCCGCTCCCCCGGGTCGTTCACGGCTCGCCGCACCAGGTCCCCGGCCAGTGCACGCAGGTCGCGCGCGTTGTGGGCGTTCCGCTCTCCCCGGAAGTCGACCAGGAGCCGGAGCGGCCGGCTGTGCGCGTCCGTCTCATGAGGGACGAACAGCAGGTCGATCTGCGCGGCCACGGCAGGCTCGGCCAGGCGCCGGATGACGCCCGCCCGGTCGAAGGGCGCCTTGCGCGACGGACCTTCGGCCTTGGCGAGCTGCCGCGCGATCTCCTGGCACGCGGCCCGCAGCGCGAGGCCGTACGTCCCGGCTCCCTCGGCGGACAGGCCGAACTGCTCGGGCGGGACCAGGCGTGTCAGGCTCGCGGCGATCTCGGCCGGTGGCCGGTCCTGCACATCCCCGACGGTGAGCCCGAGGTCGCGGAGTCCGTGCAGGGCGTGTGCCACGGCTCGGGCGATGTCCCGCTGTCCCATGATGTCCCGCTGTCCCATGGCGACCGGAACCGCAGCGGTGACCTCCTGGAGCCGGATACCGGACTCGCGGTCGCAGACCGCCAGATGCAGCGGCCGGTCGCCGTGCTCGGCCGGGGTGAAGGTGAAATCGACAGCCCCGGTCCCGTCCTTGCCCACGGGGTACAGCCGTGAGGAAGGAGTCACGGTGTCGCTCCCGGTGGGGGTGGCGACGACGAGTAAGTGGTCGTCCACCGGCTCCCGACGAAGGCTGTCGCCGTCGGCCGGCTCCGCACGAAGGTGGTCGCCTTCGGCCGGCTCCGCACGAAGAGGGTCGCCGTCGGCCGGCTCCGCACGAAGAGGGTGTGTCGGCGGCGCGCCGAGCTCGAAGCGGACCGTCGCCGGCGTCCCGGCCTCGACGGCGCCCTCGAGCACGGTCACTCTCACCTCGCCGCAGCGAGCACCCTCCAGGGCCTCGGGCCCGTGCACGGCGGGCCCACCGGACGTGGGGACGATCGCCGCACCGCCCGGCTTCGCCCCCGCGGTGGGCGAGGCATGGCGCACCAACTCCGCTGCCAGAAGCCGGAGCGCTTGCCCGTCGTCGAGGTCGAGCAGCGCGGACACCGGCGTTGACCGGTCGCCCTCGTTCAGCGGAGCGGCCGGCGGCCCAGCGGTACGCAGTTCCTCGACGCGGCGGGCGATGCTCTCCCGCACAGCACCTTCGCCCGCCGCTGGCTTCACCGCGCATCCCCCATCTTCCGGGAAACCACTGAACTCGCTCGCTGGAATTCTAGGTCGCATCCGAGGCCGCCGTACCGGCCATTGCCGGTTCCCTCGGGTCCCCTGTGGCCCGTCACCGGGCGAGACGCCTCAGCTCGGCTTGCGCCATACGGAGATGTGCTTCGCGGAGTCCTGGGTGAACGGCGCTCCGTCCCAGTCCGCGACGCGCCGTTCCAGTTCGAGCCTGGCGATCCGTGCCATCAGGTCGAGTTCCGCCGGCCAGGCGTACCGGTGCCGGGAGTTGCTGCGGCGGTAGCGGCCGAAGTGACCGTCGCTGACGTCGCCCTCGCGGATGAAGTGGTGCGAGACGAGAATCTGCTCGACCAGATCGAAGGTGTCGAAGCCGAGATGCTGCTCGGAGACGTCGAACGGTACCGCGACCTGGCCGGGCGGCAGGAACCGCAGCGGCGGCACGCCCAGCTCGATGACGAACCTGCCGCCGGGCACCAGATGACGCGCGGCATTGCGGAAGCACTCGACCTGCTCGTCCTGCGTGAGCAGATTGGTGATCGTGTTGTAGACGAGATAGACGAGGGTGAACTCGCCGGGGACGACCGCGGTGGCCATGTCCCCGATGACGACCGGGAGCGTGTCCGCGTCGACTTTGCGCCGCAGGACGGCGGCCATGTGCTCGGACAGTTCGATGCCCGCTACCGGCACGCCGCGCGCGCGGAGCGGGACGCCCACTCGTCCGGTGCCGATGGCGAACTCCAGTGCCCGGCCGCCGTCTCCGGTGAGTGCGGCGAGGAAGTCGAGAGTCGGTCCGAGAACCGCGGCCGAGGACATCTCGGTCTCCTCGGCGTCGTAGCGGTCGGCGGTCGCTCGGGTCCACAGCTCACTGCTCGTCACGGATGGCCACTTTGCCGGGTGCGGAGGGCGCTGTCGACGCGTTTGTCTCAGACCGCCACCGGTGTCGTCCCCGCCATCACCTCGGCCCGGCTCGCGGCGACGGTCTCCCGTGCGGCCTTCAGGCCGATGCGGGCGAAGACGGCGTCCAGATCGGCGAGTTCGGCGAGAGTCTCCTCCCGCTCACCGCCCAGGCGCGCGCGGGACCTCACCAGCCCGAGACGGGAGAGAGCCGCACCGCGCGGCTCGCGTATCGCGTCGAACTCCTCCAGGGCGATGCCGTACGTGGCGCGTGCCGCCTCGTACCATCCGGCCCGGAAGAGGACGTTGCCGCGCATCTTGTGGTTGTAGGCGAGCGCGCTGGTCAGATCCATGCTGCGGAAGGTCACCTCGGCCTCCGTCAGCAGCGCAAGCGCCCGGTCCGGGTCGCCGCGCAGCGACAGGACGTCGGCGACCCCGCGCAGGGACCAGGCGCGTCCCCGGGCGTCTCCCGCCTCACCGGCGATGCGGGCGGCCTCCTCGAACAGCTCGAGTGCCTTGCGGTAGTCGCCCTGATTGCGGTGCATCTGGGCGATCCCGGACATCGCCCACACCATGTGGCGGGCCTCGCCGTGCTTGCGTCCCTGCTCCAGAAGGCGCTCGTGCAGCTCTGCGACGGCCGCGTAATCCCCCTGGATACGGCCCGTCTCGGCGAGCCCGGCGAGCGCGTAGCCGTGGGCGAGCCGGTCGCGGCCCTCGGCGGCCAGGTTGACCGCCCAGGTCAGCAGGCGCCGGGCCAGAGCAAGCCGGCCGCACTGGCGGGCGAGGGTGCCGCCGCTCCACAGGGCCCAGGCCATGGCGTCCGGATCGCCCGCGGTGCGCGCGCTGCGGTAGCTCGTACGCCAGGCGGCCTGCGCTTCCTCGACCTGGCCGAGGCGCCGATGGGCCTCGGCGAGGGCGAGCGCGGCGCGGGCCCGGTCCAAAGCGGTGTCCGCGTCGGCGAGAGCGCTGCCGGCTGCCGCGAGGACGTCCTCGTAGGAGCTGTTCACGTCCAGCTTCTCGCTCAGCGCGCCTTGGTACTCGGGTGCAAACGCCGTGCCGTACATCGATCCCTGGCCTCTCGATCAACTTCATGGTCCGGACACGAAGTTATGCGGCGCCCAGGGCACGCCGAATCCGTCCGCATAAGGGTTCGGCTCTACCTCTGCGGTTCCACCCTGGAGTGGCGGACGTCGTCATCAAGAAGTAGGGGATCTTCGGGGTCGGTGCCGTGCTGGGACCGGCACTCAGTTGTGCGGCCGGGCCGGCATTCCGGAATCCCAGTGGACGTCCCGACCCTCGACTGCAAGTCTATGCCACCCAATGCAATTCCATTCACCGCTCAAGGACCGGAGGAACGCGGGGATGTCCGAGCTGACGTTGATTGAAGTCCCACAGTGGCAGGGGTCGGCCACGCCGACAGCCCGCAGGCTGGAGCAAGGAGCCGCAGCGCTGGCCGGGATGATCCCGGCAGCGCGGCATCTGAAAGCCGACGTCGTCACCGAAGCGGGCATCGCACGACGCGCACGACACGGCGTGGACAGGCTCGACGCTCTGGTGCACAACCTTCAGGCCACCCGAGCCGCACTCGCCAAGGTGCCGGGAGGCACCACGGTGACGGTCGGCGGGGACTGCGCAGTCGACCTCGCCCCCATTGAGGCTGCGCTCGCCCGGTACGGAGAGCGGCTGGCCGTTGTCTGGCTCGATGCGCACGGCGACCTCAACACCCCTGCCTCGTCGCCCTCCGGCGCGTTCCATGGCATGGTGCTGCGTTCTCTGCTCGGGGAGGGGCCGCACGGCCTCCGCCCCCTCCGGACCCTCGCTCCCCGCCAGGTGGTCCTCGCGGGAGCCCGAGCTCTCGACCCGGAAGAGCGGACCTTCATCGACTCCAGCGGAATCCGGCACCTCACGGTGGCCGCGCTTGCCGATCCCACCACGCCGGCCGACGCGGTCGCGGCGACCGGGGCATCTGCCGTCTACATCCACATCGACCTCGACGTCCTCGACCCGCAGCACTTCGACGCCGTCGGCACTCCGGAGCCGAACGGTCTGTCCCCGTCCGGCCTCACCGCCGCCGTCCGCGCATTGGGCGCCCGCTTCCGCATAGCCGGACTCGCCCTCACCGAATACGAACACGCCCACGACACGGCACAGCCGATGCTCAAGCAGACCATCGACGACCTCCTTCCCGCTCTGGAGAGCGGCTCAGGAAACGCTCCCTGACGGCTGTCCCGCCGCCGGAATACTCGATGTCCAGGTCGATGCCCGCTTCGGCGGAGTCCATGAGCAACACGAACCGGACATCACGGGACCACGTCGAAGCCCTGGCCCCCGGACCAGTGCTGACAGGGGCACAGGGCGGTTGTCAGTCCGCTGAAGTATCGTTCCCGCCGCCGCACATCGACTGGGAGGAACAAGAGAATTGACTGGCCTGTCTGCTTTCCCGCTGCCCTTTCATGCGTCCCGCTCCATATCGTTCGCGAAGCCCCGAACGCTGCGGGAACTTCAGATGATGCAGTGCAGCGCGCACATTCGGTCGAAGCCGGGGTGGTTCGACAAGATGAACGACGCCGGCATCGTCGCCAAGTGGACGCAAGAAGCGGTCGCCCAGGGCCTCACCGAAGCCCAGGTTCGTTACGTGCTCGACGAACTCGCGCATTATGCCGCACTGCGGGACGCAGAAACCGGCATCGAGGTGTCCGCCGTCGACGGGGTGTGGCAGTCGGACACGCTGGTCGACGACGGGCTGAGGTCCCGGCTGCGGGAGGCGGTTCGGATTCTGGAAGAGGTCCCCGAAGCGGAAAAGGACTGGCATCCCGGGTCCGACGGCCAGGTGCTGGATCTGGTTCACCCCTCACTGTTCTGCCTGGTGCGCGAGGTGAGCGGCGGGCCCGAGCGGGCTTGGCAGAACCCGACGGACCGCTATTCGCGGTACGAGTTCTCGGAGAAATTCCAGTGGCTGCCCACGGACGTCGACGTCAATGCGGACGGAGATGTCACATTCCGTTCGTACGTCAACAACGTCCACCCCGAGAGGCATCGCGAACTGACCGCCGTCCTGCGGGACTTGTTCGCGCGCATGCGCCCGCTGCTGGATAATGTGCTCACCGATCTGCGGCATCCTCGGCCGCTGCGGATCGAGGCCGATCCTTACGGGTGGTACGACGACTCGGAGCCGGAGTATCCGGAAGAATCCTCCTACAGTGATGACGCGTCCTACGAAGAAGCCGTCCAGGCATGGGAACAGGCCCAGGACGACTGGTGGGAAAACCGCTGCCCGGCCATCCCGGACGCCCCGGCCTTCACCCCGCCCGAGTTGCCCGACGACTACGCGCGAGTCGACCTGCGGGGCCGCAGTCTCCAGGTCATCGTCAAGCTCGCCACCATTCATCTCACCCCGGAGAAGCCCGAGTACCCCGGCGGGTCCTGGCATGTCGAGGGCATGATGAACGAGCGGATCGTCTCGACCGGGATCTACTACTGGGACAGTGACAACATCACCGAAAGCCGGCTGAGTTTCCGGGCTGCACTCGACGACCCGCGCTATGAACAGAACGACGACAACGGTCTGCGTGAGGTCTACGGCCTGGAGGACGAAGACGCCCTGAACCAGGTACTGGGGTCGGCATCGACCCCAGCCGGCCGGTGCCTGGCATTCCCGAACGTCCTACAACACCGCGTGAGCTCATTCCGCCTCTCGGATCCCACCCGCCCGGGGTACCGCAAAATCCTCGCATTCTTCCTGGTCGACCCGTCGGAAAAGATCGTCTCTACCTCCGACGTGCCACCGCAACAGCCATGGTCCGACACCTCGACCATGACCCTGGAGCAGGCCAAGAGCTACCGCGAACAACTCATGCAGGAGCGCAAGTTCTTCGTCGACGAACACAACGAGCAGCTCTACGAACGAGAATTCTCCCTCTGCGAGCACTGAACCTCTTCTTTTCAGCTGCGCGAAGCACGTTCTCCAAGAGCCGCAGCCGCGCGTGATCCGGTTGAACTCCACCAGTCGCGCGCGGCCTCCGGTTGAGCCAGAACTGAGGGAGGGAGGGCCAGGGGCACGGAAATTGCTTCCCAGCGCTCTGCCCGGATCGCGACGGGCCGTCGGTGACGGTCAGGGGTTTGGTGCAGGTGCCTGCACCAGGCTGAGTGCCGTCTCGCTGAAGGCGCGAACGCGGGCTGTCGCACCGTCGGCGGGCCACACCAGGCCCCAGTCCACTGGCACGGCGTCCTCGAAGGGGACGTAGACGATGTCGGGGCGAGCGAAGTAGCGCCTGGTGTGGGCGCCGACGGCGAAGACCCCCTCCCCGGCGCCCACGAGCGTCAGCGTCTCGTTGAACGTCGTGGCCGACGGGCCGAGTGCGATCGGTCTCCCCGTGGGGGTCCGGCGCGGGGCGCGGTCCTCACGCAGGGATTCCGGCAGCGTCTCGGGCAGTTGCAGCACGGTCACGCGAGCCAGGTCTTCGACGGAGACGGTTGCGCGGCGGGCGAACGGATGCCCTGTCGGCACGGCGAGCATGCGTGCCTCCCGCACCAGGACCGGCCCCATGACGATGCCTTCCTCGTGCATCGGATGGGAGGTCAGCGCGAGGTCCACCTCGCCGCTGCGCAGCCAGGGCAGGACTTCCGGCAGGTGTGCCTCTTTGTTCCGGACCTGGCAGTCGGGGTGCCGGGTGCGGAACGCCTGCGCGGCCCCGACCAGCAGCTGGCCCGCCGCCGGCCCGGTGAAGGCGACCCGCAGCAGCCCGGTCAGCCCCCGCCCGGCGTCGACGGCCCGCTCGAACGCGTCGGTGATCAGGGACCAGGCGGGGCGTATCTCTTCGTACAGCTGCCGCCCCACCAGGGACAGCTCCACCCGGCGGCTGGTGCGGTTGAACAGCGGGACGCCGATGCGGCGCTCCAGTTTGGCGATGGTCTGGCTGACCCGGGCCGTGGAGACGTGCAGTCGCTCGGCGGTACGGCCGAAGTGCAGCTCCTCGGCGAGCGTCAGGAACGCCTCCAGCTCGTGCCGTTCCAGCATCCCCGCACCCCTCCCGTCGTTAACCGGGGCTTCACGATCGTTGCGCAGGTGCGCATTGATGCCCTACCCGGACCGCAGCAGGATCAGAGGCGTCGAAAGGCCGCCTCACCTGCACCGGAGAACATCATGTACGTCACCCGCGACCGCGCCCTGACCACCCCCGCTCACGACACCGCCGCAGCCGTCGCGGAACTCAAGGACCGGGCGGAGATCACCGACGCGCTCCACCGCTTCGGCCTGGGCCAGGACCTCAAGGACAAGGAGCTGTTCGCCTCGGCCTTCGCCGCCGACGCCGAGCTGGACTTCCGCCCGGCCGCCGCCAAGTGGGGGGCCGAGCCGCCGCTGATGTCCGGGCGCGACACCATCGTCACCACCATTCTGGCCAAGTTCACCGGCCGGGTGGACACCACACACCAGATCACCAACACGCGGATCACGATCGAGGGCGACACCGCCCGGCTCACCGCCCTGGTGGAAGCCCAGCACCTGCTCATCGCCGACTCCGCCACACACGCGCTGCTGAAGAACCCCTACGACGTCGAACTGGTCCGCGACGGCGACCGCTGGGTCATCCGTCGCCTCCGCATCGACAACACCTGGTACACCGGCGAACCCACCGCGATCTTCAGCTGACGCCCGCCCTGCAGTACCGCACCGGGCCTCCCTGATCGGGATGCCTCACGACCCTCTCGATTCCCCGCACCATTCACCGATCCCTGGAAAGGGCACGACATGAAGACCGCAATGACCGGCGGACGGCCGGTACTGACCCGTCACGCCGAGGCCGAGACCTGTGCCGACCCCAGCAGTGTGATGACGCTCCTCGCCGACTCGGACAGCACCGCCGACGGCTTCACCAGCTACCGGTCCACGTTCGCCAAGGGGGCCGTTGGGGCACCCGCCCACTTCCACACCAAGGCGACGGAGCTGTTCTTCGTGATCAGCGGGTCCCTCCAGGTACTGGTGGGTGAGGAGGTCACCGTCCTGGAAGCGGGCGACTTCCTGGCCGTGCCGCCCCACACCCCGCACGCCTTCGCCGCGGCGCCCGGCTGTACGGCGGACGTGCTGTTCGTGTTCACGCCGGGCATGGGCCGGTTCGACTACCTGCGCCTGCTGGGCCGGGTGATGCGTGGCGAGGCCGACGCGAAGGAGATCGCCGCCTCCGCGGAGCGGTTCGACAACCACTACGTCGACAGCCCCGTCTGGCGGGCTGCCCTGGAGGGCGCTGCGTGATCGACCGCCTGGGCGGGGCCGGCGGTACCCGCGTTCCGGCACACAACCCGTACTGGGACGAGCACGGTGTCACGATCGCCGACCCGGACGGCTACCGCCTCGTGCTGTGCTCCCGCACCCGGGCCTGAGCATCACTGGTCGGGTCCGTCCCGTATCGACGCGTGGGGCCCTCCTCGCAGCACGTGAAGAGGGCCCTGTGTCAGTGGCCGGTTAGTGGGGGGTCATCTGGCCGCCAGCACTTCGGACAGTCACGCAGAATCAATGCCTCGGGAGATTGTGCGGGTTCGCAGCCAGTACGAACGAGCCCCCACCATCAGTGCGCATCCGTAGATGGCGAATGCCGCCATTCCGATCCAAGTGACCAGGAGCGCGTCCTGCGGAGTCGGGAAATCGCCGCTCCGCATCGTCACCACGTCCACCGTGGCCAAAACCGCATAGCCGACGCCGAGCACACCGTACGGGGCGAGAGTGGCGGCGCCGATCAGGGATGGAGCCAGCGGGAGCCAGCGCGGGACGCGGCGACCGCGTAGAAACGGCGTCCAGCGCGGGAAGACCTGACCCCAGGGGCGGACGAGGCCCCACAGCAGGAAAACGCCGAGCGCGGCCAGCAGCATGGTGGGATCCAGGCCCCAGGACTCCAAGGTGAGCCAGATCCCCGAGGCGCCGTTGCGCTCGGAGATCACGCTCATCTGCGCGCCGGATATACCGGCGAAGGTGCCGCCGAAGGCCCAGATCTGCTTCATCGCCGCATACGGGAGGAAGGCCACCGTGCCGGCCCAGGCGGCGAGCTGATGCGGCCGGGGTGCGGCAGAGGCTGCCGGGGCAGCGGCCCGCGGCAGGCAGGGCCGAGCAGAGCGCGCGGTGCCCGCGGACAAGAGCGTCCCGACTGCCGCCAGCGCGTGATTCGCCGCAGAGGCCCAACTGTCCACGCCTTGGCCGAACATCAGCGTGATCACGTCCATGAGCAGGCTGAACGCGGCAAGTCCGGACAGACCGCACACCGTCCACAGCAGCGTTCGCAGTGCGGGCCGCAGCCCGTATCGCGACACTGCCGTACAGGTCAGCGCCGCCAGCGTCCCCACTGCCGTGACGGCCCACCCCGACGCGCGAGGCCCCAGGACGCCGCCGTAAGGGAACAGATGAGTCCCCTTCAGCGCACAGACCAGGCCGAATCCGGCGTACACCAGTGCCCAGGACAGCGTGATTCGGTCCACCCAACGTGATCCCTGCTGCCGCCGTGTGGGCCAGTGCGCCTTCAGCGTCCGTGGATCAGTGGTCATGTTCTGAACGTCGCACCGACGGGCTGAACCTGGCGTCGGTCTCTTGAACGACCTTCCTCCCCCGTCCGGGGGAGCGCCATACAGACCCAGATATGCCTCACAGAGCGTGACGCCTCAACTGGCCGCACGGGGGATTCGGAGTGGCCGCTGTCAGCCCTGATAAGCCTGAACCGGCCTCCGCGACCGGCGGCCTCCTGGGACGGTGAGCGCAACACCACAGGCCAGTGGCGGCGGTTCGCAGCGAACGTACGCAGGGAGCCGTTCCCGCTCATGTCCGAGCGCGGACGCCTCCGAGCCGAGCGGGAACTCGCAGCACTCAACAGCTGAAGCAGACCAACACATCCACGTCCCCGAGCACTTCACCTCGGCCGCGAGACAGCAGCCCGACGAACCTATGCGGTCACAGCACCAGCACAGGCCGGGCGTTTGCGGGGCCGGCCGGCTCACCGATGCGGCTCGAACGGGTACATCTCATGCTGCAGTGCCGCGCACACCAGGCACGGTCGGGGCCGGCGCCGGTGTGGCCGAGAGTGCTGGGGTTCGAGGCGTATGGGGTGCACGCGCCCCCACCACCACCCCGCATTACGTCGAACACACGCCCAGTCACCCACTCGATGGGGTGCTCGGTCTTAATATCGCTGCGGAATAACCATGTGCACACGGATGCTTACGGTACGCAAGCGACGGGCTGCAGACCGCGCGAGCGTCGCCCGGCCGCAGGTCCTACATCGGCCGGGTGGACTGGTCCCACGAAAAGCGCAAGGAGAAGCACCACAATGAACGTCATCACCAACCTGCTGGCCGGCGTCGTCGACTTCCTCGGCTGGCTCGTCTGACGTATTTCCGCGGCGCCGCCCCTCCCCGTCCCACGGAGGGGCGGCGCTGCCGCGCGCACCGGCACCCGGCGCGAGAAACGGCAAATCCCCACGGCACACAGGAAGCCGTGGGGATTTTGCAGTGTCCGAGGGGGTGTCGAGCGATTCGCACGATGTCGCGCCGCTGGCCAGGGGGACGTTGGTGCTGTCGTAGACCGCCCGGGGAGGCTGCCGTCAGGGTACGTGTCAGTGGTGGAGGGGAATTTGAAGCACCCGCACACCGCACACGGTGCTGCCGGGTGGGGCTGGATCGACGCCCCCCCGTAGCCGCAGTTCAAGTCCACGGCAGGAACGACATACAGGGGCTGTACCGCGCCCGCTGTGACTTGCGGAGATTCGCTCAGCATGAAGGCCCGGCTGGTGTACCGGGCTCCGTGGTCTGTGTGCATGGCCGCTGCGGCGAGGCTGCCGCGGGTCCGCTCGGCGGCGGCCAGGGCGTCGGTGACGAGGTCGGTACGCATGTGGTCCGCGATCGCCCAGCCGGCCAGGCGGCGTGAGGCGCCGGAACGGACCGGTGGGTGAGGTGGAGCACGCTGATGAGGTCGGGCAGGCGCCCAGCAAGTGGTCAGGCTCAGGATCGAAGGGTTCCCCGGTGTTTCCACCGCCAGCAGTGGCTCCCCGACTTCGACACCACCAGCGCCGTGAAGGTCGGCGAGGTCGGAAATGGGCCCCGTCGCTGGCGCCCCCAAGGGTTGCCGGCTCTCCTTTCGGGTCGAGGAACACGAGAGGTCCAACCGCCCACTGGGCGGGCCCAGGGCTGAGTCATGCCTCCACCAGGCAGAGACCCGGCCACTGTCGGACGCGAGCGTCGGGCATGTGCGTGGTGCCACCATGTCCAGCCCCAGGTACCTGCATGCCGGCCGGTGCGGACTTTCCCGTAGCGCCAGAGCGCGTTCTTGCTCGACCATGTGCAGCGCATCTTGATGCGGATGTCTCGGGAGAGCAGTCCCTTGGACCGATACCGCTTCCCGGGGGCCCGCTGCGCAGATGCACGTGGCGGTCTGCGATCTTCCAGGTTCGCACCGCGTGCCCTCATCGATAGCCGATCAACGGCTTGACGAGCTGAAGGGTCCCGGGGAGGCCCACCGCCGTCGCCCAGTTCGGCAACGAGGCGCCCGCCGTGCAGTTGGGCGCCGTCCACGCTCTGGCTGGCGAAGGCTGGCGAAGGCTGGCGAACGACGCTACGGCAGGCAAGGTCCTGGCCGCGAAGACCTGCGGACCGTGCAGGTGACGGCCGGTTCGGGGGGTCCCGGACGCGCGCAGCACCCGGGCCCATTCATACACCTGAAAGTCGTAATTGATGCTCCAAATGCTGCAATGCAAGCATTTTTCTTGCATTGCCGTGACATATGAGAGATGCCGATCCGCTGGGCGAAGTTCGCCAGGCGCGTTGGACATCCCAACCCACTTAGCGAAACCGGAGACCGCATGCGTCGCGTCTTTGCCACCGCGTTGATGACGCTGGCAGCTACCGTTGCCGGCATCGGTACGGCCACAGCTCAAAACCCGCACTTCATCGGAAGCGTCACCTGCACCAAGTCCCTCACCGCCGGACTTCAGTGCAGCGGAAAGGCAGCGGGCCTGGGCAACGAGCCAACCGATGCCTTCCTGACGGCCGCGTCCGTCGAGGCCGAGTACGTCTGCACCAACCGGGGCGGCAACATGGCTCCGGGCCAGGGCACCGAGTTCCAGAACGTGGAGGGCCCGACTTCCACGATTATGCCCCGCAACGGCCAGATCACCTTCCAGAACGTGTCGATCCCGCCGCCGCCGACCCCTTCACCGGAACAGGTGTGCCCCAACCGGAACTGGACGGTCAACCTGCTCCACCTCACCTACAGGGGCGTCGAGTTGCACATCCAGCAGAACGGCGAGGACCTGCTGACCAAGAACCTCGGCACGATCGACCCGTGATCCCGCGATGACCGCCGCACCGGAGGGTCTCCCCTGTCAGGGGAGACCCTCCGGGCCGTTCGGCCACTTCTTGCCCTGGCTTCTTGACGACTTTGATGGCGGCCTTGGCGGCTCCGGGGTCGAGGCACGTGCCGCCCTTCTCGGCCGGGTGGAAGTCTGCGTCCAGGTCGTGGGCCAGCGGGATGCCGGTGGAGATGTTGAGGCCGGCGATGTCATCCTCGGAGATGCCGAGATGCGTCCAGGAGCTTGGCCAGGGCACGCAGCGAGATCCGCAGGCCCCGCCCGCTCCAACGCGTGCTCGACCGACGTACCGAACTTCGCCGGGAACAGTCGCCTGCGCCCGGCGCTGTCGGCTGGATCGAGGTGAGACTGACGGTCCAGTTACAGCCGGACGCCATCTCGGATCTGCTCAGCCTGGGCGCGGAGGCGGAGGTCCGGGACCGCACGCACAACGGCACAATGCTCGAAGCCGTACAGGCGCTCGCCGCCTGCTACCCGGCAGCCTCTTGAGAAGCCGCATCCGGTCCGCGCACGAAGACCGTACCGGGAGACGGCGGTAATGGTACCGATGCCACCCGCATGCCTGCCGGCCGTGCGCGCTTCTTGATAGGTGACGTACTGGCGGACGGTGCCGTCCGGGAGGTTCAGTTGGCACGCGACTACTTGCCGAGGCGATCCGCGGCCGCAATTGCAAGGCATCTGGAAGTTCTTCCAGGCTCAACGTGAAGCCGTCTGCCGGGCATTGCCGGTTGCCTGGAAACGCGAACGTCCCTCTCAGGAGACTCAGCTCCGTGGCAGCCGTCCGGCCCGCACAGGTCGAGCGTCGGGGGAGCGAGGCTCCAGCGACCGAAACCCGAGCGCCTGCCACTCCCCTTCCGAAGGCCCTACAGTCTCAGCGTTCTACAAGGCCGCGGCCTCCTTGGAGACCCCCGAACATGTCGCGACCGCCCGCGGGGGCGTTCGTCGCTGGAGGTATAGGGGCCGCTGGTAGGCCCACGCATGAAGAGGGTGCGGTGGGGGCGTTCGGCCGTGCCGTTGGCCTGCGGCCGGTAGCGCCGGATGCGCTTGGGGCCGATGCCGGTCGGCGGCCTGAGTCCGGGTGAAGAACTTGGCTGTACATCAGGGCCGTGGCCGGTTTCCTGGTGGTGGACGTGTACCGTCTCGCCCCCCTGGCAGGCCGTCAGATCGATCAGCGCAAATCCAGCAACCGGAAACCCCGACCGGATTAAACTATCCCGCCGCACCGCGCTGACCTGCACAAAGGCAAGCCTCACGCCCCGAACCACCCCCGTTTGATGTTCCAGCGGAACTCCACCACATCTGCCCGCGGAAAACCCCTGACCTGCATCAAAGCAAGCCAGAGGGCCTTTGCTCGAACAACTCACACATTGAACCTGGAACGTCGACGAAACCGCAGTCACCTGCGGAAACGCCCCATTACGGGACGCCAACCAGCGCACAACCAGCAACCGTCGACGGTACTGCCTGAAGCCGGGCGGGCTGCAGATCGCTTGAGCTCACCTGGGCGTTCGATGGGCGGAGGGCCGACCAGCGAGGCTGGTACAGCAGATAGCCAGTCGAGGCGGTCCACACGCAGTTCGACGCGGGACCAGCGCTCGGCCTCCGGTTCTGTGCTACCAGAGCAGGGAGTTCCTCCACGATCGCGGCGCCAGCGGAGCACCCTCCCCGCGCGCAGGAACCACCGCACCCATCGACTTGCCACCCGTGCGGTCCGCGGCGACGGGCCACCGCGTCGACCTGCGGACCGTGGTGGCCGCCTTGCCCACCGAAGCGTTCCCCGAAAGACACCCGGCCCGAACAGGCATCCACGCCGTGGCATCGGCTCTGCCGCCATGTACCGATGACAAGAAGCCGCAGCGGCAAAGAAAAAGCAAAATCCCGCTAACAGGGCAGGTCAGGAAGTGTGTTCCCCGCGCGAGCTGGGTTGTTCCGTCTGACAGATCGAGACTTCGCGACACGAGAACGTGTTCCCCGCGCGAGCGGGGTGTTCCGACCATCGCGATGGTGGACTGCGGGCACAGCGAGTGGTCCCTGCGCGAGCAGGGGTGTTCCGGTTGTGTGCGGACCGCAGGGAACCGGTGCCCGTGAGCTGCGCGCGATGACCCTGTTACCAATTCGGCGAATTGGGTGGGGCAGGGCTGCTGTTTCAGGAAGGCAGGGAGTCGTCCAGCGAGCGTACGGAGCGCGGTCTTGCAGCGTCTGATTGCCGGTTGCGAGGGTGGGGAAAATGATCGAACTGTCTGACATGATCCGTGAGTTGAGGCAGCAGTTGGCCACTGCACTGGCGGACGGAGCAGGTGAAGCCGTGCTGTTTTGAACTTGGTCCTGTGGAGGTGGAGGCGACCGCCGCGGTCACGCGTGAGGCGGGTGCGAACGCCAAGGTCCGGCTGTGGGTCGTCGATGCGGGTGCGAACGGAAACTACTCCCACGCGCAGACACAGCGGGAGCCATGCGGATGCTGCCACCAACCGTGAGTGGATCGAACAGGCCGGCTTGACGGTCGAACGGGAGGAGTTCATCCCTGAGGCCGACGGCGGACATGCCCTGCTCTGGGCGCGCCGCCCTTAAAGTTCCAGTTCAGCGGGTGCGCGCATCGTGTCCGGCAGCCGAGAGGCGACGTTCCCCTCCCCATGCAGGGGGCAATGAGTGATCACCACATAGGACACGCTCTTGGACGGTGTCTTCGGTGCCAGCCCCCCGCAGGAACGCCGGCTGTACGAGGCCGCCGAAGAGGATGGGCCCGACGAGGTGAGAGCAGACCGCAGGCATACAGTCACGGCATGAACAAGACAATGGTGTGGCTTCTGGCGTGCGCCGGAACCGGCGTGATCCTGTGGTTGCTGACCAGCGCGCCGGACATCAGCGCGGCTTACCCTCGCTCCAAGTGCCACTCCGTCCTCGGCAACGACTGGAGCCCCGCCCATGGGTCGATGGAGGAGGGAGTCGAGTCGAGGTGCGCCGCCTACCAGACGCGCCGCCTGGGCTGGGCGATCCTGGTTTCGGTGCCGACGGTGGTGCTCGCGTCAGCAGGTATGCGTAGCCGAAGCGCCTGAAGGAACTTCTCCCCGTTCGGCTGACCGTGAACGAGGCCTCGTACGGGATCGCTCGTACGAGCATTCCGGAGACATGGACACGGCCTTCGCTTGATCCTGTGCTCCGGCCAAAGAGGCACCTGACCAGCGCGAAGGCCGTGGGGGAACGAGTCTGCTGCAGCGTGGTGTCGTCCGGGAGCCGCTCACGGACGGTGCTGATCCAGGTCCGCGTCGACCTGCACCGGTTGCGACGATCGCCCGGAAAGGAGACCTCTCGGAGCGAGAGCGCAGGATGGCACGGTCGACGTCGTCCGACGCGCCGGTTCCAGCAACCTGGTGGCCGGGGGCTCGCTGACTGCTTCCGTCGCCTTGCCAGCCGGAAGCCCGCCTTTCTCTCGCATGCGACGGGGCCGAGTGCGGTCCGTCCGTGGAGCTGGGCCATGAGAAAGAGAGTCAGCATTGGAAGAAGTGGCCTTCTTGGGTCCTCTCTGACAGAGGACCTGCGGATTGCAGCGTACGCGGGTGACTTGCCTGCCCTGCGATTTGCCCTTGTCGGCCGGTGCCGACGTCAATGGAACTGATGAGCGCGGATGGACGCCACTTCTGGCTGCGTCTTCCTCGGCCTTCCGTGAGGGGATCGAATTGCTGCTCTCGGCAGGTGCCGATCCGAACAGCAGGGACGACCAGGGCTGCACGCCCTTGCACGAAGCAGCGGAGAACGGCGACGCCGACATCGTTCACCTGCTGCTGGCAGCCGGTGCGCGCCCGCACCCCCCGGTGATTCCGCACCGCTGCCGCGAAAGGCCAGGCAGATCTCGCGGACTGGGAACAGGCACACAACCGCTCCCACAAGCACGTTCGGGCCCGCGTCGAGCACAGCTCGCGCCTTGTCGTACTTCTCCCGGTACTTCACCGCCTGCCGCGCGGCCACTCCTCCAGGGCGATCCACGGCACGCCCACACGTTCCGCCGCGTCCAGAATGATCAACTCGGTCTCCACCGTGCCCTGCTGTGTCAGTGATGCTGGCAGGCGCCACCTGGACAATTCCCCAGGCATGGCATGAAAGTGACGTTCATGAGCCACGCTACGCAGGACGCCTTCATGGCCCTCAGCCAATCCAGCGCTATGAGCACCCCGGCGGGCAGGTGGGCCAGGGCGGAGGCTTTGCTGTCGTCGATGGCCTGCTCGACGACAGCGTCGTGGCGGTGTGCGCGTTCGGCCTGGAGTTGCTGGTAGGCGCCTGACCTAAGGCTTTGATCGGAGAAGCCGCGCACAGGGGCGATTCCCCGCAGTGGGTTGCGCGTCCGCTGGAGCATGACATGGACACGGGCGCCCGGCATTGCGGCGGCAACCACCGCAGTGCCGGGCACGCACTGTCAGGCGGTCCGCAGTGCCTCGGTGGGCTGCATCCGGGCGGCCCGCAGGGCGGGCAACAGCCCGGCGATGGCTCCGATGGCCACGGCCGCTCCGAGTCCGCCGGCCCAGGCGAGCGCCGGGACGACGGTTCCCCAGCCCTTGATGCCTGCGTAGGCGAAAGTCACCAGTGTGCCCAGCACCACCCCGATCGCACCGCCGAGCGTGGCGAGCAGAATTGCCTCGGACAGGAACTGCAGTCGAATGGTGCCCCGAGTGGCGCCGAGTGCCCGCCGCAGACCGATCTCGGAGCGGCGTTCCAACACGGAGATGACCATGGTGTTGGCGACGCCGATGCCTCCGACGAGCAGGGCCACTGCCCCCAACCCGAGGAACAGGCCGTCCAGGGCCGATTGCGCGGCTGCCCGGGCCTCGAGCGCGGCCGAGGGCTGGGTGACGCTGACTTCGCTGGGGTTGTGCGGGTTGGCTGCGGCGGCCAGCACCTTGCGGGCCTCCTTGACCTGGTCGGGGTCCGACCGCACGTACACCGTAGAGGGGTGTCCGTCGAAGTCCAGGTACTTCTCCGCGGCCGGATAGCCCACCAGCACCGACGAGTCGATCTCCGGCGTCAGCTTCGCGGGCTTGAGGACCCCGGCCACGTAGAACCATTGTTTTCCGACCCAGATGCGCATGCCGGGGTGGATCCGGGAGATGCCCAGCCGGCTTGCGGCGTCCCAACCGAGGACGGCGACCGGCTGTTTCGCGGTGGCCGCGTTGAGGTATCTGCCCCGGGCCATCGAGGTGCGCACAGCGGCCGGGAGACCCGGGCTGGCGGCGTTCACCGAGAGGGAGTTGGTGTTGAGGCTCGGAATGTGCTGACTGCGGTACGCCTCGGCGTCGGTCTTGCCGGTGCTCTGGACCGCCTCGACCGGGCCGATCCGGGAGATCATGCCCGGTGCCTCGATGGGAAGTTTCGCGTCTCCGCCGCCCAGTGACTGGCCTGGGGTGACCTTCAGCAGATTGGTGCCCAGCTTATCGATTTCGGCGATCAGTCCGGCCTGCGACGAGGCCGACAGCCCGAGCACCGCCACCATCGCGGCGACGCCAATGGCGATGCCCAGCGCCGACAGTGCAGCCCGCACCCTCCGGGTGCGCAGCCCGACGCTCGCGGTCCGGGCCAGGTCGGCGGGGTAGAGACGGCCGGGGGCGGGGGCCGTGGTGCTCATGGCAGCCCCCTTTCGGTGGCCAAGCGGTCCTTCGACGCCAGGACGTCGGCGACGATATGGCCATCGAGGATCTCGATCCGGCGTGGCAGCTTGGCTGCCAGCTCCCGGTCGTGGGTGATCATGACGATGGTGGTGCCCTCGGCGTTGAGTTCCTTGAACAAGTTGAAGATCCCGGTGCCGGCGACACTGTCCAAATTGCCGGTGGGCTCGTCGGCCAGCACGATCGCCGGGTCGCCGACCAGGGCTCGGGCGATCGCCACTCGCTGCCGCTCACCACCGGACAGTTGCGACGGCCGGTGGTCGATCCGGTGGCTGAGGCCGACCCGGTCCAGGGCCGCGACGGCCGCAGGCAACCGGGCCTGGCGGCGGACGCCGGAGTACAGCATCCCGTCGGCGACGTTCTCCAGCGCGGTGGCGTGCTCCGCCAGGAAGAACTGCTGGAAGACGAAGCCGACCCGGACGGCACGCAGCCCGGCCAGCGTCCGGTCGCTCATCGCGGCGACATCTTCCCCTGCGACCCGTACCGTCCCGGAGGTCGGCCGGTCCAGGGTGCCCATCATCTGCAGCAGGGTGGACTTGCCGGAACCGGACGGACCCACGATCGCCACCAGGTCGCCCTTGTGGATGGTGAAGCTGGCCCGGTCCAGTGCCACGACGGGGGACGCTCCCGGGTAGATCTTGGTCACGTTCTCCAGCTTCAGGACCGGCTCGCCGGCTGGCTGAGCGGCGGCCGACTGCGTCTGGGTCTCTGCGCCGGTCATGAGGCGGGCACCACGATCTTCTGGCCGACGGCGATCCTGGCGCCGCTGACCTCGACCTTGCCCTCGCTGTCGTCGAAGAGCCCGATCCGCACCGGGACCAGCTCGTGTTTGCCCCCGGGGTCGACGACCTCGACGGCATAGCCGCCGCCGGAGCGCGCCAGCAGCGCGTTCACGGGTACCGACAACACGTCCTCGACCGTGTCGGAGATGATGGCGACCTGGACCGGCGCCTGGTCGAGCCCGCCGGTTACCTTGGGGTTCTTCGGCTTGATGTGTACCTCGATGGTGGATTTGTCCTCGGCCTGCTTCGCCACCTTCCCCACAGACGACACCATGCCCGGGGCCGTCTTGCCGTTGGGCAGAGTAATGGTCACCTTGTCATCGACCGCCACCCCGGACTGCTCACTGGCGTTGAGCTCGACGACCACCTGCCGCTTGGTCGAGGAGACCTGCAGGACGTTCTGTCCCTGTCTGGCCGGGCCGCCTCGCACGGCGTCGGCCTTGCTGATCCGGACCTCCTCGGTGGGCAGGAACACCGCTTGTCCGAGGGGAAGTTCACCTGATTCATCGAGGCCCACGTCCTCCTGCAACTCCTTGAGTGCACCGACGGTCAGCCAACTGAAGTAATCCGAGTCAGGGTCGATCTCGTCTTTGGTGGCGTACCCGAGGCTGACGAGCGCAGCGTTGAGCTGCCGCACATCGGGGCCCTCTGTGCCGTAGGACAGATCGCGGTACACGGGCTCGGTGGCTCCCTGGAGCAGCACCACCGGCTTGCCGTCCACGCGGTAGAGCACATCGCCCTGGCTGATGACGTCACCCGCAGCGGGCACTTTGGTGATGGTGCCCTTGGTGTTGTTGACGACATCGTAGGAACCCGCGTACCCGAGGGTCCCGTTCTGCAGGGTGCGGGCTGACAGGGTGCCCTGGGTGACCTTCGCCAGCCCGGTGGGGGCAGCAGTCCTGGCCGACGAGTCCTTCGCGGACTTCCCAAACGGGTCGGCAACGACGACCCCCGCACCGACTGCTGCGAGGATCGCCACGACGACCAGCACGGCCGGCCCGCGCGGCTTGCGCCTCACCGGTGGCGGCTCGCTCTGCCGGTCCGGGGGGCTCACTGCCTCGTCCTCCCTCGGTAGCTGGGTCGCGCTCATGCCGAACTCCCGGCGGGCTTGTTGGGCTCCATGTTGCGCAGGGACTCGGGCTGGTACTTTTCGCAGGCGTCCTCCGCCTTGTGGAACTGCGGGGTGTTGGGGTCGACGTCGAGTTTGAAGCCGCCGCTCTCGTCCGGGTCCGGGAAACTCGGGATGCCGTGCTCCCGCATGCACTTGGCGTACTTGAGTTTGTCTTTGGCCGACCACACATCGCCCGAACCGGCCCCGCCCTCCTCCGCGGGCGGGGCGGGCATGTACTTCTTGCAGACCTTTTCGGCCTTCTTGAACTCCTCCGACTGCGGCTCGATCCCGGCGCCCATGCCCTCACCCGGCTTGGGGTCCTTGAAGTCGGGCAGGCCGTTGTCCCGCATGCACTGCGCGAATTTCAGCCCATCGGCGGCCTCCGGCTGCTCGGCCTTCGATGCAGGCCCGCCGTTACCCGACTCTTCGGTGCCGCCACAGCCGACGACGAACAGGGCGGCCCCGGTCACCAACGCCGCCAGTGCAGCGCTCTGCCGTAGTAGCTTCCTTTTCGGTGCGGTGATGCCATCCGTCGGCCACTCCGCGGAAACTCCCATTCCGTTCTCTCCGTTCCTTCCGGAATTTCTGTGCCCTGTTCTAGTGAGGCGGCGGTTTCGCCGAGGTTTCGCTGCCAGAACGGCAGCGGCGACGCCAGGGCATACAAGGGCTCGCGTCCGTCCGGACGGGTGGTCGGACAGACCGGAGTGGGGGGGAGGAACATAGGAACCAAGCGGAAAAACACCAGGATGCCAATTCCGCCCTGCCGTCGTCTCAGGCGGGCCATGGCGATGCGCTGTTCCCCGTCCTCCCCACCACAGAGCCGGTAGCCGCAATTGCCGACGACTGTGTCGAGTCCGTCGGGCCGCGATCCGATCAGGCCCAGGTCTGAGCGGTCTTGCAGGCGTCGACCATCTCCTGCCCGGTGGCCGCTGGGCCGGCCCAGCGGAGGCTGTCGCCGATGGTCTCGCAGAGCGACTCCAGGGGCAGATCGTGCACCGCCGGTGCTCACCGGGGAGCACATTCCCTGCGACTGGACAGAGGCTGAAACCCTGCGGAAACCAGGGCTGGAACATTCTGAATCCCGTTGTCAGGGTGTTCTTAGCCGGTTGGACATACGCAAGGAGCAGCGAGTGCGAGTGCTCGTGGTGGAGGACGATCAGGAAATGGCGCAGGCGGTGGCCGTCGGACTGCGGCGGGCACAGATGGCCGTCGACGTGGCGTACGACGGTAAGAGCGGTCTGGACCGCGCCCTCTTCAACGACTACGACGTGATCGTCCTCGACCGGGATCTGCCCGGGAGGCACGGCGACGAGATCTGCTCCGAGCTAGTTCGGTCCGGCCGCCGCAGCAGGGTGCTGATGCTGACCGCCGCCGCCTCGGCGGAGGAACTGGTCGACGGGCTCAATCTGGGCGCCGACGACTACCTGGCCAAGCCGTTCGACTTCCCGGTGCTCATCGCGCGGATCGGCGCGCTGGCGCGGCGGTCGCATCCGGTGGTACCGCCCGTGGTACGGCACGGCGACCTCGTGGTCGACACGGCACGGCGCAAGGTCACCCGCGGGGGACGGCCGCTGGAGCTGGCACCGAAGGAGTTCGGGGTGCTGGAGCTGCTGCTGTCGGCCAAGAGCCGGGCCGTCCCGGCGGAGGAACTGCTGGAGCGGGTCTGGGACGAGGCCGCCGATCCGTTCACCACCGCTGTGAAGATCACCATCAGCAGGCTGCGGGCCAAACTGGGCGATCCGCCGGTGATCGAGACCGTCGCCAAACGCGGCTACCGGATCTGAGGCCGCCCATGCCGCCGCTCTCCCGGCTCACCGGCTGGCTCACGAACGCGCTGGTCCCGCGGCGTACGGTCCGGCTGAAGCTGACATTGTTGTACGGGGCGCTGTTCCTGCTCTCCGGGGCGGCGCTGCTGACAATCACGTATCTGCTGGTGCTCAACTCCGACAGCCGCTCCCTCTCCGGGGTCCGGCTCGCCCCGGACGGCAGCTCGCGTTCAGCCGAGAGGGCCGACGGCATGGCGCCGGCGCCGCCCCAGAGAGTCAGAGGGAAGCCCGCCCACGACGTGCTGCCGGACGCGGCGCAAAAGCTCATGGTTCTCCAGCGGGAGGCCGTGCTCGACGATTTGCTCGTGCAGTCCGCCATCGCGCTCGCCCTGATGTTGGTGATCTCGATCGCGCTGGGCTGGGTCGTCTCCGGGCGGATACTGCGCCCGCTGCGTACGATCACCGCTGCCGCCCGGGACATCTCGGCAACGAGCCTGCACCAGCGTCTCGCCCTTGACGGCCCGAGCGACGAGCTCAAGGAGCTGGGCGACACCTTCGACGATCTACTCGGCCGACTGGAGAGGTCGTTCGAGGCACAGCGCCGGTTCGTCGCCAACGCCTCACACGAGTTGCGCACCCCCCTCGCCAGGCAGCGGACACTGGGACAGCTCGCCGTGTCGGATCCCGACGCGGATGTGGAGTCGCTGCGCGCGGCGCACGAGCGGATCCTTGCCGCCGGCGCTCAGCAGGAGCGGCTTATCGAGGCTCTGCTGACCCTGGCCCGAGGCAACGCGGGCATCGAGGTGCGCCGACCGTTCGACCTGGGCCGGCTCGCACAGGAGGTCGTCGCGGCTCGCCGACCGGACGCGGAACAGAGGCTGGTCGCGCTGCACTGCTCACTGTCCGCCACGACCGCGGCGGGTCACCGGCCGCTGGCCGAGCGGCTCGTCATCAACCTGGTCGACAATGCGCTGCGGCACAACGAGCCGTACGGCTGGGTGGAGATCGGCACCGCCGATGTGAACGGCCGCGCCGTCCTGACCGTGGCCAACTCCGGGCCGGTGGTGCCCCCGAACGCCGTCGACCAGATCTTCCAGCCGTTCCAGCAGCTCGGTGAGCCACGGACGAACGCCGAGGGCCTCGGCCTGGGGCTGTCGATCGTGCAGGCCATCGCCGCGGCGCATGACGCCACCCTCGCCGCCGAGGCCCGCCCGGAAGGTGGCCTCCTCCTCACGGTCGGCTTTCCGCACCCACCCGCCCACGGGCCGTCCGGGTCCGGGTCCGCACCCCAGCCGGTGAAGAAGTCGACGAGCACAGCGTCTACCGGAGTCGGGGAGGGGCTCGGGAATGGTGCCGCCTGACCACGGTGAGATGCGGCCAGGCCCCGACGGCACCTGAAACCCCGGCACCTTTACCCACCAGGTGTACAAGACAGCGTGGGCTCCTGCGCACGCGAGGTATCGGATCGACGCTGTCACCACCACCCAGAAGCGCCGCACGGGCCTCGACGTCCTCTACGCGCAGATCGGCGTCACCGACCGCGGAAGGGGGGACAGCCATCGCCTACGTCGCCACGGCCCAGTTTCCACCTCATCAGCCCCAGGAAGGCCGGTCGCAGACGATGAAGCGGTCATGAGGCAGCCGTTTCGGGGGGTGCCTCTATGTCCTTCGTCAAACGAGGCGTGGGGTTCGGTGTTCATAGAAGGTGCCGTCGCGGAGCATCGCGAACAGCACGCTGACGCGGTGGCGGGCGAGGCGGAGGAGGGCCTGGGTGTGGGTCTTCCCGCGGGCCCGGCATCGGTCGTAGTAGGTGCGGGAGGTGGGATCGTGCAGGGCGGCGAACGCCGACAGGAACATTGCTCTCTTGAGATGTCGATTCCCGCCTCGTGGTGCGTGTTCGCCGTGGATCGAGGTCCCCGACGATTTTGTCGTCGGGGCGAGGCCGGCATAGGACGCCAGGTGGGCGACGGTGGGGAAGCTGGTGGCGTCGCCGACGGTGACCAGCAAGATGGCGGGGGGGTCTGACTCCTGCGCCAAGCTGCACGATCAGCTCGTGAGCTGGGACCGGAACTACCGATCGACGCGAGGGAGCTGACCGGCCACTACCGGCAGCTCCCGACCGAGGTCGTCGCAGGCGTCGACGTCGGCTGTCCGGGCAACACCGACCTCGTTCTGGAAGGCAGCCGCCCGATTCCGCTGCGACGGAAGGGCGCCGAGCGCAGCAAGAAGGCGCTTCTCCTGGAGGAGGCGGTGCACGACCGGCCGTCGCAGCGGGAACTGCTGGACATCCTCACCCGCACCCCCCTACAAGAGCTGAGTCGGTACCACACTTTGGACCTGCCTCCGGGTCCTCATTCCGCTGGCCGCCGCGCCCACCATGCACCCTGATCTCGAGTCCCGCGTCCTGCGTCCTGTTCGCTCCCTGAGGGGGCCGAATAGTCGCGTTCATGAGCAGTCGAAGCGGTACGTCCAAGGCACATCTGGGCAACGTGGGCAGATGAACAGGTACATCCCACCCATGTCGCCGATGCAGAGGTCGGTTGGGCTGAAGCCTCGTTCGATTGAGTCGACTTGCGGATCGATGTCGGCGCCGACGTGCTGGATCGGTGCCCAGCGCTTTCCGCTCTCCACGTCGTACTCGCGGCTGGAGACCGTGAGCAGGTGCTCCATCCGGCGGCCGCAGATGCACTCCGGCCAGCGTGGCGGCTGAGTCCAACGCGGCCAGCCACCAACCTTGATCCCCGGCGCCACGGACAGATGGCGGAAGTATGACCAGCCGGTTGCCGCCTCGACAGCGTCCATCCGGCTGGCCCGATCGGGCTGGTACGCCAGTTCATCGGGGCTCGGGTACTCGACGACCTGCTCCGGATCGATGAGGCACGGCCGCGGCACCGTCCCGAATGGACTGTTCTCGGACGGCTCCGGCATGCCGGCGGCCAGTCGGGCACCGACAGCCGCTTCGTTCCGCCAGTACAGTATCGGCCGGGGCCAGGGTCCCTCGTCCTCTTCGGGGTGGTCGAACGGGCACCAGAGAACCTGCAGCAGGTCTGTCCCTGGCGGAAACGGCAATTCCGACACGTCCCGTGCGTACAGCTGGACGATGGGCACCAGTGGCACCGGTTTCCGAGGGTCACCGGCAACGTCGTCCGGAGCGTGGTGGGGCATCGAGCAGTTCGGCCACGCTTCGACGGCGGGCCAGCGCAGCGGTCCACCCACCGAGCTGTCCGACATCGATGGATACCCTGGGCATGGGTGCAGCCGGGTCGTTGTCCGGGCCATCGGCAGCAACTCGGGCAGGTAGTCGGCGAGGTCGACCGGCTGTGCCCGGGTGGTGTGCATGCCGAATCGGTGCAGTTCCCGCGGCAGGGCCACGTGACAAGGACGCAGGGAGACCCGCCTCCACTGATCGAAAATGCAGACCTGCACCCGAATCTGCCCGTCATCGACGCTGTCCAGCGTCGCTGCCATGCCCTCGAACGGACCGCCGACTATCTCGACGCCATGCTGGACGTTGCTATCGCCCGTGGTTCCCTGGCTCGGTGCGCGATCACTCGTTGTCACGGCCGTCCGTTCCCTTCCATTGGTCTTCCTCTGCGGCGGCCGTGTCGTCCTCGACGAGGCTTTGGACGGTCGCATCCGCGCAATACGTCGCGTCGCCGCATTCCCAGGGCGTTCTCCGAGAGGCCGGCGGCGGTGACGGTCACGGCGAGGTTGAGGCCGATTGTGTCGGTGAGGAGGCCGCGCTACCTTCCGACGATCTTCTTGGCTGCATCGGTTCCCTGGCTGGTCAGGGGTACGTTGCTGGGGGTCTTCTCGCTCCGGATGTCGATCACGGAAGCGGTCGGCTCGGGCTTGCGCCCCCTCACCCTGGCCAATCCGGTCAGGTCGTAATTGAGCTGGGGGAAGATTCCATCGCCCCGCGATGCGGCGTAGACGGCGCCGTGGTTCGTGGAGTCGTGCGGGAGGTGTTTCCAGAGGAGTCCCGCGCGGTTGACGTGGAGGATCGCGTTGAAGACGTCGCGGACTCCGACTTCTTCCGGCTGTCCGGTCGGTCTGCGGTCGAGCTGGGCCTTTCTCCAGGCCGTCAACGTAGGCTCGATCAGGGCTCATCGGGCGTCGGACATGCTCACTGCTGTTCGATACAACGCCAGCGACCTTCCGTGTACTGCAGGCATGACTGGCCGCCCTCCCCTTCGACATCGACACCCTCCGCATTCGCCGCACTTTCGCCGACCGGCCTTCTCCTGCGCGGACGGTGCTTACGGTGTCTTCGTCGCGTTCTTCAGCAGGTCGGCTGCTTCGGTGCGGCCGAGTTCATGGGCGATGGTCAGGGGCGTATGTGATCTGACCGGGTAGCGCAGTCGCGTCGGGTCTTCCATACGCGCATGGGGGTCGCCGCCTGCTTCCACGAGGAGCCGTACTGCTTCATGCGCGTTCGGTCCGACGGAGGTGACCGCGTCGTGGAGCGGTGTGCGGCCGTGCTCGTCGGTCGCATTGGGATCCCCGCCCGCGGTGAGAAGGGCCTCGATGACGTCGGGGGCGATGTCGGGCGCGGACTTGACGCGGAGTCCGGGGGCGAGGGCGAGGTGCAGGGGTGTAGCACCGGCGTTCAGGTCCCCGAAGTCGGGGCAGTGCCGTTTCGGGTGGCGATATGTCCAGGGAATCCTGCACGTCCCGTGGAGCGCCGTGCCCGGGTCAGCGCCGGCTTCGGCCAGGGCTTGCACGACGGCGGCGGAACGGCCGATGACGGCCAGGTGCATGGGGGTGAGCCCTGAGTCGTTCAGCGGGCCAAGCGCCGGTGCGCCGGCCAGAGCCTCCCGGACAGCTGTGAGGTCTCCGAGCGCGCAGGCTCGCGGGAAGAGGTCCTCCGCGGACAGCGGTGGCACGGCCTTCAGATCCGCGAGCATCCTCGACAGGAGATCAGGTGCGGGGATCCCTTCCTCGTCGTCCCAGTCGTGATCGATGACGTAGATCGGCGGGTCGCCCGTTCCGGCCTCGTCGAGATCCAGCAGCCAGTAGAACTGGGTGCTGGTCATGCCTACGAAGAGCCACGCCCGGTCCCCCGGCCCGTCCTCTTCGTCGACTTCGAGCATCATCGGGAAATTGATCGTTCCGATGTCGTCCTCGTCGAGGAGGACGTGGGCCTCGGGCCAGTCGATCGACAGCAGGGCCTGAATCTCGGCCGGGAGCTGCCGTTCGCCCACAGGGGTCTCGATGGTCCACCCGTCGCGTGGCGCGAAGTCGTCAGAGACTGTGCCGCGCAGGCGTTCCAGTTGGCGCAGTACCTCGGGATGCAGCCCTCCGGCCGATCGCCCCGCTGACGAGGCGGGAGCAGGACGCTGGGGCGTCGTGTCGTTCACGGACACTTTCCTTCCAGGGTTGGCCCAGGCTTTCTGCGGTCCCGGGCCGAGAGCACAGGCCTGAAGTCGGGCGCGGCTAACAGGTGGCGCGGTTAGGTGGTGATCACGGTCGGCAGTTCAGGCGTTCGTCCCAGCGGTGAGTTGTCCATGCCCGCCGGATCAGGCTGCGCATGGTGATGATCGTGTCGGCAAGGTCGAAGAACGCATCGACGACGGTGACACGCAGCTCGTAGCAGCGGGAGAGCCGGTGGAAGGCATTCTGCCAGGCGTGCGTGCGTTCGACGTGCCAACGCTGACTGGCCTGGATGGGCGCCTTCTCGCCTTTGTGCGCGATACGGCCGTGGAGGCCGCGTTCGCTGAGCAGAGCGCGGGTGGTGTCCGAGTCGTAGCCGGCGTCCAGGTGCACGATGATGTCGTCGGGCAACGGACCCAGGTCGTCCAGGCGGTCCAGGGTCGGGGCGAGCAGCGGGGAGACGTGGGGGTTGGCGCTGGCCAGGACCCGGCCCAGCCGAATGCCGTAGCCGTCCGTCATGCCCGAGCGTTTCAGCCCTTGTTCGCCGCGGCCGACCGGGGAACGTCCGGCGACCTGACCGCCACCTGAAGCCTTGGTGATGGAGCCGTCGACGACAATCTGGTCAAGGACGAGGCCGACGACCCGGTCGTAGGAACTCCGGCGCGATCTGCTTGAGCCGGGCGAAGACGCCCAGTTGTATCCACTCGCCGCGGCGGTTGCGGATTGTGGTGACCGAGCAGGTTGTGTCGGCGATCGCCTCATAGGAACAGCCGAAGCGCAGCAGTTGCAGCATCCTGTCGAAGATGATCCGCTCGCTGATGCGTCGGCGGTGCCAGCCCAGCGGATCGTTCGGGTGGTGCTCCGGCCGCTCGGGCAGCAGTGCCGCGAATTGGTCCCAGAGGAGTTGGCCGAGCCTGTGCGCGTGCGCAGACTGACCGATCAGGAAGGGCAGAAGCTGCCGCAGATCGTGCGCCGGGGCAGCACCAGCTCGGTGCGCTACCGGTGTGCGATGATGCTGCTCGTCTCTGTCGGCGGGAACTCGGTCCCGGTGATCGCTCAGCTGGTCCAGGCTGACGAGGACACCGTGCGCGATGTGATCCACCGGTTCAACGAGATCGGCCTGGCCTGCCTGGACCCTCGATGGGCGGGAGGCCGTTCCCGCCTACTCAGTGATGACGACGAGGACTTCGTCATCCAGACGGCCACCACCCGCCCCACCAAGCTCGGCCAGCCCTTCTCTCGCTGGTCGATCCGCAAACTCGCCGCCTACCTGCGCCGCGTGCACGGCCGCGTCATCCGCATCGGCCGGGAAGCCTTACGGTGCCTGCTCCGACGCCGCGGCATCACCTTCCAACGGACCAAGACCTGGAAGGAGTCACCCGACCCCGACCGTGACGTCAAGCTCGACCGCATCGAGCACGTTCTGGAGCATTTTCCGGACCGGATCTTCGCCTTCGACGAGTTCGGCCCGCTCGGGATCCGGCCGACCGCAGGTTCCTGCTGGGCGAAGCGGGGCAAGCCCGACCGGCTGCCAGCGACCTACCGCCGCACCCACGGCGTCACCTACTTCCACGGCTGCTACTCCGTCGGCGACGACCGGTTGTGGGGCGTCAACCGCCGCCGCTAAGGCACCGCCAACAGTCTGGCCGCGCTGAAGTCGATCCGCGCTGCCCGCCCCGACGGCGCCCCGATCTACATCATCCTGGACAACCTCTTTGCCCACACCGGCCAGGCCATCCGTCGCTGGGCGGAGAGGAACAAGGTCGAGCTGTGCTTCACCCCGACCTACGCCTCCTGGGCCAACCCGATCGAGGCCCACTTCGGCCCGCTGCGGCAGTTCACCCTGGCGAATTCGAACCACCGCAGCCATCCCGCACAGACCCAGGCTCTGCACCGCTACCTGCTCTGGCGCAACGCCAACTCCCGCCACCCCGAGGTCCTGGCCGCCCAACGCCGAGAACGCGCCCGCATCCGTGGTGAGAAGGGCCTCCGCTGGGGCGAACGCCCCCTCGAAGCGGCAACTTGATCAACCTAGGGTTTCCAGCCACGGCATCAGGCGAGCCGCGGTGCCACCTCGGCTGCGACCCACTCCATGGCCTTCTCGACATGTTCAGCCGCGACAGGCAGCCACAGGGTGCAAGCGGCAAGCCCTGCCTCGGCGAGCCGACCGAGGTCGTCGGCAACGCTCTCTGCAGTGGGCGCAGTGCCGCCGAGTGGTCGTCCCGGTGGCGGAACCGCCGCGGGCAGACCCGGCGGAGTGAGGAACGCGGCCGACGCCAACGTCAGACGATCGGCGTCCTGTGCCTCGGCGAGGTCACGCAAGCGGCGCCGGACGTCGGTGATCTCCACGGCGTCGGCGCCTGTGCCGTACCAGCCGTCGCCGAAACGCAGCGCACGGCGCAGGGCAGCGTTGCTGTGGCCGCCGACCCACACGGGCGGACCGCCGGCGGTGACCGGAGGCACTCCCAAGTGCGCGGCACGCAGTGTCGTGAAAGGCCCGTCGAAATCTGCGGGTCGCCGGGCCCACAGGGCCTTGGCGGCGGCGAGGTGGTCGTCGGTGCGTGCACCGCGTTCACGGGCGGGTACACCCACGGCATCGAATTCGTCGGGGTTCCAGCCGGTGCCGACGCCCAGGATCAAGCGGCCACCGGACACGACGTCCAGGGTGGCCGCCTGGTTGGCGAGTACCAGCGCCGGGTAGTACGGCGCGACGAGTACGGACGTCAGCAGCCGCAGGCGCGTCGTCGCCCCCGCGACGGCCGACAGCAGAACAAGCGGGTCCGTGTCGAGGCCGAAACCGCTGTCCAGTAGGCGGTTACCGACCGCAACGTGGTCGAAGCCCAAGTCTTCAGCATGGCGTGCGGCGCGGAGCACGCTGGCTCCGTCATCGAGCGGCCAGCGTGGTTGAAGGGAAACACCGAGGCGCAGCGAGGGCATGAGGTTGCCTTTCGACGGCAGTCCGAGGGAGACACGACGATCACTGACCGCCCTGTCGCCACACTCAACTCCCGCACCGCCCCTATTTCATCCCCGGCCGGGGGCAAGCGGATCGCCTGTCACTCCGTACGACGCTCGCTGACCAACGCCGGGAACTCCGCAAGCCGGTGAACCTTCCCGGTCAGAGCACTAGTAGCCCGGATGCTGTGGTACCGCCAAAGTCTCGGACCACCGCCTCAGCCTCGGTTGGAACAGTGAAACGGGGTATGGGGTATGGCCTCCCCTAGCAGCAGCGTGGAAGCAGCGATGCAATCGCAGTGAAGTAGCCAACGCCGACCCGGGCGTTGGCTCTAAAAGAGCCGTTACGATGGCTTATCCGGCAACTCCTCTGCTCCCGCCAGATCCCCGGCCCGGAACAGGTCGGGCCGACGGCACATTAGTGCCTCAGCGAAGGGAGCAGGGAATGCCGGAAGTGAGCAAGCCGCGCAGGAAGTGGACCGAGCCAGAGAAGTGGCATCGAGACCGGTGCGGCCCAGCGGGCTTACATCCGGCACAGGCTGGGCCCTGAGCATCCCATTGCTCCATCGGTGACCGGCTGATCAGGCCGCCGAATAGCCTGCGCTGGGGTGCCGAACGCAGGCTCCCGCAGGCCCCGTCGGCCGGCCCGGCGGCGGGTGTGTGTACTCGGGGCGGTCTCCAGGTCGCGCGCCGGGCGTTGCGGTCCCGACGCGGTTGGTGAGGAAGACAGCGCGAGTGCGGGCGCGTTGCGGGGCCAGGAGGGCGGAGCCCTCCGTCGGGAGCGTGGCGGCTCGCGCTGCCGGCCCGGGGCGCGGTGCTCCTCCGCCTGCCCTCTCGCGAGCTACCGCCTTGAGCCTGAGGGCCAGCTAACGCGCTCATCGGCTTCGTAGTTGACGACAGAGGAGTCACTCACTGATAGCCGTGCCCACGGCAGTGAAGCCAGGCCGTGTCCGGATTCCCTGTGCGGAGACGTGGACCAGCGGAAGTCGCGGCGCGGTGGAGTCGGTTCACGGTCGGCCCACCGTCATGGCTTGCCCTCCGAGCACCACGGCGACGACCAGGCACCCGACGGCGACGCCGACAGCCGCGTACCGCCACGACGGAAACCGGCGGGGCACGAAAAGGGCCGGAACCGCGCTGGCCCACGCGGTGAACACCAGCCACGGCAGCCATGCTTCAGCTCGGTCGTTCACCTGGTTGCAGTGCTCGGCCCGCGGCCCGTCAGCGCCGAGATAGAACAGGCAGTCGCTCCCGAAGTTCTCGGTGGCCAGCCCGACGAACCCCCACCACACCGTGACAACGGCCGCGACGGCCAGCGCGGTGCCGAAGAACGAGCAGCCTCCGGAGCCACGCGGCACCGATGCGTCCACGCCCATGTCCCTCCCGGTGAGACGCCGACGGTCGGGCCCGCAGGCCGTCGGTAGCCTACGCCGTAGAAGGGTGTTCGGCGACGTCACGCACCCAGCTGTCACCGGGAGCGGCCGGGGCGCCCGCGTTCGCGGCGCTGCCGGTGGGCCCGTGCTGAGGGGCCCGGCAGGAAGTGGAGCCGACGCGCACCGGGCTCCGGTCGATCCGGCCCTCGGCGTCGGCGCGGGTCAGGAGGGCGCGGAGGGTCTTACCCGGTGGCCCGCCGCGCGTACACCTCGATCTCGATCCTCATACGGGGGTCGGCGAGGTCGCACACGAGCATCGTGGCGGCCGCCGGCCGAATCCCGCGGGAGCAGCGGCGCAGGATGGCCGGCACAGCGCGAAGTCTGGCCGGTCGGGCAGCAGGTAGCGCACCCGCACGACGTCGACGAAGCTGCACTTCGCCTCGGCCAGAGCGGCCTCGATGGTGTGCAGGCACTGCTCGGCCTGCTCGACGACGTCATCGGGATCGTCCTGGTGGTGTAGTCGAAACCGGTCGTCCCGAAGACATGCACCCAGTCCCCGTCGACCACGGCGCGGGCGCAGCCGATCTGCTCCTCGAACGGTGAGCCGACCGGCTGCTCCCCTCGCCAGGCGGCCGGCTGTGGGCCAGGGCCGCACCGGCCAGTTGCTGCTCCGGCTCACGGGGATGGCTGGGGCAGGGGCAGCAGGCATGCGCGGGGGTGTGGGCGGCGTGGGGGCGCGGCAAGGTCGTGCAGGGGGTTGC
>NZ_JADKMA010000380.1 GCF_017676365.1 Streptomyces oryzae
CCCCCGACCTCCCCTCCCGTAGGAGATGCGCATGACCACTGAGAGCACGATGGACTCCCTGGCCGCCGTGCGGGACTACTACGGCGCGGTGCTGTCCTCCACCGCCGATCTGAAAACCTCAGCCTGCTGCACCGTGAGCGCTCCGCCGCCGCATGTCGCCGCAGCGCTGGAGCTGGTGCATGAGGAGGTCAAGGACCGCTTCTACGGCTGCGGTTCTCCCGTGCCGCCCGCACTGGACGGACTGACCGTGCTCGACCTGGGGTGCGGGACCGGGCGGGACGCGTATGTGCTGGCGCAGCTGGTCGGTGAGCGCGGCCGGGTCATCGGGGTCGACATGACGGAGGAGCAGCTGGCCGTGGCCCGGCGCCACCAGGAGTGGCACGCCGAGCGGTTCGGGTACGCCAACACCGGCTTCCGGCACGGTTACCTGGAGGACCTCGCTGCCTGCGGCCTGCCCGACGACTCGGTGGACCTGGTGGTCTCCAACTGCGTGCTCAACCTCTCCCCCGACAGGCCCCGCGCCTTCGCGGAGATCTTCCGCGTACTGCGGCCCGGCGGCGAGCTGTATTTCTCCGACATCTTCGCCGACCGACGGCTGCCGGGCGACCTGCGCGAGGACCCGGTGCTGCTGGGAGAGTGCCTGGCAGGCGCCCTGTACACCGAGGACTTCCGCCGCCTGCTGGCCCAGACCGGCTGTGCGGACGCGCGCACCGCCGCGTCCTCTCCCGTCACGCTGGACGACCCGGAGATCGACCGCCGGATCGGCTTCGCTGCCTTCACTTCCAGGACGGTACGCGCCTTCAAGCTGCCGCTGGAGGACCGCTGCGAGGACTACGGCCAGACCGCCGTCTACCACGGCACCCTGGCCGAACACCCGCACGCCTTCCCTCTCGACGACCACCACCTCTTCGAGACAGCCCGCCCCGCACTGGTGTGCGGCAACACCGCCGAGATGCTGGCCGCCACCCGCTACGCGCGGCACTTCACCGTCTCCGGCGACAAGGCCACCCACTTCGGCCTCTTCCCCTGCGCCCCCGCGCAGCCTTCATCAGGCACGGCGGCCTCCGCGCCGTCCTGCTGCTGAGGCCACCCGCGGCCGACTGGGTACCCATGGCTCAGCAGGGGAGCCCATGGCCGGCTACGGCGTGGCGCGTACGGCCGTGATACGGCGCAGGGGCACCGGCAGCACCGCATGGGCGCGAACTGCCGTGTGCAGCCAGCGCTGTGCGGCGCGGCGGCGCCGGGGCGGCAGGCCCGGGACGTAGAGCGAGTCGAGGAACAGGTCCGCTTCAGCGGCCGAACGCGGCCGGTGGACGAAGCGCCGGCGCCGGTCCTCCGTCAGCTCCAGGCCCGCGGCGCGCAGCAGCCGCGGCAGCTGTCGCCGGCGCAGCAGCGCGCTGTTGGGGTAGGTGAGGGTGCGGCCGAGGGCGGCCATCAGTCCGGCCAGCCACAGCACGTCGGCGCCCCGCAGCGGCCCATGGTCCGGCAGCAGGGCGACCAGCCGGCCCTTCGGCACCAGTACGCGCGCCGCTTCGCGCAGCACCTCGGGCAGGGGCGTGAGGATCTGCAGCCCCATGGAGCAGACCACCGCACGGCAGCTGTCGGACGGCAACGGCAGTCGAGCGGCATCGGCGCGCACCAGCCCACCCGCCCCCTTGGTACGGGCAAGAGCCAGCTCGGCCGCCGAGGCGTCCACCCCGAGGTAGCCGAGCCCGCGCAGCGCGGGCTCCAGCGGGGCGCTGCCGCAGGCCAGGTCCAGCACCGGCCGCTCCCCCACGGTGGGCACCGCCTCCAGCAGCCAGTCGTACCCGGTACACCCCTCGCACGTCGCCCGCCTCAGCACCGCCTCGGTGATACCGGGTCGACGTTCGTGGAAGTCACTGAGATACGCCTGCCAGTCCATGCGACCACTGTCGCGCCTCCCGACCGCCCACAACGCCACCCGTGGGCCCCGGCGTGCCTGTACCGTCACAGCCAAGTCGACGGTCGGCCGGACCAGTTGGAGAAGTCGCCACCGGGAAAAAATTACGTTGATCATGTGAAGATTCCGGGTGGGGCACTGTGTGATCCCCGCCCATAGGGGTCTTATCCGGTGCTAGGTCACGGCAATCGGTGGTGCAGCATTGCCGGACGATCCATCGTCGAGTCGCCAGGTGAAGCATGAAACTGTTCAGGCG
>NZ_JADKMA010000381.1 GCF_017676365.1 Streptomyces oryzae
ATTACCCACCAGGTAATCGCCCCCCCCGGAACAGCCAGACACAGCTCGGCCAGCAGAAACCGGGCCGATCTGAGCAGAGGGTCACTCCACAGCAGCTGACCAGCGCGGGCTCGGCCGAGAGGAAGGCCTCCAACCAAGGAACGGCGGGCCAGCCCCGTACGACGGCCCTTGGCGAGACAACTCGCCCCGGCCAACGCGAGGCCAACCCAAGGCCGGAAAACAACCGCGAACCACCGGGGCAGGCCACACAAAACAGCCGGAATTGACCGCGCAACACCCAGGGCACGCCCGACAGCACCCGCAGCAGGCCAGACAACAGCCACAAGCAGCCCACAGCCCGAAGAACCCGGCAACGCCGGAGCCCGCCCGGCAACAGCCGGGGCCCTCACTGCAGGCGAGCTCTACGCCTATCCGACGAGCCCGGCAAGGGGGCCCTGCCCGGCACCCGCCACCGAACAAAGCCGACCGGACAACGACCAGGGCCAGCCCAGCAACGGCCAGGGCAGCCCGCGCAAGGCAAGCCCCAGCCACAGCACAGACCCGCACGGGCCTCCGGGTCTGAGGTGCAGGCCGCAGACCGCACCCTGAGAGGGGTATGGCAAGCCCCAGACACGGCGCATGCCAATACGGGCCGCAGACTGATGGGCCACCCTCAGGCGCGACGGCAACATGGGGCGCGACCCCGGAGACTGAAGTGCAGGCCCCGGCGGCCTGAGGCGCAGGCCCCGCCGGAGGTTCAGCCCCCAGCCAGAGGTGCACGCCCGTGGCGCCAGCCGGAGGTGCACGCCCCAGCCGGAGGCGCCGACCGCACCCCAGACCCGACCGCACCATGAAGCTCAGCCCACCCAAGGTGCACACCCCAGCCCGAGGCTGCCGGCCCGAGCCTCAGGGCCGCCGCACCATGAAGCGCTGCCCCAGCCAGAGATACAGGGACCACCCAGAGGTGCAGGCCCCAGCCGGAGATGCCGCACGAGACTCAGGCTCGACCCCAGCCTGACGTGCGGGCCGCAAAGCGAAGTGCAGGCACGGCGCAAGCCCTCGGCGGTGGCGGGTATGCGCCACGCAACTGGTGCGAGGGCTCAATTCTGCGCGCGGAGGAGCCCGTCCCCCATCGCAGTGCGGTAATAGAGCACCGAGCGCCCCGCCCTCCGCCGCTGGACCAGCCGCGCGTCGCGCAGCACCCGCAGGTGCCGGCCCACCGAGCCCAGCCCCTGACCGGTCAACGCGACGAGCTGGCTGGTGCTCTTCGGGGAGTCGAGCAGCACCAGAACCATGGCCCGCGCATGTCCGAGCAGGGCCCCCAACGCCTCGGGCACAGGCGCCCCTTCGGCGTCGGCAAGCGCCCCGGAGCACGGATAGATGACGGCGTAACGGGGCAGGCCCCGCCCCGAGGGGCGCGCGGCGGGGATGCGTGGGGCGGAGCATGGGGCCTGGGAGCGGTGTGGGGCCGCCGTCGAGTCGGAGCCGTCGACGTGGTGCGGGGGCGCCGACTCCCAGGACACCCACCCCGCGCTCGGCGTCACCGGAACGAACATCAGCCGGACGCCCGCCAGTTCGCGCGGCGGATAGTCACGGGCGTTGATCTGCAGTCGGCTCCCGCCGAGCCAGCGCATGCCGGGCCGCATGTCGTCGAGCGCCGCAGCCCAGCCGCCCCGGCTCAACTGTGCCGTCCGTGCCACCACATCGGCCTCGATGATCCGGCGCCGCCGTGGCCAGTACGGCAACACCGTCTCCTGCCACACCCACTCCAAGGTGTCCGCCGTACGCCCCGGCACGTCGTCCCGGCGCAGGCCTGGGGGCAGCGGGCCCTTGCTGCCCAACGACACCAGCAGATCGGCTCGCGCCGCTTGCGGCGGTGTCTCCCGCACCCGGGCGACCCCTTCCTCAAAGGACTCTCCGGCGGGGTCAGCCGCATCGGGATCCGGCGGCGGGGTGAGGAAGTCGGCGTTCCAGGTGGGGCCGAGAGCCGCACGTATCAGTTGCCCGGTGACAGGGTCGGCCGCCTGACGGGCACGGTAGGCGGGCTGGTGCGCGTCGAGCCAGGCACGCTCGCCCGGGTGCGCGGCGCTCCCCCTCTCCAACACTTTGAGGCTCGCTATCACCTCCGCGAGCGGCGACACCACGAACCGGCTGCCCGCCAAGGTGTCGGCATTCACCTGCCACCACCCCACAGC
>NZ_JADKMA010000382.1 GCF_017676365.1 Streptomyces oryzae
CCCCCACCCTCTCCGCAGCCGAGCGACTGGCGAGCAAGCGCAAGTCCCGCAAACGCCTCAAGGGCGCGCCGCCCACCCCCAAGTGGCGCTACGACTTCTCCGCCCCCGCGAAGAAGTTCGCCCCTCTCCTGTGGCGGGACGAGATCGCCGTCCTCGCCGACGGAACCGCCGTGACGGGCCTCGACCTCCACAACGGCCTCGTCCTCCTCGCCGGCTCCGACGACCTGCTGGCGCTGAACCCCCGCGACGGCAAGGTCCAATGGCGTTCGAAGCGCTACCGCAAAAGCGGCCGACGCCCCTATGTGACGGTCCTCGCCGCCCACGAAGCCGTCCTCTGGCTCGTCGTGGACAACCGCCCGCTCCTCCGCCCCCGACCACCGCACCGTCGTCGCCTACGACCTCGCCGCAGACCGCGAACTGTGGACCGCCCCCTTCCCCACCGGCTACCAGGAGAGCCACCTCCTCCCCGACGCCTTCGTCGTCGTGACAGCCCACAAGAGCGACCCCAACGCTTCACCGCCTCCAACCGCAAGACCGGCCACCGCACTTGGGCCCACACCTACAAGTCCGTCACCACCGACCAACCCACCACCATCGCCGCCCCGGCCACACTGGTGGCGGCGGACAAGGGCACCCAGGCATGGACCTATGTGCAGGGCGCCGCCGGCCCCTGGCAGTCCGCCGCAGCCGGAAACCGCGTCTTCCTGCTCCAGGGCGGCACGTTGACGGCCATGCCGGTGTTCTGACGGCCGCGTCGGCGATCCGCCGCCTACGGTTTGAAGGCCAGGCCCGCCCAGACGCCTGACTCCGCCGGGGAGACCATGCCGGGCAGCTGGGGGACGTCGTCGGTGTCCAGGTCGAGCCGCCAGTCGCAGGTGGCGGCCAGGCCGGGGTCGACGAGGTCCAGGCCCTCGAAGAAGGTCAGGACCTCCTTGTGGCTGCGCAGGGTCAGGTTCACACCGCCGGCGCGGTAGGTGGCCACGATTCTGCGCATGCCCTCCGGGTCGAACTCCTCGGTGGCGTGCGAGAGGGCCAGGGCGCTGCCGGAAGGGAGGGCGTCCATCAGGTGCCGGATGATTCCGTAGGGGGCGTCCTCTTCCGGGAGGAAGTGGAAGAGAGCGATAACCGAAAGAGCGACGGGCCGGCTGAAGTCCAGTGTGCTGCGGGCGTGCTCCAGGATCACCTCCGGCTCGCGGACGTCCGCCTCGATGTAGTCGGTGGCACCCTCCGGGGTGCTGTTCATCAGGGCGCGGGCGTGGGCGAGCACGAGAGGGTCGTTGTCGGAGTAGACGACGCGCGCCCCCGGCTGCTCCGCCTGCGCGACCTGGTGCAGGTTGGGAGCTGTGGGGATGCCGGTACCGATGTCGAGGAACTGCCGCATACCGTGATCCCGCGCCAGATGGCGGACGACGCGGTGCATGAAGGCCCGGTTCTGCCGGGCGGCCACCATGGCGTGCGGAAACTGTCTCAGGCTCTCGACGGCGACCTTCCGGTCAGCGGCGTAGTTCGTCTTGCCGCCGAGGAAGAAGTCGTACAGCCGGGCGCTGTGCGGACGGGTACCGATTCCCGCCGGGACCTGGTGCGTCATGGTCAACCACTCTGTAGCAAAGGCAGGTTGGCCGCCACCGGCATCGGCGGCCCGGCGACAGCTCCGTGCGACAAGGCCGTTGACGGCCTGTGACACGAACTGCACCTGGTTCGGCGCAGAGTGCGTTACCGTGCTGCAAGACGTGTCACAGCCAGCATACGGGGAGGGTTCCTTATGGGAATGAACGGTGCTGATCTGCAGCAGCTGCGGGATCTGGCGAGCAAGTTCGACGGCGACGCTTCCACGCTCCAGGGGCTGATCAACAGCCTTCAGAGCGCCGCCAGCAACAGCGGCGGTTACTGGAAGGGCGGCAAGGCGGACCAGTTCCGTACCGAGTGGGAGGGGCTGAAGCCGACCTTCGACAAGTTCGTGCAGACGCTGCAGGACGCGGGCCGCGCCGCCAGGACCAACGCGGACAACATCGACCACGCCACCAACTGACCTGCTCCTGACCGGTCCAGCACGGACGGGCCGCAGCCGAAACG
>NZ_JADKMA010000383.1 GCF_017676365.1 Streptomyces oryzae
CCCCGCAACCGTCCTCACGGATGACCACCTCCGCCGCCGAGACAGCCGGGTGGCCCGTGAGTGCCGCACGGATCTCCCCCGGCTCGACACGGAAGCCACGCACCTTGACCTGCTCGTCAGCACGGCCCGTGAACTCCAGTCGACCGTCGGGGCGTCGGCGTACGAGATCGCCGGTGCGGTACATCCGCTCACCGGGCGGCCCGTACGGGCACGCCACGAACCGCTCCGCCGTCAGATCCGGCCGCCCCAGGTAACCACGGGCCACATGGGTACCGGCCAGGTACAGCTCACCGGGAACCCCGGGCGGCACAGGCCGCAGCGCTCCGTCGAGCACGTACACCCGGGTGTTCGTCACCGGCGTACCGATCGACGGGACGGGCCCGTCCGGCAGGGGCTCGCTCATGGTCGCGCAGACCGTCGCCTCGGTCGGCCCGTAGGCGTTGACCATCACCCGGTCCGATGCCCAGCGCTCCACCAGTTCCGGCGGGCAGGCTTCACCGGCTGCCACCACCGTGACCCCGGGCGGCAGCCCGTCGGGCTCCAGGGCCCCCAGCACGGTCGGTGGCAGCGTGACGTGTGTGACGTCGTTCGCGGCAATGGTCTCGCTGAGCGGCTTCCCCGGGAGCAGTTCCTCCGCCGATACGACGACGAGACAGGCGCCCGACAGCAGGGCCATGCACAGTTCCCAGAAGGAGGCGTCGAAGCTCGGCGAGGCGAATTGCAGAACCCGGCTCCCTTCCCCCACCCCGAGGCGCTCGCGCTGCGTCACCGCGAGTGCGGCGACACCGCTGTGCGAGACAGCCACTCCCTTCGGGGTGCCGGAGGAGCCGGAAGTGTAGATCACGTAGGCCGGGCCGAGCGGCAGCGCGGGGGCGGTACGGTCGGCGTCGCTCAGGTCAGTGTCCGCCGTCGCCGCGAGGGCGCCGGCCACATCGTCCGCGTCCAGGTGGAGGCAGGGCAGGCCGGCGGCGGGAAGCCGGGCACCGGTCGTCTGGTCGGTGAGCAGGAGCACGGGCGCGGCATCGTGGAGCATGTGAGCGATGCGCTCGGCCGGATAGCGGGGATCGACGGGGAGGTAGGCGGCTCCCGACTTCAGGACGGCGAGCACCGCGACCACCAGGTCGGCCGAGCGCGGCAGGCACAGGGCCACCACGCGTTCCGGACCTGCGCCGTGGGCGACGAGCAGCCGGGCCAGGCGGTTGGCTCGGGCATTCAGTTCCGCGTAGCTGAGCCGCTTCCCCCCTGCCGTCAGCGCGGTGGCCTCGGGCGTGCGTGCGGTCTGTGCCTCGAACAGCTGGGGGAATGTAGCGGTGCGGAGTGTCCGCGCGGTGTCGTCCGCGCTCTCCTGCATTCCGGACCGTTCGTCGGCCGACAGGATCTCCAGGCGGCCCAGGGGCTGGTCGGGGTCGGTGACGGCTGCCTGCAGGAGCCTGTGCAGCCGGGCGAGGAGATCTTCAACGGTGGCGGTGTCGAACAGGTCGGAGCTGAACTCCGCCTCCCCCACGAGGCCGGCCGGCGTCCGCTTCTGTCCTCGGAGCTCACGCAAAGACAGGGTGAGGTCCATCGCCGAGGTGCCGGTGAAGACGCGCTCTTCCTGTGTCCGGACGCCCTGGAGATCGTCGGTACTGGGCCGGTCGTCACCGGTGTTGTTCAGGGCGAGGGCGATTTGGAAGAGGGGGTTGCGTGCGGGCGAGCGGGGCGGATTGAGGGCCTCCACTACTTGCTCGAAGGGCACATCCTGATGCGCGAACGCCCGCAGATCCACCTCCCGCACCCGCTCCACCAACTCCCGGAACGACGGATCACCAGAGGTATCAGTACGCAACACCAGCGTATTGACGAAGAAACCCACCACCTCATCCAGCGCCGCATCCACACGCCCCGCCACCGGCGACCCCAACGGCACATCCGTACCCGCCCCCAACCGGGTCAACAACGCCGCCAACGCCGCCTGCACCACCATGAACACACTCGCCCCACACTCCCGGGCAAGCCCCACCACCCCGGCATGCAACCCCGCATCCCACCGGAAC
>NZ_JADKMA010000384.1 GCF_017676365.1 Streptomyces oryzae
GGGCCCGTTGGTGCTCAGCGTCTCGCGGCTCGTCCGCCGTAAGGGGCAGGACACGTTGCTGCGCGCCATGCCACTGGTGCGGGCCGCCGTGCCGGGGGCGGGGTTGCTGATCGTCGGCTCCGGTCCGTGCGAGGGGGCGCTGCGGCGGCTGGTGCGGCGGCTGCCGGGGCTGCCCGAAGGGGCGGTGGTCTTCGCGGGCTCCCAGGCGCACGGTGAGCTGCCGCCCTACTACGCGGCAGCGGATGTGTTCGCCATGCCCTGTCGTACCCGCCGTCTCGGGCTGGAGGCCGAGGGCCTGGGCATTGTGTATCTGGAGGCCGCAGCCGCCGGACTGCCCGTGCTCGTGGGCGAGTCGGGCGGGGCACCCGAGGCCGTCAGGGACGGGGAGACCGGCCATGTGGTCGACGGGAGTGACGTCCACGCGGTGGCCGACCGCCTCATCCGGCTGCTCGGCTCTCCGCGCACAGCCGCCGCGATGGGCGCCGAAGGCCGTGCCTGGGTGGAGGCCGAGTGGAGCTGGGACGCCACGGCTCGCCGGCTGCGCAGTCTGCTGTCCCATACGGTCGAGGCGTGGTGAGCAGCGAGATGAGGGCGGCGGGGGCTCCGGGCGAGGACGCCGGGGGTGTGTGGCAGGCGTTGGCGGGCGGGCCCTGGCGGTTCCTGGGGTCGGTGTGGCCGCTGCGCGCGTTGGGGTATCTGCTGGCCGGCGGGGTGCTGGGGCTCGGCTGGCTCTTTCTCGCCGTGGGCCTGGTGGTGCTGGGGGTCCTGCTGCTGCCCACCGGTATCGGAGTGGTCGCGCTGCTGTGCGTACCGGCGTCAGCGGCCGGGCTCGCCGGGCTGGAGCGGCGGCGGTTGCGCTGGCTCGACCCGCGGGACGCGCCGTCGCCGCACCGGGGCGAATCCGCTGCGCTGCCCGACGACTCGGGCGGGAGCGCGGCGCGGCGGGTGCTGCGCAGGCTGTGGCGCCGCACCAAGTCGTCGGCCACCTGGGTGGAGTTCGGCTTCGCGGTGCCCAACGCGCTGCTGTCGGTGCTGGATCTGCTGGTGGCGCTGCTGGGGCTCGGCCTGGTCGCCAGCCAGCCGTTCGCGCTGTTCACCGTGTTGGGCGGGGACCGGGTGATGTACGGCGAGGGCCTCGTGCTGACGGAGCCGCAGCAGGTGTTGCCGTGGCTGTTGCTGACGCCGGTCTTCGCCGCGCTCGCCTGTTATCTGTTCGCGGGGCTGGCCGGAATGCGGGCGGCGCTGGCCCGCGCCGTGCTGGTGGGGACGCGCCGGGAGAAGGAGCTGGACGCGCGGCTGACGGAGGTGACGGCGTCCCGCGCCAGGCTGGCCGACGCGTTCGAGGTGGAGCGCCGCCGTATCGAGCGCGATCTGCACGACGGTGCCCAACAGCGGCTCACCGGACTGATCATGACGCTGGGCCTCGCCAAGCTGGACGCCGACCCGGCGCTCGTTGCCAAGGCACAGGATGAGGCACGCGCCGTCCTCGCCGAACTGCGGGACCTGGTGCGCGGCATCCATCCATCGGTGCTCACCGACCGCGGCCTGGCAGCGGCGATCGAAGCGCTGGCCGAGCGTTCGCCGGTACCCGTTCGGGTGGAGTCGCGGCTCGGCACCCGGCGGCCTGCCGAGGCGCTGGAGGTCGCCGCGTACTTCGCCGTCACGGAGGCGTTGACCAATGTGGCCAAGCACAGCGGGGCTTCACACGCGACGGTGGCGATACGCGGCGGCCAGTCGCTGACGGTGGAGGTCCGCGACGACGGCAGGGGTGGCGCCGACCCGGACCGGGGTACAGGGCTGACGGGGCTCGCCGACCGGCTCGCGGTGCACGGCGGAAGACTGCGCCTCTCCAGCCCACCCGGCGGTCCCACGGTGGTACGGATGGAGCTGCCGTGGGGCGACGGGCCGGAGGTGCGGGGCGACGACAGGGGGACTGGTGGTACGGGGGATGGCGGTATGGGGATGAGGGGCGAGGGGCTGAAGGGCCAGGGGCC
>NZ_JADKMA010000385.1 GCF_017676365.1 Streptomyces oryzae
GAGGCGGACGGCATGGCGGGCGTCGGCCGCGTCGGGGGTTGGCTGGTGGGGTCGGCGGCAGTGTGGTGTGTGCTGCCTGTGCCCTGCTTCCGGTGGGGAAGCCCCATGTCCATGTGCTGCCTCAGCTCCCTAACGCCCCGACGCCCTGACGCCCCGACACGCCGGTCCTGCCGGACCGGCACCCTCCTGCACCCAATCTAGCGGCCGACCACGTCAGTTGGCCCATGGCCGGGTCCCGCACCCCGGGATGCGACGGAGCCGAGGCGGCGCGGGCCCGGAAAAGCCGAGGGCCCAGGTCGACGTGCGCGCAAAAGCCAAGGGTCCCGGGTCGATGTGCACGGAAAAGCCGAGGCCCCGGGTCGATGGGCGCGGAAAGGCCGAGGCCCGGGCCAACGAGCTGCGCAGCCGCCTATGTCCGTGGTGGCCAACACGCGGACCGTACTTCTCCGGAGCGGCGCATGTGTCGGCCGCGCGCGGGCCCCTAGCCTGCGAAGAGCCAGACCCCCGTTCCTCCCGAGGAGAGCGCTATGACCGGAAAGACGGAACTGTCCGGAGGGCCTGCCCTCCCCCAGGAGCGGCGTGTCGTCACCGCCGTCCCCGGGCCCAAGTCGCAGGAGCTGATGGCCCGCAAGCAGGCATCGGTCGCCAACGGCATCGGGACGGTGCTGCCGGTCTTCGCACGGCGGGCCGGCGGCGGCGTCCTGGAGGACGTGGACGGCAACTCCTTCATCGACTTCGGCTCCGGCATCGCCGTGACCTCCGTCGGCAACAGCGCGGAGGCCGTGGTACGCCGCGCGACCGAGCAGCTCAACGACTTCACCCACACCTGTGCGATGGTCGTTCCCTACGAGCCGTATGTACGGGTCTGTGAGGAGCTGGCCAAGGTCACGCCGGGCGATCACGACAAGAAGAGCGCGCTGTTCAACTCGGGCGCCGAGGCGGTCGAGAACGCCGTCAAGATCGCCCGCGCGCACACCGGCCGCCAGGCCGTCGTGGTCTTCGACCACGGCTACCACGGCCGCACCAACCTGACGATGGCGCTCACCTCCAAGAACATGCCGTACAAGCACAGCTTCGGCCCGTTCGCCCCCGAGGTGTACCGCGTCCCGGTCGCCTACCCCTACCGCTGGCTGACCGGCCCGGAGAACTGCGCCGAGGAGGCCGCGGCCCAGGCGATCGACCAGATCACCAAGCAGATCGGCCCGGACAACGTCGCGGCCATCATCATCGAACCGGTGCTGGGCGAGGGCGGGTTCATCGTTCCGGCGAAGGGCTTCCTGCCGCGCATCCAGCAGTTCGCGCGGGACAACGGGATCGTCTTCGTCGCGGACGAGATCCAGTCCGGCTTCTGCCGTACGGGCCAGTGGTTCGCCTGTGAGGACGAGGGGCTCGTCCCGGACCTGATCACCACCGCGAAGGGCATCGCGGGCGGCCTGCCGCTCGCCGCCGTCACCGGCCGGGCCGACATCATGGACTCCGCGCACAGCGGCGGCCTGGGCGGCACTTACGGCGGCAACCCGGTGGCCTGCGCCGCGGCGCTCGGCTCCATCGAGACCATGCGCGAGCTTGACCTGCCCGCCAAGGCCCGGCGCATCGAGGAGATCATGAAGCCGCGGCTGGAGAAGCTGGCGGAGAAGTCCGACATCATCGGCGATGTCCGCGGCCGGGGCGCCATGCTCGCCATCGAGCTGGTGAAGCCGGGCGGGAAGGAGCCCAACCCGGAGGCCACCGCCGCGCTCGCCAAGGCGTGCCACCAGCAGGGCCTGCTGGTCCTGACGACGGGCACCTACGGCAACGTCGTGCGCTTCCTGCCGCCGCTGGTCATCGGCGAGGACCTGCTCAACGAGGGCCTCGACGTCCTGGAAGAGGCCGTCACCGGTCTGTGACCCTCCAGCGGCGCGACGGGGACCATAACCCCTGTCGCACCTGTCGCAACCTGTGCGAGGTCTGAGCGAAGTGCGGGCGCCCC
>NZ_JADKMA010000386.1 GCF_017676365.1 Streptomyces oryzae
GAGGCACCGGGCCTTGCTGCGCTGCGCCCCGGTGCCTCCGGCACCCGTTCTGGGCTCCTTGCCGGGACACCCCGGCGGGGCATCAGGGCCCGTCATTCTCAGGGCCTCGAGCCTCCTATGAAGTTTGGGAGGTGGCATAGCCGTGTCTGTTGGCAGCGGCTTATCCCTGCGATTGTCATTGGTAAGGCGATACAGCCCGCTCACATGGGTGCTCACGTCGACACTGGCGGGGTGCGTAAGCGGCTGGGTCCTGACCTTGACCATGCCCTGGTTCGTGTTCGCGACGACTGGTAGTGCGGGTCATGCAGGGATCGTTGTCTTCGCGGAGCTGGCGCCGTTCGTCGTGGCGCGGTTCCTGGCCGGTCCGGTGGTGGACCGTTTGGGACTGCGGCGGACGTCGTGGATGGCCGGTGTGGTGGAGACGAGCAGCGTCGTGCTGATTGCTGTGCTCGTCGCTTTGGACATGCTGTCCTTCCCGATGCTGTTGGCGCTCGTTGCGTCGATGGGGGCTGCGAACGGCGCGGGCCTTCTGGCGAAGGGCTTTCTGGCCCCGGCAGCGGCAAAGTACATCGGTGTTGACGAGGGCCGTGCGATCAGCCTGAGTTCGGCGACGCTGACCGTTGGCCGGGTGTTCGGTCCTTCGCTCGGTGCCCTTCTGGCGGCGCGGCAGCCCGTGGTTGGTCTGGCGGTGGTGGCGGTGTTGGCCGCCGTGAGCGCTTCGATCATCGGGCTTGCGCTGCCGCACGGCATGGAGCCCGGTCCTGCCCAGATGGACGAGGGGGAGGAGAGGCAGGGGTACTGGCGGAGCCTCGGCGAAGGGGTCGGCTACTTCCGCAGGGACAGTCTGCTCGTCAGGCTCTATGTGATGTTGAGCCTGATGGCCTTTCTCGTTGCACCGATGACCAGTGTGTTTCTGCCCGTCTGGGCCAAGGAGACAACTGCCGGTCCGGGTGCGATCGGGGCACTCATCAGCACGGGGGCGTTCGCATCCTTCCTGGGGAGCGTCGTTGCCGTATCCGTGATCGAGCGTGTGCGGCCCTCAGTGATCCTGGCAGTGGGGTTCCTTCTGGTGGTACCTCAGTTGCTCACGCTGGCCCTGGGAGCGCCGATGTGGCTCGTCATGGTTGCCTGGGCCGTTGCCGGCTTCGTCGGGGCCTTTCCCGATCCGGTGATCGGGAAGATCACCCACCTGTGGCCTTCGGAGGAATTCCGGAGCAGGGTGAGGGCCCTCGGTGGTGCGATTGCCACCTTGGGAAGCGCCCTCGGCAGCCTTGTCGCAGGGGTGTTCGTGGACCGCTTCGGGCTGGCCGTGCCGCTGATCGCGGCCTCGGTGCTGTACCTCCTGGTGACGCAGGGCACGGTATTCCGGAAGGACATGAGGAGGCTCACGCCGAAGATCCGTGAGGACCGTCCGGAGTAGGTGCAGTGGTGAGGGAATCCATGCGTTGAGTGTCAGCTGTTGCTCCCTTCCGTGGGCAGCAGCTGACCGACCGGTGTTCGGCCCCGGCGCCGCAGGGCGCCGGGGCCGTCTTCCGCGTACCGAGGCTCGCTCGATGCGGGCCGCGCCACTGCCAGGACCGCCCCCGATCGTCGGCTTCTTCTGTTGGATTCCGGGTTCGATCCTCGACTCGTGCCTCTGGCGGTTTGACGGGCCGCTTGGCGCGGTGTCACACGCCGCGCCGAGCGGCGATCAGGCTGACGTTCCGGCCGGGTATGCCGCATCGTCCCACCCCTGCGCGCGGATGCGATATCGCCGTTCTTGCTTCTGCCGCTACGAGCACGGCAGCTTCCGCCGCTTCCGTCCCGCTCCTTCTCGACAGTGCATCAGCGGCACCAGCGGTCGGGAGGGGAGCCGTGGCACCCCTGCCCGCCGCTTGCAGCCTGCCCTGGGGGTGGGGTGGCCGCAAACGAAAAGCGCGTTTGCCCCCACCCCACCCCCAGGGCTGATCGGCTGCGCCGGGCA
>NZ_JADKMA010000387.1 GCF_017676365.1 Streptomyces oryzae
GGTCACAGGGTCCTCCAGGGGGCGAAGGCGTTGGTCACGCCGTCCAGTGCGGGGGCGAGTTCGGGGTGGTGGCGCAGCAGAACGCGGATCATGCCGTTGCGGTCGATCCACTCCAGCCCTTCGGGGGTGTAGATCTCGGGCCGGTAGTCGGTGGTGAAGAAGCGGTCGCTCTTGAGGCGTCGGCTGGCCATCAGGATGAAAATGCGGAAGAGGGAGTCGCTGAAGCCGAAACCGGCGGGGCGCGGCTCCACCAGGTTCCCGACGAGGGTGTCGACGCGGTCGAGCCGGCCCTCGTACAGCTCCTCCAGCAGTGGGGTGTCGGTGGGGTGGCCGCCGGTGAGCTCCTCGAAGGAGGTGACGGGGCGCTTGCGGAGCATCGCCCGGTAGGCGTTGTAGCGGGGGATGCCGCGTTCGCGGTCCCGGAGGATGTCGACGGTGCCCAGATCGACGTGTTCGCCGGTGAGCCGGGTCAGATTGCGCAGCGAGTCGGGGTGGTTGTGCAGCACGAGTGCGCCGGGGTTGGCGGTGCCGAAGCTGTAGAACAGGTCGCTCATGCCGTGTGCCTCGATCGCGGTGCGCGTGGTGGCGCCCTGCATGTCGTCGAAGCCGATGGTCCCGCCCCGGTTGCCCGAGCGGTGGTCGCGCAGTGTCAGCTCGTCCGGGATGAGCGGGTGGAGCCGGTAGGCGGAGACGAACTCCTCGGTCATGGAGAACGGAGCCGCGTGGTGGTCCGTCGGTGAGCCGAGGATGCCGCTGAGCATCTCGCCCTCGCCGATCCGGCCGTACTTCCTGCGCACCCAGCGCGGCAGTACGCCGTACCAGTTGGCGTTCATGGCGCGGTGCAGTACGGGGGTGTCGAGGATGCCCGGCGTCCATTCCACTGTGTGGATCTTCGCCATCAGGGCGCAGTTCACCAGGCGTGCGGTGTGGAAGAGCCGTTCGTCGTCCCAGGTGGGGTAGTGGGAGCGCAGATGGTCGCAGATCGCGTTGTGTTCCTTGGCGAACAGCGTGTGCAGCAGGGACAGTCCGGCCCAGTAGTCGCTGTTCATGCCGGTGGCGTCGAGGCAGGACATGCCCGGCCTGGGGTCGGCCGGCAGCCGGCCGTCCTCGATGATGAGGTGCCCCCGTTCGCCGGTGCGCAGCGACCGGCAGCGTTCCTCGGAGGAGCCGTAGATCTGAGAGCCGTCCCACCAGTGCGTGAGGGTGTTCTCGTAGGTGGGCGGGGCGTCGGGGGTGGTGTGCGCGACCGGGTCGGGGCGGGTGCGGTTGACGCGCATGGGGCACTCCCCCGCCCAGTCGTCGTCCTCGGCCAGCGGCACGGTGAAGGGTTCGGCCTGTTCGTTGTCGCCGTGGTTGGCCCAGCCGTGGTTCTCGAACTGGATCCAGGCGGCGGCCAGCAGGTTGAGGGTGGGGGCCGGCAGGAAGCTGCGCCGGGCCAGGAGATGGCGGCTGACCTCGCGCGGGCTGGGCGACATCAGTGCGTCGTCGTCGCCGTCCGGGAAGGCGAGGTGCAGCGGGGCGTTGCGGTCCAGGCGGGTGCCGGCGCGGCCCATGTCCTCGTCATGGGGGTCGTAGGCCGATCCGTCGTAGGTACGGAAGGGCGGCAGGCTCGCCGGGGCGCGGCGGGGCCGTTCGCCGCCGGCGGAGTAGGTGTCATGAAGGTTTTCCCGGCGCAGGTCGTCGCGGAGGAAGCGCAGGTTCAACAGGCCCAGCGGCGTGGGGAGTTCGTGCCATTCGCGGCGGCGGTTGATCCGGGCGAAGGCGGCGGAGCCCAGCCGTTCCAGGACGCCGGGCGGCCCGTAGGACGACGGTTGCGCGGGCTGGGACGACTGCGCCGGGGCCCTGCCGTCGGCCTGTGGGGGGATGTCCGGAGCAGGGGAGGCCGAAGGGGTGGTGGG
>NZ_JADKMA010000388.1 GCF_017676365.1 Streptomyces oryzae
GTTAGGCTCGGGGCGGAGAAAGTCGTCCCAGACGAAGGAGAAACCTCGTGCCGTCCATCGACGTCGTCGTAGCCCGCGAGATCCTCGACTCGCGAGGCAACCCCACCGTCGAGGTCGAGGTCGGCCTCGACGACGGCAGCACCGGCCGTGCTGCCGTACCGTCCGGCGCCTCGACCGGCGCCTTCGAGGCGCTCGAACTGCGCGACGGTGACACCGCGCGCTACAGCGGGAAGGGCGTCGAGAAGGCCGTCCTCGCCGTCATCGAGCAGATCGGCCCGGAGCTGGTCGGCTACGACGCCACCGAGCAGCGCCTGATCGACCAGGCGATGTTCGACCTGGACGCCACGGCCGACAAGTCGTCGCTGGGTGCCAACGCCATCCTCGGCGTCTCGCTCGCCGTCGCGCACGCCGCTTCCGAGGCGTCCGACCTGCCACTGTTCCGCTACCTGGGCGGCCCGAACGCGCACCAGCTGCCGGTGCCGATGATGAACATCCTCAACGGCGGCTCGCACGCGGACTCGAACGTCGACATCCAGGAGTTCATGATCGCGCCGATCGGCGCGGAGTCGTTCTCCGAGGCGCTGCGCTGGGGCGCCGAGGTCTACCACGCGCTCAAGGGCGTGCTCAAGGACCGCGGCCTGGCCACCGGACTGGGCGACGAGGGCGGTTTCGCGCCCAACCTCGGCTCCAACCGCGAGGCCCTCGACCTGATCATCGAGGCCATCCAGAAGGCCGGTTACAACGCGGGCCAGGACATCGCGCTGGCGCTGGACGTGGCCGCCTCCGAGTTCTACGAGGAGGGCGTCTACGCCTTCGAGGGCCAGAAGCGCTCGGCCGCCGAGATGACCGAGTACTACGAGCAGCTGGTCGCCGACTACCCGCTGGTCTCCATCGAGGACCCGCTGTTCGAGGACGACTGGGCCGGCTGGAAGACCATCACGGACAAGCTCGGCGACAAGGTGCAGCTGGTGGGCGACGACCTGTTCGTCACCAACCCGGAGCGGCTGTCCCGCGGTATCGAGGAGGGCGCGGCCAACGCGCTGCTCGTCAAGGTCAACCAGATCGGTTCGCTGACCGAGACGCTGGACGCGGTCGAGCTGGCGCAGCGCAACGGCTTCAAGTGCATGATGTCGCACCGCTCGGGCGAGACCGAGGACGTGACGATCGCCGACCTGGCCGTCGCGGTCAACTGCGGTCAGATCAAGTCGGGCGCCCCGGCGCGCTCGGAGCGCGTGGCGAAGTACAACCAGCTGCTGCGTATCGAGGAGATCCTGGACGACGCGGCCGTCTACGCCGGCCGTTCGGCGTTCCCGCGCTACAAGCGCTGAGCAGTCGGCCGACTCACGGTGCCGTGCCCACCTCGTGACCGAGGGGGGTACGGCACCGCAGGTGTCACCCGCGAGGGAGAAGTATGGGAGCGGACCGGGACCGTTTCTCCACCGCGACGCGTCTGCGCGCCCTCAGCGCCCAGGCCGCCGAGCGGGTGTACCGCGCGCAGGGCAGGACGGTACGCACCCCGCGCAAGGGGCGGCTCACCGGCCGGGCCGCGCTGCTCGCGCTCGTGGTGTGCTCCCTCGTCGTGGCGCTCGCGTATCCGACGCGGCAGTACGTCACCCAGCGCTCCGAGATCGCCGACCAGCGGCGGCAGGCCGAGCAGGCGCGGGCCGAGGTCGAGCGGCTGCGCGAACAACGGGCGCGGTGGCGCGATCCCGCGTACGTGGAGCGGCAGGCACGCGAACACCTGCACTATGTGCGGCCCGGCGAGACCGGTTACATCATGCGGGACGGCACGGCCGACGTACGCCGCCCCCAGGAGCACGGGTCCGCCGACCGGGCCTGGTACCAGAATCTGTGGGACGGCGTGGACAGCGCGGACCAGGCCGAAT
>NZ_JADKMA010000389.1 GCF_017676365.1 Streptomyces oryzae
GGGCGGCACCCCTCCATTGTGGGCCGGGGGTTCAGGGTGCCGCCCGGTGGGTTACTCGAGGCGGTTGGCGATCCGCTGGCGCATGTCGTCCATGGTGAAGCCGCGCGGGTCGGTCTTCTGGTCCGTCCACTCCAGGTGGCCGATGACCGACGGGGCGCCCCAGCCGTGGTGCCGGCACAGCGCGGCGGCGGCTCGCTCGATGGCGTCCAGCTGCTCGGCCGGCCACGGGTCCTCGCCGTCTCCGAGGTTCTCGCACTCGAAGCCGTAGAAATACCTGTTCCCGTCGGTGTTCTGCTGGTTCGGCCGGGGCAGGGAGCGCTCGGCGATGACGGCGCGCAGTACGTCGTCATCGCCGGAGCCCGCGTGGTTGGCCCGGCCGTGCCCGGTCAGGTGGACGGTGCCGTCCTTGGTGATGCAGCCGTGCGCGAGGGGGCCCGGCAGCTCCGGGTGGCCGTCGTAGATCAGGTCGACTGTCTCGGCCGAGCCGCTGGTGACGGTGTGGTGGATCACGATGCCGTGCACCGGGCCCCACGGACCGTGCTGGTTGCGGTTGTGGTTGCGCCAGTCGCGGACCTCCTCGATCTTGACGCCCTCCTTCTTGAGGGCCTGGACGAAAGCGGTCGCGGTGATGGGTGTGGCCATGCTCGCCCCCGTCTGCTGGGTCTGTCCGTCGCCGGTGCCGCTGTCAGGGCGCTGCCGGAGCGGCCCTGGGCTTCATACCCGTTATCGGGCCCCTTCTAGCCGACCTGCCCGGCACTCGCAGGCGGGCCCGCCTGCAGGAGGAGCGAACGCACCCGGCGGTGGCGGGCATACGGGCGCAGCAGACCCGGTATCCGGGAGCGGGCCGCCAGCACCCGGCCCGAACGCACCTGCTCCGACACCTCCAGAAAGCCGCTCCAGGTGGCGCACGCCTCCTCCAGGCGCCCGCGGGAGAGCAGCAGTTCGGCCAGCTCCGCCTGGCACAGGGCGCGCGTGCGGCGCTCGGCGGTGGGGCGCGAGGACAGCGAGGCGCGCAGATCGCGGATGGCGCCCTCCCGGTCGCCCAGTGCGACCCGTACCTGACTGGACTGGTAGAGCAGCGCCGCGTCCTGGTACGTGCCGACCGGTTCGCCGCTCGGGCTCTCCGGTCCTGTCGTCAGATCGACGGGTGCGCGCGCCAACTGGCGCTCGGCGCGGGCCAGCGCGTCCAGTGCCAGGTCCCGTTCGCCGCACGCCGCGCCGGCGACGGCCAGCCCCGCGTACAGGAACGCGCGGGCCGAGGGATCGGTGTCCGCCGGGGCCGCCGAGAGGGCCGCCTCGGCGAGCGCCAGGCTCGCACGGGGGTGGCCCAGTTGGTGCGCCTGCGAGCTGAGTGCGCGGCGGGCCAGCGCCACCCCCTCCGGGTCCGCCGCCGCCTCGGCGAGTTCGGCCGCGGTGAGGAAGGCGCGCTGGGCGAGACCGTGCCGCTGTTCGTCGGCGTAGACCCGCGCCAGCAGATAGCTGAGCCGCGCCGCGCCCGCCTGCATCCCGCGCTGGTGTACGCCCTCTTCCCCGTGGCGCAGGGTACGGACGAGCCCGGAGAGGTAGGCGGCGAGCGAGGTGCGGATGTGGCCGCCGCCGTGCCGGTCCGCCTGGAGCGCGAAGAACCGGGCGTGCTCGTGGACCGAGGCCACCTCGCCGGGACCGGGACTCGCGACGGGCCGGGAGCCGCGTGACGTACAGGCGTTGCGGGCGCCCGGCAGCGGCGCGGGAGTGGGAGCGCCGGGCGTTGTGGCGGGGAGGTTCGGGAGGGAGGTGCCGGAGGCCGTACCGGCCGCGCCCTCCCGGTGATCGGCGCCGGATCCCCGCACCGTCTCGGCCAGCAGCCTCAGGGTGTACGGGGCCGGGGGAGGGGCGTCGG
>NZ_JADKMA010000038.1 GCF_017676365.1 Streptomyces oryzae
ACAGCCACCCCGAGCACATCCACGGCCATCCCGCGCACCACCCCGGCCACCCCACCGACCTCGTCGCGCAGCTCCGCGCCGCGGGCTGTGTCTTCGCCGAGAACGAGGCACGCCTGCTGTACGAGACCGCGCGCGGCCCGGCCGAACTGCGCCGGATGACCGACCGCCGCATCGCCGGGCACCCCCTCGAACACGTACTGGGCTGGGCGGAGTTCGCCGGCCTCCGGATCGCCGTGGAGCCCGGCGTCTTCGTGCCCCGGCGCCGCACCGAGTTCCTGGTACGGCAGGCCGCCGCATGCGCGTCCAGTGCCGAGCTGCCCGTACTCGTCGATCTGTGCTGCGGTACGGGAGCGATCGGTGCTGCGCTGCTCACCGCGCTGGGCGGTCGCGGCGAACTGCACGCCGCGGACCTCGATCCCGCCGCCGTACGGTGCGCGCGGCGCAACCTCGCCGGGCCGCGGGTGCACGTCCACGAGGGGGATCTGTTCGCTGCGCTGCCCGGACGGCTGCGGGGCCGGGTGGACGTACTGACGGCCAACGTGCCCTACGTACCCACCGCTGACATACCGCTCCTCCCGCCCGAGGCCCGCGACCACGAGCCGCGGCCCGCGCTGGACGGCGGACCCGACGGCCTGTCCCTGCTGCGCCGTGTCGCCGCGGACGCCGCGAGCTGGCTGGCCCCCGGCGGAGCGCTGCTGACGGAGACCAGCTCCCGTCAGGCCGAGGCGGCAGCCGGCCTGCTGTCCGCCGCCGGTCTCACCGTCACCGTCACCACCGACCCCGACCTCCACGCCACCACCCTCACCGCCCGGCGCCTGTAGGCCTGGCGCCATGTCCCGAGCCCGCGCCCGGGAAGACGGTGACCCGGCACGGTGTTGAAGGGGAGCATGTTGATCGGCGAACTGGCGCAGCGCACGGGCGCGAGCAAGCGCTCCCTCCGCTACTACGAGCAGCAAGGGCTGCTCGTGGCGGGGCGGACGGCCAAGGGCTGGCGGGCGTACGACGAGAGCGCCGTCAACCGGGTCCGCAATGTGCGGGAACTGCTGGCCGCGGGGCTGGGTACCGAGGACATCCTTCAGGTCGCGCCCTGTCTGGACATGAAGACCGAGGAGTTCATGGCCTGCCAGGACAGCCCCGCGGAGACGCTGGCGATGTACGAGCGGCGGCTGGCCGCGGTGGAGGAGAAGGCGGCCGAACTCGCCCGGTACCGCACCCGGCTGGTGGCCCGTATCGCCCGGCTGCGGGCCGCCGACCCGGACGCCGAGCTCGGCGAGGTGCTGCGCCGCGCGGAGGAGACCGACCGGACGGTCTGAAGTCGTGCGCCGCGCTTGCAGGTGACACCGGTGTCACTGCCTACCGTGCGCCGCATGACTACCGCACGCAGCACAGCGGGCAGCAGCCGCCTGCCCGGCTGGCTCTACGTCCTCTTCCTCACGCTTCTGGCCACCGCCACCGACGAGTTCATCATCGCGGGGGTCCTTCCCCGGATCGCCGGCGACCTGGGTGTCAGCGTCTCCGCGGCCGGGCAGCTGGTGACCGTCTTCGCCGTCGTCTACGCGCTCGGCGCCCCGACGCTCGCCGTCGTGTGCGAACGCTTCGCGCGCCGTACGGTGACGGCGGCCGGACTCGCCCTCTTCGTCGTCGCGAACGTGGCGGCGGCGCTCGCACCGGGCTACTGGTGGCTGCTCGCAGCCCGGGTGGTCGCGGCGTTGTGCGCCGCGGTCGTCACGGCGGCGGCCTTCGCCACAGCTGCCGCCGGGGCGCCGAAGGATGCGCAGGGACGCTATCTCGGTGTCGTCACCGCGGGGATGACGGCGGCGCTGTTCACCGGCGTACCCGTCGGCTCCTGGCTCGGTGGCGCGTTCGGCTGGCGTGCCACCTTCTGGCTGATCGCCGCCGTGGGCGCCCTTGCCACGGTCGGTGTGCTGGCCACCGCGCCCGCCGTGCCTGGCGGCGAGCCGGCACCGCTGCGTCGACGGCTGGCGCCGCTGCGGGAGGCGGCAGTGCTGCGCGTGGTGGCGGTGACGTTCCTGGCGGCGAGCGGCGGGCTGATGTTCTACACCTATCTGGGCGCCTACGCGGCCGAGGTGGCCTCCGACTCGTACGGACTGCTCTCCTTCCTGCTCTTCCTCGTCGGCGCGGCGGGGCTGGCCGGGGCGCTGCTGGCGGGCCGGGCCACCGACGCCTGGGGGCCGCGGCGCGGGCTGCGACTGGTGCTCGGCGGCCACGCGCTGATGCTGGCGACGGCGGCGGCTCTGGTCTTCAGCGGCGTACACAGCACCGCCGTACTGGCCGTCGTCATCGGCTGCTGGGCGGTCTTCGCCTGGGGCCTCAACCCGCCGGTGCAGGGCAGTGTGCTGGCAGCGGCCGGTCCTGAGGCGGGGATGACGGCCTCGGCGCTGAACATCTCAGGGCTCTACCTGGGCACCGGTGTGGCGGGCGCGCTGGGCGGCGCCGTCGTCGGCACGGCCGGTGTCCGGTACGTACCCGTGGCGGCCACGGCGCTGCTGCTGTGCTCGTTCGCCCTCGCGCTGCTGCCCGCCCGGAGCACCGGCCGGATCAAGCGGTCGGCAGCTGCTGCTGCGCCTCGTGCAGCAGTGAAGTGACCGTCTGAGCGAACCGCGCCCCGCACAGGTGCCCTTCGCCGGTACGGACCGCCGTCAGCAGCGCTTCGATCGCGCGGCCGAACGACGCGGCGGGAGCCTCGTCACGTACGGGGAGCTGCGCGACGCCCGGGGCACCCCGCACCTCCGCCGTGACCCCTGCCGCCGCGGGGGTCACCGAGTGGGTCAGCGTGCAGCTGCTGGAGGCACCCGAGGTGTGCCGCAGCACCAGGTGCACGGTGTCGCCGGTGCCGCCGCGCGCCGCCGTCACCTCCGCGACGGGGCCGAGCAGCGGCAGCAGTACGGACAGCGCGTGCGGTCCCACGTCCCACAGCGCGCCCTTCTCCCGCCGCCAGGGCGAGGCGGTGTACGGCGAGTCGGCCCCGCCGAAGACGGGGGAGAGCCAGTCGGCGCGGCCGACCTGCCAGCCTTCCGCCGCGGCCTGTTCGCGCAGCCAGCCGCCGGTCGACTCGCAGAAGTGCAGCGTGAAGAAGACGACGCAGCCGACCCCGGCCCGCTCGACCGCCTCCGCGACACCGCGGGCGCCCTCGGGTGTGGTGGCGACGGGCTTGTCGAGCAGCAGATGGCATCCGGCGTTCGCAGCCCGGACGGCGAGCGGCGCCTGGATGTCCGGCGGGAGCGCGACGGCGACCGCGTCGCAGGCGTCGAAGAGCGCGTCCAGATCGGCGTACGGCCGGGTCCCAAGGCGCTGGGCGAGCGCCCCCGTCGGCTCGGGGCGCCGCCCCCACACCCCGGCCAGCTCCACGTCCTGGTGCGCGGCGAGCGCGGGGCCATGGGTGCGCTCGGCCCAGGGGCCCGTCCCCAGCAGTCCGAACTTCATACCGGCAGCCTACGAGGTCCGGGGCCCGGTCCGGGGATGCCCGGGGCGGTCCGTCCCGTCCCCCGGGGCGTGCGGGCGGCCCGGCCCGGCCGCGGGTTGCCCCCCGATTGCCCCATCAGTGCCGAATATCCCGCTCCACGGTCCCTCGTCCGGTGTGCCCCGTAGCCAGGGATGAGGCGCTGGCGCAGTCTTGGCGCCGGTCGGGCGTGAGCGAGGGAGACGGGCGATGGCGGAGCTGTTCATCGACGGGGAGTGGCGGCAGGCCACGGCGGGCGGGCGGCGGGATGTGCTCAACCCGTTCGACGCCTCCGTGATCGCCACCGTCGACGAGGCGGACGAGACCGACGTCGACATGGCCGTACGCGCCGCCAAGCGCGCCTTCGAGCGGGCCGGCTGGTCCTCGGCGCCCACCCGGCAGCGCGCCGACGTCCTCCACCGCGTGCACCAACTGCTGCTGCGCGACCAGGAGGAGATCGCCCGCACCGAGACCCTCGACACCGGCAAGACCCTCACCGAGGCCCGGACCGACATCGAGGACGTCGCGAACGCCTTCCGCTACTTCGCGGAGCTGGCCGGCAAGGACGGCGGCCGGGTGGTGGACGTCGGCCCCGACGTGCTCAGCCGCGTCGTCTACAACCCGGTCGGCGTCTGCTGCCTGATCGCCCCGTGGAACTACCCGCTGCTCCAGGCGTCCTGGAAGGTCGCCCCGGCGCTGGCCGCCGGCAACACCTTCGTGCTCAAACCCAGCGAGGTCACGCCGCTGTCCACCATCGCCATGATCCGCCTGATCGCCGAGGCCGGGGCGCCGCCCGGAGTCGCCAACCTGGTGCTCGGCTCAGGTGCCACGGTCGGCGCTGCCATGACCAGTCACCCGGAGGTGGACCTGGTCTCCTTCACCGGCGGTCTGGCGACCGGGCGGAAGATCATGGAGAGCGTCGCCCCGGGCGTGAAGAACCTCGCACTGGAACTGGGCGGCAAGAACCCCAACGTGGTCTTCGACGACGCGGACTTCACCGCCGCGCTCGACTACGCGCTGGACGCCGCCTTCCTGCACTCGGGCCAGATCTGCTCCGCCGGTTCGCGGCTGCTGGTGCAACAGGGCATCCACGACGAGTTCGTGGAAGCGCTGGGCGCCAGGACCGCCGCCATCCGGCTGGGCAACGGCCTGGAACCGATGACCGAGTCGGGCCCGCTCAGCTCCGCCGAGCACCGCGCCAAGGTGGAGGGCTATCTGGAGCTCGCCCGCGAGGAGGGCGCCCGGCTGGTCACCGGCGGACGCCGCCCCGACGACCCCGAACTGGCCAACGGCTACTTCCTGCTGCCGACCGTCTACGCCGACTGCGACCGCTCGATGCGCATCGTCCAGGAGGAGATCTTCGGCCCGGTCGTCACCGTCGAGCGGTTCCGCACCGAGGACGAGGCCGTCGAGCTGGCCAACGACACCCGCTACGGGCTGGCGGGCGGGGTGTGGACGAGCGACGCGGGCCGCGCCCAGCGGGTGGCCAACCGGCTGCGGCACGGCACGATCTGGATCAACGACTTCCACCCGTACGTACCGCAGGCCGAGTGGGGCGGCTTCGGCCGCTCCGGCATCGGCCGCGAACTGGGGCCGACCGGGCTGCGCGAGTACCAGGAGGCCAAGCACATCTACCAGAACCTCGCACCGGCCCCCTCCGGCTGGTTCAAAGGCTGAGATCAAAGGCCGAAGGCCAAGGGCTGAGTTCAAGCGCTGAGGAAACGGACCGTATGAACGCGAACGGCGAGAGCAGCTACGACTACGTCATCGTCGGCGGCGGCACGGCCGGCTCCGTGCTGGCGGCCCGGCTGAGCGAGGACCCCGACTGCCGGGTGTGCGTCATCGAGGGCGGGCCCAGCGACGTCGGCGACGAGAAGGTGCTGCGGCTGCGCAACTGGATCAATCTGCTGGAGTCGGAGTACGACTACGGCTACACCACCACCGAACAGCCGCGCGGCAACTCGCACATCGTGCACTCCCGCGCCAGGGTGCTGGGCGGCTGCTCCTCGCACAACACGCTCATCAGCTTCCTCCCCTTCCCCCAGGACCTGGACGAGTGGGTGGGGATGGGCTGCGCCGGCTGGGACCCGCTGACCGTCCTGCCGTACCGCAAGCGGCTGCGCAACAACATCGTCCCCGTCGGCGAGGACGACCGTAACCCCATCGCCCGCGACTTCGTGACCGCCGCCGCCGAAGCGCTGCACGTACCCGTCATCGAGGACTTCAACCGCCGCCCCTTCCCCGACGGCGCCGGCTTCTTCTCCCTCGCCTACGACCCGGCCACGAACAAGCGCTCCTCCGCCTCCGTCGCCTACCTGCACCCGATCATCGGCAAGCGGCGCAATCTGACGCTGAAGCTGGAGACCTGGGCCCACCAGCTGGTCCCCGACGGCGCCGGGCGGCTCAGCCGCGTCCGGGTGCGGTACGCCGACGGCTCCGCCGGCACCGTGCGCGCGGAGCGCGAAGTGCTGCTGTGCGCCGGGGCCGTGGACACCCCGCGGCTGCTGCTGCTCTCCGGCGTCGGCCCCGCCGGCGAACTGCGGGCGCTCGGCATCGAGGTGCACGCGGACCTGCCCGGCGTGGGCGAGAACCTGCTCGACCACCCGGAGTCGGTGATCGTGTGGGAGACCCACGAGCCGCTGCCGCCCAACTCGGCGATGGACTCCGACGCAGGGCTGTTCGTACGCCGCGACACCTCCCAGCCCCGGCCCGATCTGATGTGGCACTTCTACCAGGTGCCGTTCACCGTCAACACCGAACGCCTCGGCTACCCCACACCCCTGCACGGCGTGTGCATGACGCCCAACGTGCCCCGGGCCCGGTCGGTGGGACGGCTGTGGCTGCGCAGCTCCGATCCGGCCGTCCACCCGGCGCTGGACTTCCGCTACTTCACCGACCCGGAAGGGCACGACGAGCGCACCATCGTGGACGGGCTGCGGCTGGCCCGCGAGGTGGCGAACACCACGCCGCTGCGCGACTGGCTGAAGCAGGAGATCGCGCCCGGTCCGCGGGTGAGCACCGACGCCGAACTCTCCGAGTACGGACGGCGCGTCGCCCACACCGTCTACCACCCGGCGGGCACCTGCCGGATGGGCGCAGCCGAGGACCCGATGGCCGTCGTCGACCCGCTGCTGCGGCTGCGCGGACAGGACGGGGTACGGGTGATCGACGCGTCGGTCTTCCCGACGATGCCGACCATCAACCCCATGGTGACCGTGCTGCTGGTCGCCGAACGCGCCGCCGACCTGATCACCGGGCGCCCAGGCCCGCAGCCCGAGGGAGGCGAGCGCTGATGGGCCGGTCCCAGCCGGCCTCCGGCGCGGGCGGCGAGAACGCCCCCGGCGCGGGCGCACCCGGAGCGGAGGCCCCCGGAGCGGAGGCCCCCGGCTCGGAGTTCCGCAAGGAGATGGGTCCGTGGGCGAACTTCGCCCTCGGCTTCACCTACCTCTCGCCCGTGGTGAGCACCTACACCCTCTTCGGCTCGGCGCTCGCCGAGGGCGGGCCGCCGATGATCTGGGCGTTCCTGCTGGCGGGCTGCGGCCAGTTCCTGGTGGCGCTGGTCTTCGGCGAGATCGTGGCGCAGTTCCCCATCGCGGGCGGCGTCTATCCGTGGGCGCGGCGGCTGTGGGGCATGCGGTGGGCGTGGATGACGGGCTGGGTCTACATGTGGGCGCTGCTGGTGACGATCACCAGCGTCGCGTACGGCGCCGGCCCCTACATCGCCATCCTCTTCGGCTTCAGCTCGAGCGTGCACACCACGGTGATCTGCACCGTCATCCTGATCGTCGTCGCCGCGCTGATCAACTACGCCGGTACGAAGGCACTGTCGCTCGCCGCCATCATCGGCTTCAGCGCCGAGCTGGTCGGCGCGCTGATCGTCGGCGTCTATCTGCTGGTCACCCACCGCGAACACGGACTCGGCGTCATCCTCGACACCCACGGGACCCAGGGCGACGGCTCCTACGCCCCGGTCTTCCTGGCCGCCGCCATCATCGGCTTCTACCAGTACTACGGCTTCGAGGCGTGCGGCGACACCGCCGAGGAGGTCGCCCACCCGGGCCTGGTCATCCCCAAGGCGATGCGCCGCACCATCTACGTCGGCGGCGCCGCCGCCACCTTCACCTGCGGCTCGCTGCTGCTGTCCGTCACCGACTACGGCGCGGTGATCTCCGGCAAGGACACCGACCCGGTCGTCAACGTCCTCTTCGACGCCATGGGCACGGTCGGCGCCCGGCTGGTGATGGCCGTCGTCCTCATCTCCTTCCTCTCCTGCACCATCAGCCTCCAGGCCGCCGCGGGCCGCCTCATCTACTCCTACGCCCGCGACCAGATGGTCGTCGGCCACAAACTGCTGCGCCGCTTCTCCCACAAACGGGCCGTGCCCGAGGTGGCGCTGCTGGTCGCCGCCGTCATCCCCGGGCTGATCGCGTTCGGTTCGCTGGTCTCCGAGGACGCCCTCACCAAGATCGTGTCCTTCGCGATCCTCGGCATCTACGGCTCCTTCCAGATGGTGGTCCTGGCCGCGCTGCGCGCCCGCCTCAAGGGCTGGCGCGCCACCGGCGAGTTCACGCTCGGCCGCTGGGGCGTCCTGGTCAACAGCGCGGCCCTGGCGTACGGCATCTTCGCCATCATCAACATCTGCTGGGCCCGCACCCCTGAAGAGCCCTGGTACTCCAACTACATCGTCCTGCTCAGCGGCGGCGTCGTCCTCGCCGCCGGCCTGGTGTACATGTTCACCACCCACCACTACGGCCGCGGCGACGCCCCGTCAGGCGACGCGATTCCGCAACGCTGGGAGGGAGCGCGTTGAGGGGGGTTGTGGGCACAACCCCCCTCTGTCCGGCAACGGCGAGCACCAGCCACTCAGGAAAGCCGCCGCTGGGTCACCGAACGTGCTCCGGCGGCGCAGCCACTGTCCGCGGCGGCTCACCATAAGGCCCCGCACCCCAAGCGCCCGGCGCCGCCTGCGCCGGCACGGTGGGCACAGCCTCGTGCTCCATCCGCGGCAGCCACCCCAACCACCGGGGCAGATACCAGTTCCGCTCGCCCAGCAGCATCATCACCGCCGGCAGCAACACCATCCGCACCACCGTGGCATCCAGCAGCACGGCCACCGCGAGCCCGACGCCCATCTGCTTCATGTCCTGCATCGACAGCGTCGCGAAGACCGCGAACACGGCCACCATGATCAGCGCCGCACCGGTCACCGCAGAGGCGGTGGCCCTGATCCCGTCGCTGATCGCCTCCCGCGTGCTCATGCCCCGGTCCCTGGCCTCCCGTATCCGCGACACCACGAACACGTGGTAGTCCATCGACAGACCGAACAGCACGACCAGCACGAACAGCGGCATCCACGACTCGATGGCACCTACCGCCTCGGTGCCGAACAGCGAGGCACCCCAGCCGTGCTGGAAGACCGCCGTCATCACCCCGAACGCCGCGCCGACCGACAGCAGGTTGAGGACGATCGAGGCGAGCGCGATGGGCGCCGAGCGGAAGCTGACCAGCATCAGCAGGAAGGTGACGACGGTGATGAAGACGAGCACCGGCACGATGCCGTCCTTGAGCTGGTCGTTGAAGTCCTTCGAGCCGGCGAGCTCTCCGGTGACGTAGACCTGCCCGTCGGCGGCGGCCGGCCCCAGCGTGTCCGGCACGACCTTCTCGCGCAGCACGTCGAGCGCGGCGAGGGAGGTCTCGTCGGTGCCGTTGCCCGCCAGCGGTACGTCGATGACGGCGACGTTCTCCTTGCCGTGCACGACCGTCTCGACGCCCCGGCCGAAGTGCCCGGTGTCCTTGCCGACCGTCTCCTTGAAGTCGGCGAGCGCCGCGCGGGTCTGGGGCGAGCGCACGTCGTCGGCCTTGAGGACGACCCGGGCCGGTTCGGGCCCGCCGGGGAAGGTCTCGGTGATCTTCTCGGCGTTGACGCGCAGTTCGGCGTTCTTGGGCATCTGCTTGTCGAGGGAGAGCTGTTCGGTCTTCATGCCGAGCGCCGGCGCGGCCAGTACGAGCATCGCCGCGGCCGCGAGTACGGCGAACAGCCCCGGCGCCGCCAGCACCGGGCGCAGCAGCGCACCGGCGATCCGCCCTGCGGGCTTGCGCCGCCCGGCTGCACGGTCCCGCTTGCGGCCGCCCAGGAAGGGCACCTTGCCCTTGTCGATCCGGTCGCCCAGCCAGGACAGCAGCGCGGGCAGGATCGTCACCGAGCCGAGCATCGCGATGAAGACGACCAGGATCGTGGCGACGGCGAAGCCCTTGAACAGCAGCAGCCCCGACAGGAACATGCCCGCCATCGCCACCATCACCGTCACGCCCGACACCAGAACGGCACGGCCACTGGTGGCCGCCGCGATCCGCAGGGCGGTCTCCGCGTCCCGTCCCGCGGCCCGCTCGTCGCGCTCCCGGCGCAGGTAGAACAGGCAGTAGTCGACGCCGACGGCCAGCCCCATCAGCAGCATCACCGAGTTGGTCGTCTCATCGATGTGCAGCTGGGTGGAGAGGAGCGCGAGGATGCCGTTCGCGGCGATAAACGCGGTCAGCGCGAGCGCCACCGGCAGCAGCGCGGCCACCAGCGCCCCGAACGCCACCAGCAGGATGCCCAGCGCCAGCGGGACGGCCGTCCACTCGGCCTTGGCGAAGTCGTCACCGAGGATCTTGTTCAGCCACTTCATGGCGCTGGCTTCGCCGTACTGGTGGATCTCGATGCCCTCGCCGCGGTGCGCCTCGCGGACCTTGCCGACCGCGTCGATGACCTCGTCCACCGGCTTCTCGTCCGTCGAGTCGGGATCGCCGCGCATCTCGAAGCCGATCAGGCCGGCCCTGCCGTCCTTGGAGGGGAGCGGATCGCGGACGTTCTTGACCCGGCCGGTGTCCTCGACGGCCCGGACGACCTCCTTCGCGGTCGCCCGCCAGCCGCCCTTCTCGGTGCTGGAGACCATCACCGATTCGGCCGGCGGCTCCTCGATCCCGGCGTCCTCCAGGATGGTGGTCGCCCGCGCCGAGTCCCGTACGGACTGCTCGCTGTCGGTGGGCTCCGTCAGCCCGGCCATCCCGCCGAGCGTCGCGGCGAGCACGACGAACAGCAGCCAGCCGATGACCGCCGTCTTGCGGTGCCGGGTGCTCCAGCCGCCGAGCCGCGCGGCAAGACCCGCGCGTGGCGGCCGGGTGGATGCCGCCGGGCCGGTGGGTGTGGGTGGTCTGCGCATCGGGCTCTCCCCGTTTCCGTGTCTGCGTCGTCGGCCCGGCCTGGGCCTAGGTGGGCAGCAACGACGCTAGAAACGGCGGGCGTTCGGCCACAGCCGCCGAGCACCCCTGGCACGGAAGCAAAGGGAGAGCCTGAGGGTGGTGCTAGGTCTACCTGCGGGACGGTAGCCCGGGCCAGTGCACCGGAGGGGCGGCAGCGCGCAGACTGGCACGGTGACCCGGAAAACGGGCAGCGGAGGAAGACGGAGCTGGGGGCGAGTGGTGACTGAGGCCAAGGTGACGGCTGCGGTGCGGACCGACGGTGCCGAGCGGTCGGCCCCGCCCCGGCGGGGCTTCGGGAGGGGACGCCCGGCGGGCGCGCTGCTGGCGGCCGCACGCGGCCTGGTGCTGATGGTCCTCTCCCTCGGCGTGTCCCTGGCCCTGTTCCTGATGACGCTGGTGTCGCTCGTGCTGACGCTGCTGGGCATCGGCCTCTTCACCACGCCCTGGCTGCTGTACGCCGTACGGATGCACGCCGGCCAGCGCAGAGTGCTGGCAGGGGAGTGGGCGGGCCTGAGCATCCCAGCCTCCTACCGGCCGCTGCCGCCCGGTCCGCGCGGGGTGACGGGGCACGTCGAGCGCTGCGTACTGATGCTCAAGGACCCGGCCACCTGGCGGGACTTCATCTGGCTGATCACCGACGCGATCGCCGGCTTCGTCCTCGCGCTGCTGCCGGTCGCGCTGATCGGCTACGGAGCAGAGGGCTGGGTGATGTTCGCGGGCGTGTGGCGCGCCGTCGCGGGGGACTACTGGTACGGCTTCATCCACGTCGACACCTTCGGCGACGCGGTGCAGTGCGCGGCCCTCGGCAGCTTCGTCCTGCTGCTCGGCTGCTACGCCAACCCGCATCTGATCAAGGCCCACTTCCAGCTGGCCCGCGGCCTGCTCGCGCCGCCGCGTGGCGCCCAGCTGGCCCAGCGGGTGGAGCAGCTGTACGAGACGCGGCACGACGCGGTGGACACCTCCGCCGCCGAGCTGCGCCGTATCGAGCGGGATCTGCACGACGGCGCGCAGGCCCGGCTGGTCGCCATGGGCATGAACCTCGGCACCATCGAGGCCCTGATCGAGCACGACCCCGGCAAAGCCAGACAACTCATCGCGCAGGCCAGGCAATCCTCCGCCGAGGCCCTGACCGAGCTGCGCGATCTGGTACGGGGCATCCACCCGCCGGTCCTCGCCGAGCGCGGCCTGGGCGACGCTGCGGAAGCCCTCGCGCTGCGGATGCAGGTGCCCGTCGAGGTCGACATCGAACTGCCAGGACGGTTCGCCGAACCGGTCGAGTCCGCCGCCTACTTCGCGGTCAGCGAGGTGCTCACCAACGCGGTCAAGCACGCCGGGGCCGAGCACATCTGGCTGGACATCCACTACACCCACGAAGCGGGCGGCATGCTCCGGATATCCGTCACCGACGACGGCCAGGGCGGCGCCGACATCTCCAAGGGCTCCGGCATAGCCGGTGTCGAGCGCCGACTGGGCCCGTTCGACGGCGTCCTGGCCATCACCAGCCCCCCGGGCGGCCCCACCATGGTCACCATGGAAATCCCCTGCCGCCCGACCTGACCCGCGCCCCGGAGGGAGAACGCGCCCCGAAGGGGCGCGGGGAACGGCTCCCCCAAGCTCTTCGAGCAGGGGGTGCCCCCACAACCACCCCCAACCCGCAGTCTGCAACGGCCAACCAGGGGCAGCCCCTCCCCAGAACAGCGTCTCAGGACAGCCTCACAAGAAAAGTCTCACACCAACGCCGAGACCTTCTCCCGATACTGCCGGACGGCCGCCGCATCCCGATACGGCTCCAACCGCCGCTCGAAATCCCGTACGTACTCATGAGCACGTACGGACCGCATCTCCGCCGCCTGGTGGGCCGCCTCCGCACCCAGCGCGCACGCCTGCTCGATCTCGCCCAGCCCCAGCCGCGCCGTGGCCAGCACCACCCGGCAGAACAGCCGGCTGCGCGCGAACCCGGCGCTGCGCAGCTGGAGCGAGCGCTCGGCGTGCTGCGCGGCGGCGCGGTACTGCTGGAGGTCGCGGTGGCAGTGCCCGAACTCGTCGGCCAGCTGCGCCTCGTCGAAGAACCGCGCCCAGGCGGGTACGTCCTCGCTGGGCCGGGCGGACTCCAGCGCCCGCTCCGCGCGGGCCAGCGACGCCGTGCAGGCCCGCACCTCGCCCAGCACCCCGTGCCCGCGCGCCTCAGCCGCGTGCAGCAGCGCCTGGACCACCGGCGGCACCGAGGTGCCGACGCCCTGCTGCGCGACCCGGGCCAGCTGCACCGCCTCGCGCCCGTGCCCCAGATAGACGGCCTGCCTGCTCATCGTCACCAGCACATAGGCGCCGAAGGCGCGGTCGCCGGCCGCCTGGGTCAGCCGCAGCGCCTGCACGAAGTAGCGCTGCGCCAGGCCGTGCGCGGCGATGTCGTAGGAGGTCCAGCCCGCCAGCCGGGTCAGATCGGCAGCGGCCGCGAACAGCCTCCTGCCGAGCTGCTCCCCGTAGACGCCGCGCAGCATCGGCTCGGCCTCGTGCTCCAGATACCGCACCAGGGCCTGCCGCGCGTGCCCGCCGCCGTAGGCGTGGTCCAGGGCGCGGAAGAGCTCGCACACCGAACGCAGCGCCGCCACGTCGCCCCCGGACACCCGCTGACCCGGGCCGCGCTCCACCCGGTCCAGCCGGGCAGCGGCCAGCGACGGCGGCCTGGTGTTCGCCCCCGGCCCGCCGCCGACCCGGGACTGTGCCGGGACCCGCAGCCCTGTGGCGCCGTGCCCCATGCCGCCCGGACCCGCGGCGGCGGATCCGGAAGCAGGGCCGTGCCCGTGGCCGAGTCCGTGGCTGTGCCCGTGCCCCGCTCCGTGCGCCTGCCCGAGGCCCTGTCCGCGGGGTGCGCCGAGCCCGGTGCCGGTGCCGGGCGCCGACTGGCCGGCTCCCGGCACGGAGCCAGGCCCGGCGCCGGTCGCTCCGCCGCCCGACCCTGGGCCCCCGGGCCCTGCCGGGCTGCCCGAGCCGTCCGGTTCGGGGCCGCGTGCCACGCGCTCGTCCGCCCGGCCGATCAGCCAGTCCCGGCTCGGCACCACGAGTCCCGCCGGAGTGAACGCGATCTTCCGCAGCTCCGCATGGCTGCCGGAGTCCTTACGCCACAATCCGCTGACGATGTCGACCGCCTCGGCGGGCGTCGCCGCGAACTCCAGCCCCGCGTACACCGGCGCGCAGGCGTCGAGGCCGAGATCCTGTGCGGTCAGCCGCCGCCCCAGGCGCCGGGTGAAGACCTCGGCGATCAGCGCGGGCGTCGTCCCCCTGGGCTGCTGGCCGCGCAGCCACCGGGTCACCGACGTCTTGTCGTAGCGCAGGTCAAGACCGTGTTCGAGGCCGAGCTGGTCCACGCGCCTGGCCAGGCCCGCGTTGGAGAAGCCCGCCTCGGCGATCAGCGCTGCGAGCTGGCGGTTGGGGATGCGCTGCTGGGATGGCTGGGCCGCGTCGTTCACGGACTCCCCAGGTCGTTCCATCGTCATCAGGTCTACGGTCTCCTGCCCTCACGGCTTGTGTCAGACGCCGGGGCGCCCTGCTGGAACGGCGCGAATGTAACGGGCCCTCGTACATCGTTCGCCGCCTTCGTCGCGCATTCATCCGTACGTGTGAGGGGGCGGCCACCTGCGGGGACGGAGCGCGACGGCCGTACAGTGGCTGAGGGCGCGCTGCGCGAAGCGGCCCGCATCCGGTGTGCGCAGGCGTACGGCGCGGGCTTACGAAGGAGAGAAGGCATGGGAGAACCCCGGCTGGAGAGTCCGGCGGACGGTCCGGTGGACGGCGAACTCCGCTTCGTCCACCTGGGATTCGGCGACAACGCCGTCGACTACCTGGACGCCTGGCAGGAGCAGAAGCGGGTGCACGCGGCACGCTTCGCCGACGAGATCCCCGACACCTGTCTGCTGCTGGAGCACCCGCCGGTCTACACGGCCGGGCGGCGTACCGAGGACAGCGAACGCCCGCTTGACGGCACCCCCGTGGTCGACGTCGACCGCGGCGGCAAGATCACCTGGCACGGCCCCGGACAGCTCGTCGGCTATCCGATCCTGAAGCTGCCGCGTCCGGTGGACGTCGTCGCACACGTCCGCCGCCTCGAGGAGGCCATGATCCGCGCCTGCGCCGAGCTCGGCCTGGAGACGACGCGGGTGGAGGGCCGCAGCGGCGTATGGGTGCTGGGCGACGCGGTGGAGAAGCCCGCCGGGCCGGGGACGAAGCCGTCCTCGGGCCTGGCGCTGGACCTCGACCCGCGGCTGGACCAGGAGGACTACGACCCCCGTCTGATGGGCCCGGAGTACGCGCCCTCCAACGCGGGCCAGCGCGGTGAGGACCGCAAGCTGGCGCAGATCGGCATCCGCGTCGCCAAGGGCGTGACCATGCACGGCTTCTCCCTGAACTGCAACCCGGATACGACCGGTTTCGACCGGATCGTCCCCTGCGGCATCCGTGACGCGGGCGTCACCTCGCTCTCGCAGGAGCTGGGCAGGAATGTTCCGGTCTCCGAGGTGCTTCCCCTGATGGAGAAGCACCTGCGCGAGGTGCTGGAGTCCGCGACTCCGATGCCCCGCGCGGTCTGAGCCCGGTCCGGGTCCGGTTCGAGTCCGGGCCCGTCCCTGGTCTCCTGCATCTCCGCCGCAGGCCGGAGCGTCGGATGTTTCCCGGGCTCCGGCCGGTACGAAAGCCATGAACCGCAGGCGTAGGCTGATACCCGCCGCTGAATCGAAAGTACGTAGGGAGCCGGACGTGTCCGCTGTCGCACCCGACGGGCAGTCAATGCCAAGGCCTGACGGCCGGCGATTGCTCCGCCTTGAAGTCCGCAACAGCCAGACCCCCATCGAGCGCAAGCCCGAGTGGATCAAGACCCGGGCGAAAATGGGCCCCGAGTACAACGCCCTCCAGAACCTGGTCAAGAGCGAGGGCCTGCACACGGTCTGCCAGGAGGCGGGCTGTCCCAACATCTTCGAATGCTGGGAGGACCGCGAGGCGACCTTCCTGATCGGCGGCGAGCAGTGCACCCGCCGGTGCGACTTCTGCCAGATCGACACCGGCAAGCCCGCCGAGCTCGACCGCGACGAGCCGCGCCGCGTCGCCGAGTCCGTCCGCACGATGGAGCTCCGCTACGCGACGATCACCGGCGTGGCCCGCGACGACCTCGAGGACGGCGGCGCCTGGCTCTACGCGGAGACCGTCCGCCAGATCCACGGGCTGATGCCCGACACCGGCGTCGAGCTGCTCATCCCCGACTTCAACGCCGAGCCCGACCAGCTCGCGGAGGTCTTCTCCTCCCGCCCCGAGGTGCTGGCGCACAACGTGGAGACGGTGCCCCGCATCTTCAAGCGCATCCGCCCCGGCTTCCGCTACGAGCGCTCGCTGGAAGTCCTCACCCGCGCCCGCGAGGCCGGTCTTGTCGTCAAGTCCAACCTGATCCTCGGTCTGGGCGAGACCCGCGAGGAGATCAGCGAGGCTCTGCGCGATCTGCACGAGGCCGGCGCCGAGCTGATCACCATCACCCAGTACCTGCGCCCCACCCCGCGGCACCACCCGGTCGAGCGCTGGGTGAAGCCGCAGGAGTTCGTCGAGCTGAAGCAGGAGGCCGACGAGATCGGCTACGCGGGCGTCATGTCAGGACCGCTCGTCCGCTCCTCCTACCGCGCCGGACGCCTCTACCAGCAGGCCGTCGAGGCCCGTCGGACGGGCACGAACTCGGCCGCCTGAGCGCGGGTTCCAGGAGGCTGTGCGGCGAGGTTTCCGATCGCCCGGAGTGAGCTTCGCCGCACAGGCTTTCGTGGACTTTGACCCTCCGGTCATCGCCTGGTAACACCGAGGCGTAACGCTGAAACCACACACCGCGCTCGCGCAGCTTCTCGACCTGTTCTCGACTGCGCGGGTGGCGCCCGGTTCAGACGGATGACTGACGGAGGGGACGACAGTGCGAACCACCCTGTGGGCACTGGAAGGTCTGGAGCACCTTTTCTTCGGCAACGGGCAGCGGGTCGCCCGGCGCAACGCGTGGACGGCGGTCCAGGAGGACCGCCGCCGCGCCCGGGCCCGCCATGAGGCGGAGACCGTAATGAACGCCGCCTCGGCCCCCCGCCCCATGCTGACCGGCCGCGGCTGACCGTTCAGCGCGGCTGCTCTTGGAGCCGTACGGGGGCCCGCCGGCCCTCCCAGTGCGGGGGGCGGCCCCCCGTACCCCCGGCCCCGAAGCGGTCCCTCCGCCCTCCCACGTAAACTTCACCGCATGGCGAGGAAGGACAACACCGAGAACCCTGGGCGGCTCAAGCAGATCGCTCAGACGTACAAGATGACCCGGCGCGTGGACCGGAAGATCGGTTGGATCCTGGCCGGTGTGGGGCTTGTCACCTTCGGTGTACTCCTCGCGATCGGCTTCCTGATCGACCACCCGGTCTACCTGGGAATTCTGGGCGTGCTCCTGGCCCTGCTGGCCTGCGCGATCGTCTTCGGGCGGCGCGCCGAGCGGGCCGCGTTCGGGCAGATGGAGGGCCAGCCGGGAGCGGCGGCCGCAGTGCTGGAGAACATCGGCCGAGGCTGGCAGGTGACCCCGGCCGTGGCGATGAACCGCAGCCAGGACGTCGTCCACCGCGCGGTCGGCAAGGCCGGCATCGTGCTCGTCGGCGAGGGCAACCCGAACCGGCTGCGCGGGCTGCTGGCGTCCGAGAAGAAGAAGATGAACCGTGTCGTCGGCGATGTGCCGGTCCACACCCTGGTCGTCGGCCCGGACGAGGGCCAGGTCGAGCTGAAGAAGCTCCGCGTCAAGATCATGAAGCTGCCCCGTACGCTCCAGGGCGCCGAGGTCACTCAGATCAACGACCGGCTCCGGGCGCTCGGCGACCTCATGAGCAACATGCCGATCCCGAAGGGCCCGATGCCCAAGGGGATGAAGCTCCCCAAGGGCCCGCAGGGCGGCCGCTGACCGCCACTGCGGGAGCAGTCAGGGCGGGCTCCCTCTCCGGGGGCCCGCCCTGACTGCTTGACTGCTCGCTGTCTTCAGACTCGGCCGGCTCAGATCCTCACCTGGACCGAACCCGAGAGCCGGTCGTGCAGTCCGCGGTTGTCGCGGTCCCAGATCAGCGCGGGGATGGCGAGGCCGAGCAGCACCGTACGCACCGCCGTACGCCACACCGGCAGCTTCGTCAGCCCGTCCAGGGAGACGACGCGCAGCCCCAGCAGCCGCTTGCCGGGCGTGGAGCCGACCGTGCCGACGGTCAGCAGGCTCATGACGAGGAAGACGATCAGCGCCCAGTTGTTGGTGGCCTCCAGGCGGCGGTCCGCCAGCAGTCCGTAGGCGATGAGCGCGGAGAGCGCCCAGTCGATGAAGAGTGCGCCGATCCGGCGCCCGACCGGCGCGACGGCTCCGGAACCCTCCTCGGGCAGGCCGAGCCGCTTGCCGCGGTAGCCGAAGTCGGCCCCCATCTCCTCAGCCGCGGCCCGCGGTCCCGACAGCCACGACCCGATTGCGTCCCTGTTGTCCACCCGACAACGGTATCGCGCGGGTTTCGCGGCGGACCGGTCGGCTGCGGCCGGCCGGTACGGTGCACGCCTCACGTCGTACGCCGTACACCGGCCTGCTGTACGCCGTATACGCGCCAGGTCTCACACCGGGGCGTAGCCGAGTAAACACAGGCAAGCAGAATGCAAACTGAACGTAACAGTGGCACTCCGGATCGTTATCCGCCACCGTTCCGGCCTGGTGGTTAACATCGGCGAAACAGATGGGTCATGCTGGAGAAATGGCACCTGCCTATGGTCGGCCACCAGGCGTGCGGCGCCACCGTGCCCGCACCCGGAGCCGGAGCAAGCCCGTCCCGACGCGGCGGGACTAGGAGGATGGATGTTCCAGAACGCCGACGAGGCTAAGAAGTACATCGCGGACAACGACGTCAAATACATCGACGTCCGCTTCTGCGACCTGCCCGGCGTCATGCAGCACTTCGCCGTTCCGGCGGAGGCCTTCGACCCCGCCGAGAGCCTGATGTTCGACGGCTCCTCGATCCGCGGCTTCCAGGCCATCCACGAGTCCGACATGGCTCTGGTCCCGGACCTGTCGACCGCCCGGGTGGACCCGTTCCGCTCCGAGAAGCACCTCAACATCAACTTCTTCATCCACGACCCGATCACCGGTGAGCAGTACAGCCGTGACCCGCGGAACGTGGCCAAGAAGGCCGAGGCGTATCTCGCCTCCTCCGGCATCGCCGACACCGCGTTCTTCGGTCCCGAGGCGGAGTTCTACGTATTCGACAGCGCCCGCTTCGAGACCACCGCGAACCGCTCCTTCTACGAGATCGACTCCGAGGCGGGCGCCTGGAACACCGGCGCTCTCGAGGACGGCGGCAACCGCGGCTACAAGGTCCGTTACAAGGGCGGCTACTTCCCGGCCCCGCCGGTCGACCACTTCGCCGACCTGCGCGCCGAGATCTCCTCCGAGCTGATCCGCGCGGGCCTCCAGGTCGAGCGCCAGCACCACGAGGTGGGCACCGCGGGCCAGGCGGAGATCAACTACAAGTTCAACACGCTGCTGGCCGCGGCCGACGACCTGATGCTGTTCAAGTACATCGTCAAGAACACGGCCTGGCGCAACGGCAAGACCGCCACCTTCATGCCCAAGCCGATCTTCGGCGACAACGGCTCCGGCATGCACGTCCACCAGTCCCTGTGGGCCGGCGGCGACCCCCTCTTCTACGACGAGCAGGGCTATGCGGGCCTCTCGGACACCGCCCGCTACTACATCGGCGGCATCCTGCGCCACGCCCCCTCCCTCCTGGCCTTCACCAACCCGACGGTGAACTCCTACCACCGCCTGGTCCCCGGCTTCGAGGCCCCGGTCAACCTGGTCTACTCGCAGCGCAACCGCTCCGCCGCGATGCGTATCCCGATCACGGGCTCCAACCCGAAGGCCAAGCGCGTCGAGTTCCGCGCCCCGGACCCCTCGTCCAACCCCTACCTGGCCTTCTCCGCGCTCCTCCTGGCGGGCCTGGACGGCATCAAGAACAAGATCGAGCCCGCCGAGCCGATCGACAAGGACCTCTACGAGCTCGCCCCCGAAGAGCACGCGGACGTCCCCCAGGTCCCCACCTCCCTCCCGGCCGTCCTGGACGCCCTGGAGGCCGACAACGAGTACCTCCAGGCCGGCGGCGTCTTCACCTCCGACCTGATCGAGACCTGGATCGACTACAAGCGCACCAACGAAATCGCCCCCATGCAGCTCCGCCCCCACCCGCACGAGTTCGAGCTGTACTTCGACATCTAGAAACTAGAACTCGAACTCGGCGAGTAGTTGGCCGAAGGACCCCCGAGCGTCTACCTCCAGCTGGTCCCGCTGGAGGTAGACGCTCGATCCGCTCGTAGGGCCTGGTCGCCGTCGGCTGCGGACTCAGTCTCCCTCCGGCGTTACCCACCATGGATCGTATTCGCGCACGAGTGGCTGGGTAACTGGATGGTGGCGCAATCCGTGAGGCCCTGAAACGGTGGCTTCGGGCATGTCGATAAGCCAGTCCAGTACTGCGTCGGACTGCAGGTCCGGGTGTTCCAAGTCGTCGATCAAGGCGTCAGGACCACGGCAGTCGTATGGCTGTGGCAGCGAGAAGCCAGCTTCTACAGCATCGCGGACGATCTCTTCACAGATGGCGCGCCACCGCCCTTGTCCCCACCAATGGCATGTGTAGCTGGTCGAGCCACCGATCGTCATGAGCCTCAAAGTGGTGTCCAGACCCAGAATTTCGCTGTCGAGGCGTTGCCATTTCCGGACCTGCTCACGCACCGTCGACTGCACCTCCGGCCATCCGTCGCCGAACAGGGAGGAGATGGTTCGACCGTTGGGGAGTTCCCAGTCCGTATCAGTCAGTGACTGCTCGATCCCGCCCCAGTCGATACCTTCGTACGGGCAGACATGAGGCAGCACCGCGCGAGTCACCGCAATGTCCACTCGAGCCATCAGCACGTCCGAGGACAGATGGTGAGTCTCCACAGCCGTTTCATTGCGCCAGCACCAGGCCGCGATACCCAGAGCGGCCCCATCGGGCACCGGATCCGGGTGCACGTTGCGGCCTGCCATTCCGACAACCCAGCGCAGATAGGTGCTGAGATCAGGGTGCTGGACAGCTTCCTTGAGGACCTCCGCAACCGGGATGTTCCGATACGAGGCTGCCGGGCCGAAGAGGGACAGTAGCGATTTCGCTTCGAGCGCCTCTGCGGCTTCTGGATCAGCCCCCTCCGCCACACGGACGCGAGTTGCATCCAGCAATCCCATCGCGCCAGCTCGACGTCGGACCGTCGTGACGGCCTCGTCGCCCCGGAGGGTGACCGTGAGTTCGACCTCTTCATCGAGTGCGGAAGAAGATACCGGGAAGTCGCCGCATACGTCTTCGTAGGGAAGAAACCGGAGGCGGTTCTCGCGCGGGTAGTACTCGACATCCAGTGCGGCGTTGGTACGCCACAGCGTGGCGGAGAGCATTTGGCCACTTTCGGCATCCCAGCCCGAATCATATTCGTCCGGGACTTCCCAGCCGGCCCAGTCGAGCGGGCTGAGTACTTCCATGAGCCGGTCTACGTACTCGCCCCACTGATCGGCGTCCGGGGGACCTGCTTGTCTCTCGGGTACTGCTTGGCTGCTCAGCTTGCCGATGAGAGCTGCCGCACGTCGGCTGAAGAGGGATTCGGCCGACTCACCTTCCTCCGGGGTGACACCGGTGAGACTGTTGAGGTACGCCGAATCGTCTGCCAGTTCCTGCTTGCGGCAGCGTGCGCACAAGTATCTGAAGGACTTGCCCCACTTGGCGGAGTAGCGCGTCAGTGACCGGCGCTCTCGGCAGTCCCGACACGGCCCGTAGCCTTTCTTGGGCCACCACAGCCACCAGTCGCCGTCGTACTCGCCGGGCGCGGGCACGATCCCGCGGCCCAGTAGGGCTTCGGCAAGTGCCTCGAGGCTGCCGCCGTTCCTGCGAGGCATCTTGGCGTGCAGCTGGTCATGCGCCGCAAGCAGTTCGTCGTCCGTGACCGCCTCTTTTCCCTGTAAGCGGCGCCGCACGGATACTGCTGCGGCGAGGGCCTGGACGGCGGGATCATCTCGTCGAAGTGACTGCCTGTTGCTGTCCCCGACGACCATCGCCTCGTCGACATCGGCTTCTGTGACTTTGGTGCTCTCCATGCTCCAGAGCTTACGAGCGACCTCTGACGGACCTTAAGCCAGTGAGATCTTTCAGCGTTGCTCCTCACATGGCGTGGGCAGCTGGAGCAGCAACGCTGAATGATCTCAGTCTCCGACGTGGCCATCAGCGCGCGGACATGCTGGTCCTGGTCCACGCACCACTTCTGTTCGCCTTCTTAGGGGAGAACACGCAAAGCCATGACGGTGCCGTCCTCGCCGAAGGAGACCGGGCCCCACCCTGGAGCGGTCGCATCACTCGGCAGCGTGGGGCGGAGGTCATATGCCCGGCGCCGGTACGCCTCGACTTTCCCTCCAATCAGAAGCTGGTACAGGTCCTCTGCGAGCCCTGAGAACGCCTCGACGCGGATCCCGTTCAACCTGAAAACCTGGTCGGTGCCGAAGAAGTGTGTCGTGCCGAAGCGGTGATCTGTGTCCCGCACGCTGGATGATCCCGCGAATGTTCGCTGTTCGTATTGCTTGCGGCCCTGATCGCTGGTCAAGTACTGAGCGATCTCTGTGCCGGCGCCGGCGAACGCCAGTTGACCTGCGGCACCTGTTCGGGCAAGTACTTGACCGAACCATGCGCGGTCCTTCCGTGGAATGAGAAAGCCGTCGTGGAAACTCTCCTTGCCAGCGAGGGCCGGGACTCTCACAGAGTTGACGTAGGGAGGGTTCCGCTTCGATGGCACGGTGTCTGCACTATCGCTTCCTGTGGCCGGTCGCTGAGGTAACAGCCCCTGACCGGGTGCCTGCAGAGCGTTGATGGTGATGCCCTCCTTGGCCAGCAGCTCGGTGGACATCAGCAGGCAGGGTGTGGTGTTCCACTCGGCGAGGTGGAAATGTTCGGCACGCTCACTGGCCCTGGCCAGCTGCTTGAAGGCTGAGCGGTCGGTCTTCCCTGTGCGCTTGGGCGCCTTCTGGTGATTTCCGTTGGTCGTCACCACGAACAACCGGGATGGTTCGCCGGGCTTCCATGCCTCGATGAAGAAGTCCGGTCGTGGTCGAGCACCCAGGGAAGGCCGCGGGTCGGAGCGCCCGAAACCAGCCAGCAATACCGCCTCGGCGTCGACAGTCGAGACCAGGTGATCCGGGAAGCGGGCCCGCACTGTGCGCTCCGCGATTGCGAGCCCGAGTGCGCGCCCCAACTCCCGGGCCTGCATGGCCCTGTAGGAGAGTTCTGGGTTCTGCCCCTCCTCGGTGAGGGCCAGGTATCCGCTGGCACCGGCTCCCAGGGCCTGGCAGTACTTCAGGGCCTGCCAGTGCTCGGCCAAGCCTCTGCCGCGCCCATGACGAGCCAGAGTGGCGGCTCGTGCGAAGACGCCGAGCAACCACCAAGGCGTGGTGGTGAGATCGTTCCGTTCGTCGGTGGACAGCGGTTCAAGCCCGGGTTTTCGAGGAACTCGTTCCTCCTCGCCTCGCTCGCGTGCACGTTTGCGGGCGATAGCTGTGGCTGCCTTGTCGGTGTCCATCACCAGCGAGGCTGTCGAATTGACGCGTACGGGGAACCGGCGGCGCAACAGTGCGAGGATGCGTTCTGCAGGTACTGACATGGTGTGTCACGGTATGGAGGGGGGAGCGGGCGCACGCAAGTGCGCATGGGCGCCCAGAGGTTTCCCTGCAGGCTGACTGCTGCTCGGACGGTGGCACTCCTGTCCGCAGCCCTCGGCGGGTGCACAGCGTGCACCCCTTGTGCGCCAGGCCCGTCATCAAGTCCGCGTATCCGCAGGACAGAATGGCTTCCCTGCTAGGTGACCTCCTGCTGTACTTCGACCTCCAAGCGGGTCGGGTGACCTTGGCCGGAGCCTTGGAAGTCGATTTTGACCTGCGGAACCACGTCTCAGTGTCTCTCGTGGATACTTCGGTTTTCAGGACCGCACCCAGTGTGGCCCGGTCGGCCGAAATGCCTGATGCAGCGTCAGTAATTGCTGGTGGGGTCGCTGTCCCGAGTGGGGCCGTGATCCCCACCGCTTCGCAAGCGCCTGAAGGTCTTCCTGCCGCTGGGCAGTCCTGTCACTGGCCGCGGAGCCAGATGTCCAGCCAGGCAACAGCGGCCCGCCCGACGCCGAAAGCCACTCCCTTGGCGGCGTTGGCGGACAGCTCACGGGGGGCGTGTGAGGCACGGTCAGCGGTAGTCATCCGACGGAGCGTCTGCGCGCGGAAAAGAGATCGGACACGGGCTGCTCGGCTCCGAGACGGGGTCGCTTTCTTTGTCATGCACTAAGTGCACCGCCACAGCGACGCCGGGTCCCAGAGCTGCGAAAGAACTCGTACGAGTCTGGCTGCTACCGCGAAGGCACCACGAGCTGGAGGAGTTTCATGCTTCTTCGGCGACCTGCGGTCTCCTTCGCAAACCTTCGGCGAACTTCGCCCATGTGGCTCTAGCATGTGCCCGATGAGGGAAGGGAGCCCATGGAGCACGACATTGAAATGCAGACGGAGTTAGAAGCATGGGCCAAGGATCTGCAGCAACTCCGCATCGAAGCTGGCGAGCCCACTCTGGCGCAGATCGCGGCGCGGGCGCCCAAAAATCGGCCGTTGTCGGCCTCTGGTGTCAGTGAGGTCCTCAACGGTAAGAGGCTGCCCACATACGACTTTTGCCTGGCTCTTGTCCGTGTGATGCTGACCTACCCCGGGGACCCCGCGCCATACCATGACAAGCGGCTGGCCGAATGGCGTGAACGCTGGCAGCGTCTCAAGAAGCTGGAGGCGAATCAGAAGAGCCGCTGGCGCCGGGGTGGCCAGGGTGCCCCGGTAGCTGGTCGCCCTCTCGCACCAGACAGCGGGATAGCTGGCCGAATGCTGCTGAGTGCCCTGAACCAGGGGCGCGGACTGGAGATCGGCCCGCTGAAGCAGGAACGCTGGGCCGGCATGGAGGCAGTGGCGTTCTCTCCGGACGGAAGCGTCCTGGCCGCCGATTACCGTGGGCAGGTACGAGCGTGGGATCTCGCCGCAGACGCTTTCCCATCGGGGGACACTGCCAGAGAACTCGGCGGACGATCCGACCATTCCGTCGAGTCCTTGGCGTTCTCGCCGAACGGGGGCTTGCTGGCAATCTGCTATTCCAGTGGCACCACTCGCCTGTGGGATGTGCGTGCCCGAACGCGGGTGGGCAAAGCCTTGACCGGTCAGGAGGGCCTACGCACCGTAGAGTTTGCTCCCGACGGGCGTCATATGGCTGCCGCAGGAAGGACCTTGCGGGTGTGGGATGTCACGGATCCTGCGCAGCCGCGCCGGGTCGGAAAGTGGCTCAGCCAGCCGTATACCACCACGGCGATGGCGTTCTCCCCAAGCGGCCGACTTGCCGTCGCTCTGGCCCTTGACGGAGAAAACGGAGGTGTTCGCTTCTTGGAGCCGTCCACTGGCGAGGAGACTGGCGAGGAAGTCGTCGGGCATCGGACACCGGTCACGGCTCTGGCTTTCTCACCCGACGGCCGATATCTCGCCACGGCTGGCGAGGACACCACGGTCAGGCTCTGGGACGCATCGACCCGGAAGGAATCCGGTAATCCTCTCAAGGGCCACGACGGCCCAGTTACTGCCCTCGCGTTCTCGCCGGACAGCCGATGCTTGGCCACGGGCGGTGAAGACGCCACCGTGCAGGTCTGGGACACGATGACAAACGCACGGGTGGGCACGCCGCTGACGAGCCACACTGAGCCGATCAGAACGATTGCGTACTCACCTGACAGCCGTGTCCTGGCAACTGGCAGCGGCGACGGGATGCGCCTCTGGGTGCCTCCTCGGGATTCGGACCGACGGGAGGTCAGCGGCGCATGGACGGGGCCGTGGTAATGCTGTGAATCGTGTCCCAAAGATCTGCTGGAAAGTGCTGCCCCGCCGCGTTGATAGGCGGCTTCGCCCTGGTGGCTCGCGCTCTTCAGTGGCGCGCGGCACGACACGAATCCCCTCCGCGGCCCTCTCCCGGCGGTGGGCACCCAATATGCACCCGCCTACCGCAGTGGGCCAGTCTGCGCAGATCAGGAGAATATTCCGGCTGTACTTCGACATCTAAACCATCGAGCCGGGCTGGCTGCGAGAGGAGCCCGGAGCGGTCGGTGGCCGGCGGGGACGCTTCTTAGCGGTTCCCCTTGTTCCGGCGGCCTTCTGCACCTGTGCGCACCGGATTTGTACTGGGCAACGGTCGGCTGAGGATTGTCGGAAAGGCTGGGCTGCTGGCTCCTGGGCGGGAGCCGGCAGCCCCGGCCTTTCTGTGTGACGAGATATGCGGTCGGGGGCACAGGCGCTGTGCGGCATGACGCTTTGCTTTTTGCCACCGAGGCCGCTGGCGTCCGACACTGGTCGCGATTCGGTGGATGGACAGAAGTGACTACCAATTCTCTTGGTTCGGTCAGGGCAGAGCTACACCGGAATCACCCTCACCCAGGGCTTAGCCTCGATCTTGCATGAGGGTCCGTCAGCTTGCTGACGGACCCTCTCTGCTCGTTTGGAGCGGGGATTTCTGCTTGTGGGCATGTTGGTGGCCCGGTTGTCGCGCCGGGTGGGCGCCGGGTTCCACGGCTCCGGGGTGTGCTTGCTGCTCGTAGGAGCGGGACGCTGCTGGTCAGCCGGGGTTCGGCAGGGCGTCGAGGCGGGTGAGGGCGCTGGTGATCACGTCGGTCCAGGGCCAGTGCTTTGCCAGGCGGAGGATGCGGCGGCGTCCGCTTGTGACGAGCTGGGCGGCGGCGGAGAACAGCCGCAGTCGCAGACGGCGGGGCTCCCATAGGCGGGCAGCTCCGGTGAGAGCGAGCATCGGCATCCAGGCCAGCAGGTCCAGGGCGATCTGGACGATCTCCAGCCAGATCTGGTTCTGCGCTGTGTCATACAGGGGCAGGTTGCGCAGGCCGGTGGAGCGGGCGGCGCGGATGCGGTCCTCGGCGCGGGCCCGCTGGCGGTGACGCAGTTCCAGTTCGGCGATCGGGGCGTGCTTGGTGTTGGTGGCGAAGCAGGTCAGCCGCATCCCGTCGACGTCGGTGAAGCGCAGCTGGGCGCCCGGATGGGGGCGTTCCTTGCGGACGATCAGTCGTATGCCCTTCGGCCAGCCGGTCAGGCAGTCGCTCTCGGTGTCGATCTCGGCGACCCAGGCGCCGTCGCGGATCTCGCCGTCCTGCTCGACCGCTGGTGTCCATGCCGACGCCGGTATCTTCAAAGCGGCCTGGTGGATGGCGTCGGTGATCGTCATCCCGACCGAGTAGGACAGCCATCGTCCGCGGGCTGCGAGCCAGGCCACGAACTCATGGGTGCCTCCGCCGGAGTCGCAGCGGATCAGCGTGTGCCGTCCGCGCCGGTACTTCTTCGGCAGCTGGGCCAGGGCCAGTCTCGCGGCCTCGATGTGATCGGCGGCGGTGTTGGAGCCTGCATTCCCTGGCCGCAGCAGCCCCGCCACCGGTTTTCCGGTCCCACCGCGGCCATGGTCGACAAAGCCCATCAGCGGGTGGTGCCCGAACGTCTTCTTCCAGGTCGCGGCGGCGTCCTGCTTCTCGGAGTGCGCGATCACAAGGACACCGTCGATGTCCACGATCACCTGCCCGCCCGCGTCCGGCGCCGCATCCCCGGCCAACCGCCATACGTGTTCGCGTACTTCAGCACGTGCGGTGCGCAGCGCGGCCAGGACCCGCTGCCCGCCCGACGCCAGCTTGCTGATCAGCCGGGAGACCGTCGGGTCGGAAGCTACCGGACCGAACAGGGCCGGCTCGGCCCGCAGCAGGCCGACGTCGGCCAGGCAGTCCCCGCCCAGTGCCACCGCGAGCGCGACATCCATCAGGATCTTGCCCGGATCGTGCACCGCACGTGGCTTGCGCCAAGGCGCCAACGCCGCCGATATCGCGCTGTCCAGCCCAGTCTTTCGGACCGTCTTCGCCAACAGCACCGCCCCGGCCTGCGAGACCATTCCACGACCGTTGCCCTCAACACGCACTCGCGGGTACGACCCGCTACGCTTCTTCACCTGGAAGTGCCTCCGGCGGATGCGGGAACAAGGACCTCGACAATCCTCATTCTCGCTGGTCAGAGGCACTTTCGGCTTAAGTGACCAGCAGTCGGACACTCCGCTTGTGAAACGCGAGATCAATCACTACCAGCGCTGCAGCGCGAGCAAGCTGCTCGCCGACTTCAGACAGGTCTTCCACGCTCCGCATCGAGCGCGCCGCGCAGTTCCACTGCGCGTTCGGCAAGCCAGTCGAGGTAAGGCTCAGGTGTGACCGACGCCGGGGCACCGAACCACAGATCGGCGCTGCGCTCCAGCGTGCGGGCGGCCCACTCGGGTTTGCCGACCACGACCCTCTCCACACAGTCGACGACATCCGAAGCCCACCAGGCGGCGTTCCTGGCTCTGATCCTGAAGACTTCCAGGGCTTCATCGTCGGGAGTGGTGCGCCACAAGTCATCACAGAGCTCCGCGAAGAACAGGTCAGGGTTCTCCTCGCGCCACTGATGATCTTGTTCGATCAGGTGGAGAATCCGCCAGCCCCGTTCATTGTTCTCACTCATGCAGTCCCCCGTCGGTCCTGTTCCTGATGGTCATGACGCCACGGCAGACGGGAGAATACGCGCCGACTCGATCAAGACAGAGCTCAGTCCTTCGCGCCGGCCCACGACTGCCATCCTCAACACGAACACGTGGTAGGGCGCGGGCTTCTTCACCCGGGAAGTGCTTCCCTCGTCGCAGCCAACAGGACTCTCGACAGGCCTCATCGTTGCAGGTCAAGAGTTCTGCCCGCGTGTACGATCAAGCCTTGGGCAGCCCGCCTCGTGAAAGCGCGAGGTTAGGTCCGGCCGTGGTGTGGGGGCCTGGACGTGGTGGCGCACGGCATGACGGCCGGACAGGTGGTGTCAGGCCGAGGCCGCAACTGGTTTTCAGGAGCCAGCCCGAACAGTGCTGCGGTTGCTCGGGGGCGTCGGCGCTGCCAGATGGCTCCCTACTGAACCTGGTCAGCGAACGACGGGAGGGCCCGGAAGCGGTGACCGCCGCTCCCGGGCCCTCCTACCGGTGAAAGCTGTCAGCTCAGCGAAGCCAGCGCCTCGTTGAAGGTCTTCGACGGGCGCATGACGGCCGCGGCCTTCTCCGGGGACGGCTGGTAGTAGCCGCCGATGTCGGCGGGCGAACCCTGGACGGCCAGCAGCTCCTCGACGATGGTCTGCTCCTGCTCGGCCAGCGTCTTGGCCAGCCCGGAGAACGCCTGCGCGAGCTGCGCGTCCTCGGTCTGCCCGGCCAGCTCCTGCGCCCAGTAAAGGGCGAGGTAGAAGTGGCTGCCCCGGTTGTCGATGCTGCCGAGCTTGCGGCTGGGCGACTTGTTCTCGTTCAGCAGGGTGCCGGTGGCGCGGTCGAGGGTGTCGGCGAGGATCTGGGCACGCGCGTTGCCCGTCTTGTTGGCCAGGTGCTCGAAGCTGACGGCCAGGGCCAGGAACTCACCCAGCGAGTCCCACCTGAGGTAGTTCTCCTTGACGAGCTGCTGCACGTGCTTGGGGGCCGAGCCGCCCGCGCCCGTCTCGAACAGCCCGCCGCCGTTGATCAGCGGCACGACGGAGAGCATCTTGGCGCTGGTGCCCAGCTCCATGATCGGGAACAGGTCGGTGAGGTAGTCGCGCAGCACGTTGCCGGTGACGGAGATGGTGTTCTCGCCGCGGCGGATGCGCTCCAGGGAGAACTTCATCGCCTCGGCCGGGGACATGATCTCGATCCGCAGGCCCTCGGTGTCGTGCAGCGGCAGGTACTCGCGGACCTTCGCGATGAGGTTCTTGTCATGTGCGCGGGTCTCGTCCAGCCAGAAGACGGCCGGGTCGCCGGTGGCGCGGGCGCGGGTGACGGCCAGCTTGACCCAGTCCTGGATCGGCACGTCCTTGGTCTGGCACATCCGGAAGATGTCGCCCTCGCCGACGGCCTGCTCCAGCACCAGCTCGCCCTCGTCGTCCAGGACGCGGACCGTGCCGGTCGCCGGGATCTCGAAGGTCTTGTCGTGGCTGCCGTACTCCTCGGCCTTCTGCGCCATCAGGCCGACGTTCGGCACCGAGCCCATGGTGGCCGGGTCGAAGGCGCCGTTGGCGCGGCAGTCGTCGAGGACGGCCTGGTAGATGCCCGCGTAGCTGCTGTCCGGGATGACCGCGAGGGCGTCCTGCTCCTGGTCGTCCTTGTTCCACATGTGGCCCGAGGTACGGATCATCGCGGGCATGGAGGCGTCCACGATGACGTCGCTGGGCACGTGCAGGTTGGTGATGCCGCGGTGCGAGTCGACCATCGCCAGGTCCGGACCCTGGGCGAGCTCGGCGTCGAACGACGCCTTGATCTTGTCGCCCTCCGGCAGCGACTCCAGGCCCTTGAAGATGCCGCCCAGACCGTCGTTCGGCGTCAGACCGGCCGCGGCAAGCTTGTCACCGTAGGTGGCGAAGGTCTGCGGGAAGAAGGCGCGGACGGTGTGCCCGAAGATGATCGGGTCGGACACCTTCATCATCGTCGCCTTCAGGTGCACCGAGAACAGCACACCCTCCGCTTTGGCCCGCTCGACCTGCGCGGACAGGAACTCGCGCAGCGCGGCCACCCGCATCACGGCGGCGTCCACGACCTCGCCCGCCTGCACCGGCACCGACTCGCGCAGCACCGTCGTGGAGCCGTCGTCGCCGTGCAGCTCGATACGGAGCGCACCGTCCTTGGCCAGCACGACGGACTTCTCGGTGGAGCGGAAGTCGTCGCCGTCCATGTGCGCGACGTTGGTCCTGGAGTCGGCACGCCACTCGCCCATGCGGTGCGGGTTGGCCTTGGCGTAGTTCTTTACGGAGGCCGGGGCGCGGCGGTCGGAGTTGCCCTCGCGCAGGACCGGGTTGACGGCACTGCCCTTGACCTTGTCGTAGCGGGCGCGTACCTCCCGCTCCTCGTCGGTCTGCGGGTCGTCCGGGTAGTCCGGCAGCGCGTAGCCCTTCTCCTGCAGCTCCGCGATGGCGGCCTTGAGCTGCGGGATGGACGCCGAGATGTTCGGCAGCTTGATGATGTTGGCCTGCGGGGTCTTGGCCAGCTCGCCGAGCTGGGCCAGGGCGTCCTCGATGCGCTGGTTCTCGGCCAGGCGCTCGGGGAAGCCGGCGATGATCCGGCCGGCCAGGGAGATGTCGCGGCTCTCGACGGCGACACCGGCCGTCGAGGCGTACGCCTCGACCACGGGCAGGAACGAATACGTCGCCAGGGCCGGGGCCTCGTCGGTTTGCGTATAGATGATGGTCGAGTCAGTCACCGCTACTCCGCTTCGCGTCTACATCGTCTCGATATCAAGATATCCCGTGGGGTGGCGCCGGAGTAAAGCGGCCCGCGCTCGGGTGCAGCGCGCAGCCTTGGGCCCATCCCGGCCGTCCCGGCTACCGGCCCTCGCTCTCGTGCCGCCTCAGCACGCTGACCACTCGCCACAGGAGCACTGCGACGGCAGCGCCGATGGAGACCCGGCCGATGATCTCCTCGGCCACACCCTCGAGACCCAGCAGCCACAGTGGGCTCGCCAGGACAAGTCCAGTCACACCGGCCAACACCACCGCCGTCACCACGGCGTAGCCGATCTCGACTGTGACCGCGTCCCGCTCGGCTTGACTGCGTTTCGCCATGGTCCCCGTCCCCCTGTTCCCCTCGCTTCCGGTTGCCACCGTCCCGTTCCCCTCGCCACCGCCCCGGGCTGGACCGTGCCCGGACCGCGGCCGGAGCAGTGACGTCAATACCCCGCGCCAGCCTACGGATCGGTCTCGGATTCAGGGCGGGCTACTGCCGTCGCGGTAACGCGCGGATCGTCCTCGCGAGGGATGGCCCGTATACCCCCTACCCGTACCGTGGGCGGCATTCGGCGACGAACGGCAGGGTGCGGTGAAGGGAGAGCGGGATGCTGTTGATCGAAGTGTTCGCGCCCAGGGGTGTGCTGAGCGAGGGCGAGCGGGAGGCGCTCGGGCGGCGGCTCATCGACGCGCTCATGGTGGAGGACGACAGTCACGCCATCGAGGTCATCGATGCGCAGCGCGCGATCACGCAGGTGCTCGTGCACGAGCCCGCGGCCTGGGTTCTCGGCGCACGGCCGACGGCGGGCCGGGCGGGCCGGGCGGACCCGGCGGATCCGCCGCGCTATCTGGTACGGGTCACCGTTCCGGCGTCGTGGCGCAAGGAGGTGAGCACGCACATGGTGCGGATCATCACCGATGTGCTGGCCGAGACGGAACGCTCGGCGGGGCGCGACCCGGAGCGAGTGCGCCGTGAACCGCACGCCGTGATCCTGGTGGACGGCATCTCGGAGGGGAGCGTCGGCATCCACGGCAGGGCGATGAGCAGCCTGGATCTCACGGAGCTCGTCTCCCGGGAGTACCGGGACGCAACTGCGGGGCGCCCGGCGCCGAGCCCCTCACCTCACACACTGATCGACCCGGTCTGCGGGATGAGTGTGGAGCTGGAGGACTCCACACTCACCCTCGTACACGAAGGGGTGATGTACGGCTTCTGCCACGGCCTGTGCCGGCGGGCGTTCGCGGACGAGCACGGACTCCCGCTCGGCAGACCGCAACCGGACGAGGCGGCCGGCACCCGAAATCAGACCGCCGAAGACGGAGCCGAGAACTAATCCGAGATCGAAGCCGAGGCCGAAGCCGAATCCGGTGCCGGTGCTGAGGCCGACTCCGGTGCCGGGTAGGTCGGGTGCTCCGTTCCGGACACGTACTGGACGACGCGGATGACCTGGCAGGAGTAGCCGAACTCGTTGTCGTACCAGAGGTAGAGAATCGCGTTGTCGCCGTCCACCTTGGTGGCGCCGGCGTCCACGATCGAGGCGTGGCGCGAGCCGATGAAGTCGTTGGAGACCGCGTCGGGGGCGGTGATGAAGTCGATCTGGCGCTTGAGCGGCGAGGTCAGGGAGACGTCGCGGAGGTAGTCGAGCACCTCCTCGCGGCTGGTCTCGCGGGCCAGCTGCAGATTGAGGATGGCGATCGAGACGTCCGGCACCGGAACGCGGATCGAGCTGCCGGTGATCTTCGCCTTCAGGTCCGGCAGCGCCTTGGCGACGGCGGAGGCGGCACCGGTCTCGGTGATCACCATGTTCAGCGGCGCCGAGCGGCCACGCCGGTCCGACTTGTGGTAATTGTCCAGCAGGTTCTGGTCGTTGGTGAACGAGTGGACGGTCTCCACGTGACCGCGCAGCACCCCGTACTCGTCCGCCATCGCCTTCAGCGGCGGCACGATCGCGTTGGTGGTGCAGGAGGCGCAGGAGATGATCTGCTCGTCCGGCTTGATCATGTCGTGGTTGACCCCGTGCACCACGTTCGGCACATCGCCCTTGCCCGGCGCAGTCAGAATCACCTTGTCGACACCGGGGCGCAGGTGCTTGGAGAGCCCCTCGCGGTCCCGCCACCTGCCGGTGTTGTCGATGAGGATGGCGTCCTCGATGCCGTACGCGGTGTAATCCACCGACGTCGGATCGTCGGAGTAGATCACCTTGATCTCGTTGCCGTTGGCGACGATGGTGCTGTTCGCCTCGTCGACGGTGATGGTGCCCTGGAACTGGCCATGGATCGAGTCGCGGCGCAGCAGCGAGGCCCGCTTGACGAGGTCCTGCCCGGCCTCGCCCGCACCCTTGCGTACGACGATGGCGCGCAGCCGCAGCCCGTTGCCGGAGCCGGCCTTCTCGATGAGCAGCCGGGCCAGCAGGCGACCGATCCGGCCGAACCCGTAGAGCACGACGTCCCGCGACGCGCGGCGCTCACTCTTGTCGGGCCCGGTGGCCCCGGCGACGGCCCGCGCGGTGAACTCCTCCACCGACAGCCCGCGGTCGTCGCCCTTGTACGTCGCGGCGAGCATCCCGATGTCGATCTGGGAGGGGCCGAGGTCGAGCGCGGTGAGGGCCTGGAGGAACGGCAGCGTCTCGGTCACCGACAGTTCGGCGCCGGCTATCTGCCGGGCGAACCGGTGGGCCTTGAGGATGCTGATCACCGACTTGTTCACCAAGGAGCGGCTGTGCAGCAGGACGGTCACGTCCCGCTCGCGGTGCAGCTTCCCGATGATCGGGATCATCGACTCCGCGATCTCCTCGCGGTGCTTCCAGTTGGTGAACACGTCGTCGTTGACAGTCACAGATTTATCTTTCGAGCTAGGCGGTGCTCATATGCTAACCCCTGGGCGGGGCAGCCTTTGCCCAGGGGCTTGCGCGGAGTCGCCAAGCTGCGGCTGGCTTCGGGAACCTCCAGAGCCTCGGAGCCGGTGACCGAGCAAGCCCACTGTGCCGTCGCTATCAAATCGCCAGAAGGCCTGCGAAGCTGACCGCGGTGACGGCGAGGAGCGAGAGCAGCGCGGTAGCGGCGGAGGCCGCGGCCGTCATGCGCCCGTCGAAGACCTTCAACGAGGCGCTGGCTTCACTGAGCTGACCCGACTCTCGCTTGCTGAGGGGCTCCGGGGACGGTGGTGACCGTCCCCGGAGCCCCTCATGGTGTTCGGCCGTCCTTCCCGCGGTGCCCCTCAGCGTGGAGCAGTGACTGTCAGATGGATATGTGACGGGGCAGGTCGGCGGGGCCCGCTCCCGGCGGGGAACTGAGGCTGGAGGGGATGCAGACTGCCTGCTCTGCTATGCCGTACCGGCCGGACTCGGTCACGTGGAGGGCGGCATCGACAACAAAGGCGATGGGCGACTCGGAATTGAATCCGAGTTTCGAGTCAGCGGCAGGGTTTTCGGTGGTTCCGGCCCCCGAGATGACAAAAACCGGCGGAGGTGGCGGCGGTGCGAACATGCGCGTAAGGCTTTCTTGTTCAATGGGTTCGGTCTCGACGCGGTGTGCGCGAGGGCATGAACATTAAAGCCTACGACGAGGCGTGATCAACTCGGGAATCGCTACCCGCGTAGATCTTGTGCGTAACGGATGCGCTGCTTTATACGGGCTGCCTCGGAAGTGTCGAGGTGAATGAATATGCCAAAGGCAGATTTCCAAAGCACTGTCGCTTGGTCTATGCGTCCGTCGGAAAGTTCCAGTTCCGCCAGCGAGTCCTGACTGCGTGCTTCTTCTTCTGGCGACTGCATGCTGGCGGTGAGGGTCAGTGACTCCTCGAGGTGCCGTCGCGCGGTGGTGTGTTCCCCCAGGTGGCGCTCGGCGGTTCCCAGGCCCCGGAGGGCCTGGGCCTCTTCCAGGCCCGCTCCGATACTGCGTGCCAGCGTCAGGGAGAGCCGGTGCTGTTCCAGGGACTCCTCGTGGCGACCGGCCTTGCGGAATGCGTCGCCGAGGGCGATGCGGGTAATGGTCTCGTTCCGTCTGTCGCCGAGCCGTTGGAAGGACGCGAGGGCCTCACCGTACAGATCGAGGATGACGTCCATTTCTTCCGGGACGGCCAGGGTGCTGCCCAGGTTCAGTTGAGTCATGGCCTGCTCCCAACGGCTGCTCGATTCTGTTGCGATTTCCAGGGAGCGCGAGAAGAGTTGACGTGCCGACTCGATATCGCCTGCATGCAGATGGGCGTCCGCGAGATTGTTCAGTGCCTGCGCCTCGCCTCGGGAGTCTCCTATCTCGCGGAACTGCAGCAGTGCTTCCTGGAAATATCGGAACGAGGCTCCGCTGTTCCCCAGATGGAGATGGGCAATCCCTATCGTGTTCGTACTCCTGGCCTGGTTCCACTGATCATTCGACCGGATGCGTATTTCGAGCGCTTCCTGCTGGAGTTCCAGCATTCTGCGGTATTCTCCGCGGTGCCAGTGAAGTATTCCCAGCTGGTGGAGTGCTTCAGCGGTGCACTCCGGGTCCCCTGCACCGCGGGCCACCGTCAGGGCCCGCTGCCCCGCGGCGGCAGCTTCGGTGTAGCGTCCCGCGTGGGCGTGGGTGATGCTCAGATCGATCCGCGCCAGGGATTCGGCCCGGGATGCGCTGTGCTCGTGCCAGTGCTGCGCGGCGTGTCGGTGCATCAGTTCCGCCTCGTCCCACAGCCCTTCGGCGTCCAGGAACATCGCGAGGACATGGGCGAGATGGGCCGCTTTGTGCGGAGAGCCGTGCGTACGTGCGTAGTCTTCTGCGGCGACCAGCGCGGAGCCCTCGGTGAGCAGCCACGTTCTGGCTTCCAGCTCGTCGCGCAGAAACGGGATCTCGGGCGGAGGTGGTGCGGACCGTTCGGGGACGATGTCGACGCGGGCACGGCGGGGGTGTGCCGACAGGTCGGCTTCCAGCGCGGCGGCGAGGTAGAAGTCGACCAGTCGTTCCAGCGCGTCCGCTTCCTCTCCGGGGTCCTGCCGGGCGAGGGTCAGCGCGTACTCACCCAGCAGGTCGTGGAAGCGGTAGCGCTCCGCTTCGGGCTCGGTCAGCAGGCTGGAGTCGAGCAGGCCCTCGACCAGGTGCTCGGCGTCGTCGACCGAGGTGCCGATGAGGGCAGCAGCGGCGTGTGGGCCGAAGTCCGGCCCGAAGTGCAGCCCGAGACGGCGGAATGCGGTTTGCTGCTTGCGGGTCAGCGTGCGATAGGAGAGTTCGAAGGCCCGGTCGATCCCCGAGCCCCGGTCCCGTATCTCCCGCAGCCTGCTGCGGCTCTGCGCCAGCTTTCGGTGGAGGTGCCGAACGGTCCATGCAGGCCGGGACCGCAGTCGTCCCGCAGCCAGTTCGATGGCCAGCGGCAGGCGGCCGCACAGCTCCACGACGGCGCTCACCTGATCGGCATCCCGGGCCCGTTCCGGGCCGACCAGGCGGGTGAAGAGTGCCATGGCGTCCGGCTCCGGCAGGACGTCCACGAAGAGTGAGCGAATGCCCGGCACACCGGTCAGCCGCTGACGGCTGGTGAGCAGCACAAGGGAGGACGAGCCAAGAGGCAGCAGCGGCCGAATCTGTTCGGCAGTCGCGGCGTCGTCGAGGACGACGACGGCGCGTCGGTCTCGCAGCAGGCTGCGCCACAGCGCTGTCCTTTCCTCGATGCTGTGCGGGATGCCTTCTGAGGGGAGCCCCAGCGTTCTCAGCAGTGAGGCGAGCGCGGAGGACGGGGTCAGCGGCCGTCTTCTCGGGGAGTGTGCTCGCAGATCGACGTACAGCTGTCCATCCGGGTAGGCGGACTGCAGTTTTCGCGCGGCATGGAACGCCAGGAGAGACTTACCGACGCCCGCCATTCCTGAAATGCTCTGCAGGGCGATGATCGTTCCCTCGCCGGGCGGCTCTTGCAGGGCGGCGAGTTCATGCTCGCGCCCGACGATGTCGACGTGCGCCGGCAGGTTGTTGACGGCCGGTACAGAAGCGACGGCGTCCGGCTGCGCGGGGAGGAGTTCGCTCATCGGCGCCTGTTGGAGGATCAGGCGGTGTATCCGGCTGAAGTCCTTACCGGGATCGACTCCCAGTTCCTCCCGGAGCCGCCTGCGGACGTGCTCATACACGTGCAGGGCATCGGCCTGCCTCCCGCAGCCGTAGTACGCGACCATGAGGTGGCCGGCGATGGTCTCGTTGGTGGGCTGCTGTCGGAGCAGCAGCGACAAATCGTGCGCCGGGCCCGAGAAGTCTCCGGTCCGTAGCTCGAGATCCGCCTGTTCGACGCGAGCCGTCAGGCGTCTGGCCTCCAGTCCGGCGCGGATCTCTGCGGCCCAGCTTCCGGCCAGCCCGGCCAGCGGCTCGCCGCGCCAGAGCGCGTCGGCTTCTCGCAGGGCGGCCAGAGCTTCTGCACCGGACCGGTCCCGCATGCTGTGTGCATGCGTGGTCAGGCAGTGGAAACGGTGATAGTCGATGACATCCGGGGTGACGTCGAGCGTGTAGGTGCGGGCCTGTTGCACCAGGAGAGCGGGGTCTGCCGAGTGCCGCAACCGCCGACGCAGCCTGGCTGCGTACACATGCAGGCCGGCGTGAGGCTTGGCCGGCAGCTCTCCGTCTTCCCAGAGACGGTGTACGAGGGTGTCGGCCGCGACTGCCTTTCCCGCGTCGACGGCGAGTGCCGCGAGGAGGGTGCGTTCTTTGGCTGATCCCAGGGGGTCGTGCCGACCGTCCACCCATAGGCCCACGGGTCCCAGGAGAAGGATCTCGAAGTCCACCAGCTCGCCCCTCGCCGGTTCGACTTGTGTGACTTTGCCAGAAGATGACTTCTCTTTGTCCGAGGATGACAGGTCGAGGGGTCCCCTACCAGAGCGTCCCTCTTGATCGGACTAATTGGCTGAAACCTTCTACGTCCTTTCTCACTCGTTCGAAATCGGCAGGTCTCAGTCGCAAGCCGAGCGGGTAACACTCGCTTCGGTCCGAGCCGGTGACTGTGATCTGGGAGAACAGGGGGAGGCCCCGGATGCGATCTATTTCGGTACCTGAATTGGCCACGACAATGACCATGGTTGCCCGAGAGCCGGTGCTCTGGAATGGTTTGTCGGAGATTGTGAACGGAATCGCTCAGGAGCCGGAAGACGAGCTGTTCCGAGCCATGGTCAGTATCGAACTGGAACCGGGTGATCGGAAAAATGCAATTGCATTTGCCGAAGCGCTGCTCGCTCGTGCCCGCGCCCAGCCCGGATTCCTGGCCGTGCTACGCGTCTGGTTGCTCCAATGTCAACGCTTCTCCGAGGCCGAGGACAGCAACAGGCAGGCATCGGGATCGGCGAACGCCATTGACGGCTCCGTGCTGTCGGGAACCGTGATCCAGACCCGCGAGATCCGGGGGAATGTCCAGGTACGGACGGAGCCGCCACCGAGACCTCCTGTGCCACGGCAACTGCTGCCGATCCCCGCTGACTTCGTGGACCGGGACAGCGATCTCGCCGCACTCGAACGCATCCGGGTCGGACACCGGGGAGAGTCCACACCGATCGTCGTGGTGACCGGGCCCGCCGGCGTGGGGAAGACGGTGCTGGTGTCACGCTGGCTGAATCCGCTCGCACCCTCCTTCCCTGACGGTCAGCTCTACGCGGATCTGACCGGCTACTCCCTCAGTGGCGCCCAGCGCCCGAGCGACGCGCTCGGCAGGCTGCTGCGGTCGATGGGCTGTCAGCAGGCTCCCGCCGAACTCGCGGAAATGGCGGCATTGTGGCGCTCCTTGACAGCTGAGAAGCGAGTGGCACTGGTACTGGACAATGCGATTAGCGCGGCCCAAGTCCGGCCCCTGCTGCCCGGTGGCGGGGAGAGCCTGGTGGTCGTCGTCAGCCGTCGGCGACTGGCCGGACTCGGGGTGGACGGGGCGGCGTTCCACTCGCTCGACGTGCTCGGCCCCGAGGAATCGGTTGAGCTGCTCAACCGCCGGATCGGAGACCGGCGCGCCGAGGACGACCCTGCCTCGGTACGTCGAGTAGCGACGATGTGCGCCGGGTTACCGCTCGCAGTGTGCGTTGCTGCGGCCCGTATGGCAGCCCGGCCTCAGCAGAGCATAGCTGCCGTAGCCGGTGCGATGACCGCGCGGACCCAGCGACTGGACAGCTTTCGGCTGGAAGGGGACCAGGTTGTGGAGTCGGCTCTGGATGAGTCCTACCAAGTGCTTACACCGGATGTGGCGTGCGCCTACCGGCGGCTCGGCGTCCTGCCTGTGGACGTCTTCGGTATCCAGGCGGCTGCTGCTGCCTGCGCCGCGGACGTACAGACAATGCGGGGCCTCCTGGAAGAACTGATCGAAGCCAGCCTCCTCGAGGAGCTCGGCCCTCACCCCACAACAGGCCGGGTCGGATACCGCCTCCATGACCTCATCCGACTGCATGCCGCCCAACGGGCGGCTCGGGAGGAGACGGAGGCCGCTTCGGCCGACACTGTGCGCAGACTCGCCGACTGGTATCTCAGCACAGCCACGGCCGCCCGGACGCTGCTCGCTCCGAGCCATCGCCGGCTACGGCGGGACTATGTCTTTCCTCCTGCCGCCGCACTCGGCTTCGAGGAGGCGGGTAGGGCCCTGGACTGGATGAACAGCGAGGGTCCGAATCTGATGCAGCTGGTCCGATTGTCTGCGGAGCGGGGCTGGGACGCCACCTGCTGGCAGCTTGTCGATGCCATGCAGCCATGGTTCCTGCGCACCCGCCCCTACGACTTGTGGGTCGAATCGCACCAGTTGGGGCTGGCCGCTGCCCGGCGCGCGGGTCATCCGGACGGTGTCAGCCGGATGTTGACGACGGGCGGCAGCGGCATGTACAACGCAGGCCGCCTCGACGACGCTCTCGACTGGTTCGGTCAAGCACTGGAAGACGCGCGCAGCCGCGGTGACCGCCGGGCGGAGGCGCAGGCCCTTCACGGGCTTGGGCAGACGCATCGGCTGGCAGGCGGGCTGAAGCGAGCAGCCCTCCTCTTCACGGAGTCCCTCGACATCCGGTCAGCCATCGGCTATCGGCGCGGTGAGGCGCTGACCCGGATCTGTCTCGGCGACGTCGCACTCGCAGCGGACCGGCCCGACCAGGCCCGGCAGTATTTGTCGCAGGCCCGGACGGAACTGCTCGCCGTCCAGGACACATACGACGCGGCGCGCGCGCTGGCGTTCCTGGGCCGTGCCTGTGCACATCCTTCCGTGCGGGAATACCAAGAAGCCGTGCGCCTGCTGAACACGGCCCTCGGCGAGTTCCGCGCGGTGGGCTCGGTGCACTGGCAGGCGCACGTTCTGGAGATGCTCGGGCAGACCGCGCAGGAGCAGCAGGAAACCGAGGCTGCCCGGCGGCATTTCTTGGACTCGCTTGCCCTCTACGAACCCGTAAGCCCAAGCGACGCACGAAGACTGAGGAAGCGTCTTGGCGCCACCTCGCGGCAGGCTGGAGGCTTGACGGGTCCTCCCGGCCCGGAGGCATGAGCTGCGGCGCGTCCGAGCACGTGGCCCAACTGGTCCGGTGGCACGCCCTCCAGCAGCCAGCTGTACACGGCAGAGGCGAAACTCCGGTGTGCGTCAGCCGATGGCACGCAGCGTAGGCTCACTTCGAGTTGCCAGCTGCCTCTGCACAGCACCGTGTACGACGTGCCCCGACCGGTGGTCTCCGCCGCGCGGAGGGTGACGCACAGACACCCGGGGTACCGCCTCAGCAGCTCCTCCGGGCAGTGCAGGCCACTGCCGTACAGCACATCGGCGCACTGCCGCACCCGTTCGTCCGCGCACAGGTCGAGGTCCACGCACACGCAGTCGTCGTCGTGCGGTGACACGAAGCGCAGGCCGGTCACAGGGCTACGCTCCGCGGTCGGCTACTGTCCGGCTGCCCCAGCATCTGCAACGGCGGTGGCAACGGCAGCGGTTCGGTGACCGGAGGACAAGCGGGCTGACCGAGGCCCAGCACGCGGTAGAGCAGTCGGCGGAAGTTCCGGCTGAACAACCCGGGTTCGGAGGAGATCCGACCGGCTATCCGGTCGTAATCGGCGCGTGGGTACTCCGCTGCCGCGTAGGCGAGTTGATCGCAGAGCGGGTGGGCGGACGAGAGGGCCGGCGCCGTCAACGCCAGATCGATTCCAGGAGATGCCGGATTCGCGTCCCGGTGCGGAAAGTGGGTGAGGAGGATCGGTGCCGGGGTGATGGTGCCGTACAGCGTCACGGAGCCGTAGTCCCCGACGAGCCAGTCGGCAGCGATCAGCGGCTGCCGCCAGTCGGCTTCCGGGGGCAGCACGGTGAATCCCGCCTTCGCGCACCCTGCCAGCCAGGCGCGCACCTGCCAGGCCCCGTACCGCGACCAGACGTTGGGATGGACTAGCACGGCCACCCGGTACTCCTCCTGCGGCAACTCGGACAGCAACCGCGGGAGCAGGGCACCGATCCGGTTGAACGATGAAGTGTGCCCCCACGTGGAGGTGACCATGACCAGTTTCTGACCGGCCGCCAGGCCCAGCGCCCTCCGGTAGGTCTCGCGCAACGGCAGACTCTGGCGGATACGGTCGTAGCACGGGTCACCGACCACCTCAGCGGCCGGAAGAGCCTCGGGACACCAGCGTTCCAGTGCTGCCAGATCGTCCCGGTGCGGCAGTGCGACCGCCTTGGGCACGATCCTGCCCTTCCAGGTGAGGTATCCGCGGCCTGTGATACCCCCTGGTGCGCGGGGCTCCCCGGGGCCGACCTCTTCCGCACGGGTAAGTTTCAGGTGGCCGGCCCCGTGGGAGACCCGCACCAGGGGCGCATTCAGCTGTTCAGTGCCCCGGGACCCCGCGGCCAGTGCCAGATCGAACTCCGTTCGTACGGCTTCCTCCCAGCTGAGCACCGTGGCGCCCAGCGATCGTAGGAAGCTCATCGCTCCTTCGTTGAAGGCGTGCGGGGCGACCGTGAAGGCCACCTCGAGCCGCAGATCCGATTCCAGCAGCGGCAGCAGATCCTGAAGCCGCTTGCCGTACACCTCGGTGTGCACGACGACCAGTACCTTCTTGCCCTCCGGCAGCGTGGCCCACATGCTGGCGGGCTGTCGCGCCGGTGCGCTGCTGCTGATGTCCAAGACGGACATGCTCTCCCCCATATCATCGCCGAATGGTGCGAGGGAGGGTGTGCCCGGCGGGGCATGCGGAACCCTGGTCATGGGCTTGACGAATTCTTGCAGCGGCTGGCCCGGCGACGGCAGGCACGGGGCGGGGGCGACCACCTCGGGGAGGTACCTCGCACTCTGCCACGCCCCGCACCACCGCAGCCGTGGCTTTCCGTTTCTTTGGTACACCCGTCATCAGTCGCAGCCAGCCTCTCCCGGCGGGGCCGCCAGGGGATCGGGGAGTGGCGGGGTCCGTACGGCGCGCCGTCCTCAGCAGTCGCAGCAGCCGCAGTCACAGTCGCAGCAGCCGCCGTCACCGCCGCCGCTGTCGCCGCCACCGCCGCAGCAGTCACAGTTGCAGTTGCTGCAGCAGTCGCAAGCGTCGCAGCAGTCCGAGCAGAGGCCCTCGCGCTTTTTGCGGGACCAGGGGCCCTCGTACTGCGAGGCGCAGCACAGCTGGCAGGTGCAGCAGAGACCGACGAAGGCGGCGCAGCCGGCGAAGAAGCCGCGCGGGGGGCGCTGGGGCGTGTTGGGGCCGCCGTTGCCCTGGCCGCCCGAGCCGTCGCCCCAGCCGCCCCAGCCGCCACCGCCGTTGCCGCCGCCCCAGTCCTCACCGCCGCCACGCTGCCGGTTGTCGCCTCGGCCCGCGTGGGGGTTCACCGGGCCGTTGAGGTTCTGCGGTGCC
>NZ_JADKMA010000390.1 GCF_017676365.1 Streptomyces oryzae
GCGAGGCCGACGGCTATCAGGCCGAATCCGAGCGCCGTGCCCAGCCGTGCCCGGCCGCGGAAGACGGCGTGCACGGCCATCGCCGACGCGCGGTAGACGAGGTGCGGCAGCGCGAACAGCACTCCGGGCGTTGAGCCGCGGAGGGCAGCCGTACCGCGTGCCGTGCTCCCGCAGGGTCTCGCGGACCTGTGCCCACAGCGCCGCCTCCTGGCCCGGGTACAGGTCGGCCAGCGCGGCGAGCAGTTCGGCGATGTGGTTGACCAGCAGGCAGTAGACGACGCGGTCCCAGCCGCGCTGGGCGTCGTACGTCATCGGCCGCGCCACCTCGGCGGGCAGCGCGGCGAGGGTACTGGCGTGGTGCTCGGGGACGAGCTTGGTGCCCTCCAGGTCGCGGAAGAGCACCTGGGCCGGCATGCCGTCGGCGTCGACGCAGAGCAGGACGTTCTGCAGATGGGGTTCGAGGACGAGTCCGTGGTCGAAGTAGGCGGCGAGCACGGGCGGCACGAGCAGTCGCAGGTAGGCGGCCCACCAGTCCCGTACGGCCTGCGGTCCCGCGCCGTCCAGCAGGCGGGAGACATGGCCCGGCCCGGTGGGGTACTCGTCGGCGACGGCGGCGGCGAGCAGCGGCGTGGTGCCGGGCAGCAGGTGCTGGGCCAGGCCCTCGCGGACGATCACGCCGAAGCCTTCGAGCAGTGCGCGGTCGGGCGTGCCGTCCGGGCCCGGGAGTGCGAGGCTGCGGTAGGCGGGCTCGCGCAGTACGGCCGCACCGGGGAAGCGCTCGGCGAGCTCACCCAGGACGGGCGCCAGGTGGCGGGTGAGGGCGACGGCCCCCGAGAGCTCGTAACGGCTGTTCTTCCGCAGGCAGTTGGTGATGCGGACGTTCAGGCTGAACTTCAGGAACGTCTCGCCGTCGTACAGCGTCCGCACGGAAGCCGTGGCGGCGAACGGCCGCCCGCCCTCGCCCAGGTCGAGCACGTCGCCGCGCTCCAGGGCGGCACGCAGCGCGGGGTGGTCGCGCAGCATCTCGTACTGCCAGGGGTGTGCGGGCAGCGGCTTGTAGCCGTCGGGTACGGAGGCGGCCGGCCGGTCCAGCGGGGCGCTCGCGCCGGTGTGTGCGGTCTCCTCGGCCAGCAGGTGCTCACGTACGGCGAGCTGCCGCAGCGGGAAGGTGGCGCCGGCCTCCGGTGCGTAGGAGGCCCAGGCCGACGGGGGTCCGGTCCGGGCCTTGGGGGTGGGGTGGAAGCGGTGGCCGAGGAGAAGGGACTGCTCGGAGGCGAGATAGCGGGCGGGTCCGTCCGCGGTGGAAGCATGTGCGGCTGCCCGGGGACGGCCGGCGAGCGCCGCCGCGACGCCTTCGTGGCTGGAGGTGATCTGTTCGGCGAACTCCTCGTTGCGTACGCCGGTGCGGAGGAACAGCTCGTCGTGGGCGTACTCCGCCAGACGGCGCCAGTCGACCGCCGTCCAGCCGCCCTCGCCGTCCTGCTCGGTGACGGGCCCGGTGAAGCGGTGGGCGCCCAGCAGCGAGGTGCGGCGCAGCGCGACGCGGAGCAGCACGCCGCGCCGGGGCAGCCTCAGCAGCAGCCGGCCGTCGTCGACAGCGGTCTGGTGTTCGGGGCCGGAGACCTCGCGCAGCAGGCAGTTGAGGAGCGTATGGGCGACCGCCTCGTCCG
>NZ_JADKMA010000391.1 GCF_017676365.1 Streptomyces oryzae
CCTCGATCTTGCATGAGGGTCCGTCAGCTTGCTGACGGGCCCTTTCGGCTCATTCGGGGGCGGTCATTTCTGCAGGTGGGCAGGTCGGTGGCCCGGCTGTCGCGTCGGGTGGGCGCCGGGTTCCACGGCTCCGGCCGGGTGGGGCTGCTCGTAGGGACGGGAAGTTGCTGGTCAGTCGGGGGTCGGCAGGGCCGCGAGCCGTTGTAGAGCGTCGGTGATCAGGCCGGTCCAGGGCCAGTGCTTGGCGAAGCGGAGGATGCGGCGTCGTCCGGTCGTGACGAGTTGCGCGGCGGCGGAGAAAAGGCGAAGTCGCAGGCGGCGGGGCTCCCACAGGCGGGCTTGGCCGGTGAGGGCGAGCAGGGGCATCCAGGCCAGCAGGTCGAGGGCGATCTGGACGATCTCCAGCCAGACCTGGTTCTGTGCGGCGTCGTGCAGGGGAAGGTTGCGCAGACCGGTGGCGCGGGCGGCGCGGATACGGTCCTCGGCGCGGGCCCGCTGGCGGTGCCGCAACTCCAGCTCGGCGATCGAGGTGTGCTGGGTGTTGGTGGCGAAGCAGGTCAGTCGCATGCCGTCGACGTCTGTGAAGCGCAACTGGGCGCCGGGATGCGGCCGTTCCTTCCGCACGATCAGCCGCATCCCCTCCGGCCAGCCCTTGAGGCAGTCGCCGCCGAGCTCAGCCACCCAGGCGCCGTCACGGATCTCGCCATCGGGCTCGACGGCCGGTGTCCAGGCCGAGGCCGGGACCTTCAGGACGGCCTGGTGGATGGCATCGGTGATGGTCATGCCGACCGAGTACGACAGCCACCGGCCGCGGGCGGAAAGCCAATCGACGAACTCGTGGGTGCCCCCGCCTGAGTCGGTGCGGATCAGCGTCCGCCGTCCGCGCCGGTACTTCTTCGGCAGCTGCGCCAGCGCGAGCCGGGCGGCTTCGATGTGGTCGGCAGCAGTGTTGCTGCCCGCGTTCCCGGGCCGCAGCAGCCCGGCCACCGGCTCCCCGGACCCGCCCCGGCCGTGGTCGACGAACCCCATCAGCGGATGGTGCCCGTAGGTCTTCTTCCAGGTCGCGGCCGCATCCTGCTTCTCGGAATGCGCTATTACCAGCACCCCGTCCAGGTCCACGACCACCTGCCCGGCCGCGTCCGGCGCCGCGTCACCGGCCAACATCCATACGTGTTCACGTACGTGAGCGCGGGCCTGCCGCAGTGCGGTCAACGCACGCTTCCCGCCCGCTGCCAGCGCGCTGACCAACCGGGACACCGTCGGATCGGAGGCCACCGGCCCGAACACCGCCGGCTCGGCCCGCAGCATGCCCACATCCGCCAGGCAGTCTCCGCCCAGCGCTACCGCGAGCGCCACATCCAGCAGGATCTTGCCCGGATCATGCACAGCCCGCGGCTTGCGCCACGGCGCCAACGCCGCCGATATCGCCTGATCCAGGCCGGCCTTGCGAACCGTCTCCACCAGCAGCACTCCACCGGCCTGGGAGACCACCCCGCGACCACCGCCCTCGGTACGGACACGCGGGTAGAACCCGATACGCTTCTTCACCTGGAGAGTGCTTCTTTCACGCGACGACCTGGACCCTAGACAAGTCCCATCGTTGCAGGTCAGGAGCACTCTTCGCGTTTCTGATCACCCACCGGACGCCCCGCCGCGTGAAAGCGCGAGG
>NZ_JADKMA010000392.1 GCF_017676365.1 Streptomyces oryzae
CGCCCCCGCCGCCGCGCGAGGAGCCGCCGCCGCAGGAGGATCCCCCGCCACAGCCGCTGCCGCCGCCACAGGAGTTGCTGCTGCCGCAGCCGCTTCCCCCGCCGCCGCCGGCCCACCAGGAGCCGCCGCTGCCGCGGGCGCGGCCGGGCCGGGTGGACCTTCCGGACCCCGACGCCTTGACGAGCGCGGCGATGAACGCGAAGACGACGACTATGCCGACGAATACCAGGACTTGGTGCATTACCCATCCCCCTTATGGACCTTGGGCGGCAACTCCCTTCCGGCGCTTCCGTGTTGCCGTCCGCGGGCGTAGGCGGCTCCTGCCCGGGGTGCCTGCGCCGCAAAGCAGGGTTGAGGAAGATAAGAGCTTGCCCGAGGATGACAGCCATGACTGCTGGCCAAGCTGCTGTACCGGGCGCACGGGACCGCGGGCGTGGGCTGCTCAACCACCGCCTCGCCGAGTTCGGCACCACGATCTTCGCCGAGATGTCCGCGCTCGCCGTTCGGACCGGCGCGATCAACCTCGGCCAGGGCTTTCCCGACACCGACGGCCCGGAGGAGATCCGCGAGGCGGCGGTACGCGCCATCCGGGACGGGCGCGGCAACCAGTACCCACCGGGCCCCGGCATCCCGGAGCTGCGCACCGCCGTCGCCGAGCACCAGCAGCGCTTCCACGACCTGGCGTACGACCCCGAAACCGAGGTGCTGATCACCGCCGGCGCCACCGAGGCCATCGCCGCCTCGCTGCTGGCGCTGGTCGAGCCCGGGGACGAGGTGATCGCGCTGGAGCCGTACTACGACTCGTACGCCGCCTCCATCGCGATGGCGGGCGGCACCCGGGTGCCGGTCACCCTGCGCCCGCGCGACGGTGCGTACCACCTCGACCTGGACGAGCTGCGCGATGCGGTCACCGACCGCACCCGGCTCATCCTCCTCAACAGCCCGCACAACCCCACCGGCACCGTGCTGCGCCGCGACGAGCTGGCGGCCGTCGCCGAGCTGTGCGTGGAGCGCGATCTGCTCGCCGTCACCGACGAGGTCTACGAGCACCTGGTCTTCGACGGTGAGCACCACCCGCTGGCCGGCTTCCCCGGGATGCGCGAGCGTACGGTGACGATCTCGTCGAGCGGGAAGACGTTCTCGCTGACGGGCTGGAAGGTCGGCTGGGTAACCGCCACTCCCGCGCTGGTGAGCGCCGTGCGGTCGGCGAAGCAGTATCTGACCTACGTCTCTGCGGGCCCCTTCCAGTACGCCGTCGCCGAGGCGCTGGCGCTGCCCGACAGCTACTACACCGCGCTGCGGGAGGGGCTGCGCGCCCGGCGGGATCTGCTGGCCAAGGGGCTGCGCGAGGCCGGTTTCGAGGTCTTCTCCCCCGCGGGCACCTACTTCATCACCACCGACATCCGCCCGCTGGGCGAGAGCGACGGCGTCTCGTTCTGCCTAGCGCTCCCTGAGCGGGCGGGCGTCGTCGCCGTCCCGACGCAGGTCTTCTACGACCACGCCGCGGCGGGCGCGCCGTATGTCCGCTTCGCCTTCTGCAAGCGTGAGGACGTCCTACGGCAGGCCGCCGAGCGGCTGCTCACCCTGCGCGAGGGCTGACCGCCCGCGTCCCGGATCCGGGTCTGCGGCTGAATCCCCAGGTCGCAGGCGACCTGCGGGCCCCCGTTCC
>NZ_JADKMA010000393.1 GCF_017676365.1 Streptomyces oryzae
GGGAGGAGGGGCGCGCTAGCTCGAAGTCCGCTGATCCGGTATCCGCAAGTCGTCAGTGACAGTTGCTGACAGTTTCGACGGCCGTCCCAACGGGGGCGGCCGTCGTGCTGTCGTGCACGGTATTTCAACTGCTGCCGAGAGGGACGAGAACGACGTGTCCATGACCGAGAGAACAGCACCGGCGGCCCCCGAAGTCCCGGTGTCGGCGCCGCGCATCCGCGACGTCGACGCCCTGCGCGGCTTCGCGCTGCTCGGGATTCTGTTGGTCAACGTGCAGGTGATGGCGGATCCGTATATGGGTCAGGGGCCGTACCACTCGGTGGGGGAGAGGGTCGCGGCGTGGTTGGTGACCGCGTTGGTCAGCAGTAAGTTCTATCTGCTGTTCGCGTTCCTGTTCGGATACAGCTTCACGCTGCAGGCGCGCTCGGCGGAGCGGGATGAGGCCGGGTTCGCGGGGCGGCAACTTCGGCGGTTGCTGTGCCTGTTCGTGCTGGGCGTCGCGCACGCCGTGCTGCTGTTTCCCGGCGACATCCTGATGACGTATGCGGTGCTGGGGCTGGTGCTGTTCGCCGCACGCGGTCTGGCCCCGCGGAGGGCGATGTGCGGTGCGGTCGGGCTCGTTGTCGCCCTGGCTGTCCTGCTGCTCGGCAGCGGACTGCTCGCCCTGTCCACCACCGACACCCCGGCGCCCGAGGCGGCCATCGTCACAGCGGCCCATGGGGGCGATCCGGTGTCCGTCGTGCATGCCAATCTGCGCCAGTGGCATGAGCTCCTCGCCGGGGACGTGCTGTACGCGCCGCACATCCTCGCGGCCTTCCTGGTCGGCCTGGCAGCGGGGAAGCGGCGGCTCCTCGCCGAGTTCGGCCGATATCGCGCGCAGACCAAGCGGCTGGTCACCTACGGACTGCCGCTCGGGCTGGCGGGAGCCCTCTGCTCGGCGCTGTGCCGGAACGGGCCGCTGGACGCGCGCTGGTACGACATCGGTGCGGCCGTCGGCGTCGTCACCGCTCCGGCCCTGACCGCCGCGTACGGCTGCGGGCTGCTGCTGTTGCTGCGTACGCGCCACGGCCGGCGGATCGGCACCGTGCTGGCCGCCGCCGGCCGGATGGCGCTCACCAACTATCTGACGCAGTCGCTGGTGATGGCGCTGGTCTTCACCGGTTACGGCCTCGCGCTGTACGGCCGCGTCGGCATGGTGGCCGTCCTGGCCGGGTGCTTCGTGCTGTACGCGGCTCAACTGGCGCTCAGCGTATGGCTGATGCGGCGGTTCCGGCGCGGGCCGGTCGAACGGCTGCTGCACACCGTGACCCGGGGGCGCAGCGCCGTTTGACCGAGCGAGCGCTGATTACGGCGCCGCTTGCCGGTGCCAGCTGAGCTGGTCGTCGGGGATGCCGGGGATCGCGGTGCCTGCCGCGTTGCCGGTGTCGGTGTTCTCCGGGGCCCCTGTGTGCTGGGGGCGGTCGATGTTCTCCGCGTATGCCGGGTCGCTCGCGTATGCCGGGTCGCCCACGTACCCCGGATCGCCCACATATGCGGCGTCCCCCGCATACGCCGTACTCCCCGCATACGGGTCGTTCTCCGGGTACGCGAAGTGGTCGACGTACGCGCCGTGCTCGACGCCGACCCCGAAGCCGGGGGGTGGGCCC
>NZ_JADKMA010000394.1 GCF_017676365.1 Streptomyces oryzae
CCCCGCCCCCCTGTCCGACCGCATCCCCCGGATCGAGAAGCCCGCTACAAACTGTTTCCGGCTGTGTGTCAGCGTGTTGCAGCTCCCCTTGCGAAATCGCAGCCCGCAGGATGTCGTCGAGCCCCGGCCGATGGGCCCGCACACGCGTCTCCGCCGGCGCACGCTCTCGGCATGCACTCCCAGCATTCCCGCAGCGGTGCCGTGGAAGAGGTAGGCGCGTTGGTCGAACCTCGTGGCCACCGCCCGGTCAGCGGATGCCGCGGATGCGGTATGCGCCCGCCAACGAGGCGATGCTCAGGGCCGATACGGCCAGCAGGTAGTAGCTCGGCGAGGTTTGGGAGCCGGTTGCCGTGATCAGTGCCGTGGCGATCGCGGGGGTGAAGCCGCCGAAGACGGCGACGGTGGTGTTGTAGCTGAACGCCAGCCCCGTCGCGCGCGCCTCCGCCGGGAAAGCGTCGGCCATCACCGACGGCAGTGCGCCGAAGTACGCCGCCTTCAGCAGGCCGAGGATCGTCATGCACAGCGCGAGGGCCAGGAAGGACGGTGCCCTGGTGAGCCAGATGAACAGCGGGACGGCGCTCAGGCCGATGAGGGCCGCGGCGGGGAGCATGATCCGCATCCGGCCGAAGCGGTCGGCGAGCAGTCCCACGACCGGGGTGCCGAGGGTGAGGATCACGCCGGTGATGAGCAGGGCAGTGAAGGACAGCGAGTCGTCCAGACCGAGCTCCTTGGTCGCGAAGGTGGGCATGTACTGCAGCGCGTAGTTGAGCGCGGTGGAGACCATCAGCGCTCCGCCGGCGATCAGGAGGCCGCCCCAGTGGTGGCGGAACACCGAACGGACGGGCGAGGGTTCCTCCTCGCGCTCCGGCCCCTTCGCCATCGCGGGCGACTCCTCGACATAGCGGCGTATGACAAAGCCGACCGGGCCGACCAGCAGGCCGAAGACGAACGGCACTCGCCAGCCCCAGGCGGTCATCTGGGCGTCTGACAGCGTCATGGTCAGGCCCGTGGCGAAAAGGGAGGCCATGAGAGTGGCGAGCCCCTGGCTGGCGAACTGAAAGCTGCCGAAGAAGCTCTTGCGCCGGTTGTTCTGCTCGACCAGGAAAGAGGTGGCGGCGCCGAACTCGCCACCGGCTGCGAAGCCCTGGATCAGCCGCGCGAGCACGATGCCCAGAGGTGCGAGGAACCCGAGGGTCGCGTAGCCGGGCATGAATGCCATCAGCAGGGTGCCCAGGACCATCAGCCGGATCGACAGCATCAGGGCCTTCTTGCGCCCCTGCCGGTCGGCGTACGAGCCGAGCAGCAGGCCGCCGATCGGGCGGACCAGATAGGTTATGCCGAACACGGCGAACGTCTGGATGAGTTGAATGCCGGGATTGTCGTCGGGGAAGAAGGTCTTGCCGATGTACGCCGCCATCAGGGCGTATATGGCGAGGTCGAAGAACTCCAGGGCGTTGCCGATCGTCGCTGCGGCTATCGCGCGCTTGGCGGACGCCCGTCTCGGGGGTGCGGCCGGGGGAGTTTCCGGCTCGGTGGGTTGAGGGGAGATTCCGGTCATCTCGGATCCTTCTGGCAGGCGCCGGGCCGACGGTCGTCAAGCCGAGCGGGGGAGGGGAGCGGGAGG
>NZ_JADKMA010000395.1 GCF_017676365.1 Streptomyces oryzae
CCCCGGCCCCTTCCCCCTCCACGTCCCGATCCCCGTCCGGCCGCGCCGCGCCGGACCGCTCCGGATAGTCGCCGAAGAACGAGATGCTGAAGTCCGGCACCGGCCGCTCCCCGGGCGGCATCGGCTCCGGCGCCGAGGACTTGGGAGCGGGCGCCGGGCGGGCAGCGGCGCCGGCCCGTGTACGGCTGCGCGGATACCACCCCGAGTCCCGCAGTTCGCGCAGCGCGCCGCTCACCGCTTCCTGCGCCTGGTGCAGGTCTTCGTCGGTGTGCGCGGTGGACAGATAGCAGCTGCGCCACTCCCACACGTAGACACCGCGCAGCAGCAGGTGCGGGTACAGCAGCTCCATCTCGGCGCGGTGCCGGAAGCGGAACATCGACCCGAAGTTGACGACCTGGAGGGGGAACTCGTCCCGTTCCAGCATGGTGTTGAGCTCCCGCGCGAACCGGTCGGTGCGCTGGTTGAGCTGTTCCTGGAGCCCGGGGCCCGCCTCCTTCAGATGGCTGAGCACGGCGTGTGCCGCCACCATCGACAGCGGGTGCTGCATATAGGTGCCGCCGAAGAACGTCGTCTCGCGCGGCGGCCGGCTGTCGTCCCCGTACTGCCAGAATCCGCCGTCGACCCCGTCCATGAGGTCGGCCCGGCCGGCGATCGCGCCGATGGGGAAGCCGGAGCCGAGTGCCTTGCCGTAGGTGGCCAGATCGGGCTCGACTCCGAAGTGGTGCTGGGCGCCGCGCGGATGGGCGCGCAGCCCGGTGAGCATTTCGTCGAACAGCAGCACGGTGCCGTGCTTGCGGGTGATCTCCCGCAGCGCGCGCAGGAACGCGGCCGGACGCAGCCCGGGATTGCGGCACTGCACGGGCTCGACCAGGACGGCCGCGAGTGTGTCGCCGAGCTGGTCGATGGCGTCCAGCGCCTCCTGGCTGCCGTACTCCAGCACGGTCAGCTCGCTCACGGCGCTGTCGGGAATGCCCTTGGAGACGGGAACGGCAGTGCCGTCGCGGCCGCCAGGACGGCCCAGCACGCTGTCGATGTGGCCGTGGTACGACCCGCGGAACATCACGATACGGCTGCGTCCTGTCGCGGCGCGCGCGAGCCGGACGGCCGCCGAGTTGGCCTCGGTGCCGGTGGTCGCGAACGCCACCCGCTCCGCCCCCGTCGTCTCGGCCAGCAGCTCGGCCACCTCGCCGGTGACGGCCTCCCGCGGGCCGAGCCGTAACCCGTGCGCGAGGTGCCGCTGTACGGCCTCCCGCACCGGCTCCGGCTCGTGGCCGAGCAGCAGCGCGCCGAACCCCATCGTCAGATCGATGTACGCGTTGCCGTCGACGTCCGTCATCCGGGAGCCGTGCGCCTCGCGGGCCGCCAGCGGATAGAGCATCTCCTTGGTGGCGCCGCGGAACCCGACCACCGCACGGCTGTCGGCCAGTACCCGGCGGTGCCGCTGCGCCAGCTCCTTGGACGTGGGGGTGCGCTCATTCAGCCTGCGCGCCAGCTCGCGGGTGTGCGCACGCTGCCGCTCGCCCGCTGCCGTGCCGCTCATCCCGGAGCCGGGGTCGACGGTGACGTGCGGGCCGTGCTGCGCGGGGGCCGGGGCGGGGGGTTCGG
>NZ_JADKMA010000396.1 GCF_017676365.1 Streptomyces oryzae
GCGTGGGCCGGGGCCGGGGGCCTCATCGGGCCAGCTCCCTGATGAGCCGCTCGTGCTCCGGGTACGCGCGGGAGAGCGCGTCCGCGTCCCCGTGCTCGTACCCCGCATCCGTGTAACCGGGCGCCATCGTGCAGCCGAACAGCGCCCAAGCGCCACCCGCACTGCCCTCGGCCCCCGCGCCGTCGCCCGCCCCGACCCGGGCACCCATCCACGTCCCGGCCGGCACGGTGAGCTGCACCTGGTGCCCCGCACCGAGCACATCGGGACCGAGGACGGGAGTGCGCACAGTGGTACGCCCCTCCGGCCCGAGCAGCAGCAGTTGGAGCGGTGCGCCCAGGTAGTAGTGCCAGACCTCGTCGTCCGGCAGTCGGTGCAGCGCGCAGTAGTCGCCGGGTTCGTCGGTCAGCAGCATCACGATCGCCGAGCCCTCAGGCCGTCCGTCGCTCCGCTCGGGCCCGGCCCACAGCCGCCGGAACCGGCCGCCTTCCCGCGGCAGCGGCTCCAGTCCGAAGTGCGCGGCCAGTGCCTCAGCCGTAGCGTGCGCCTCATCTCCCACCTCACGTCGCATTCCTCAGCCCTCCCCTCACAGCACCCGCACCATGCGCCCCGTATGCGCCCCCACCGGCGCCGTCGAACCACGCCCTCACTCGGACGGGTGAGATCGAGGCACTGAGGGGTTCGGTGTCCGCACTCACGCCTCAGCGTCCCCAGTACGTGCTTAGAGTGCACATGTTCGGCCCCGGACCCTGGCCGGACGACCGTGTCAACGCACGCGCGCAACGCCCCCGGCCTGCCGCCGAATGCCGCCCCCGACCGGCCGCACGCCGTACCGCCGCACGCCGCGAACCGCACCGCCACCGCACCACAAGCAGAACCCCGGCACCACCCGCACCATCGCAACCATCGCAACCAACTCACCGCACCGCGCCAGCACCACGCCCCCCAGCCGCAGAACCCCCGAACCGCCACAGCTGAACCACCGCACCAACGCACCACCGAACCAACGCACCGCCGCACCGCAGAGCCACCGAACCAACGCACCGCCCCACCGAACCCGCCGAACCCGCCGAACCGCTCGTCAGTGGAAGGGGTCTTCCATGGTCGCCGTCCCGCGCTCCGACGCCCCGGGCCCCGCCCGGTTCCGGACCGTACGCGCGAGGGGCGAACTGGACATCGCGACGCTGCCCGAACTGGAGACCGACCTCGTGCGGGCGCTGTCCGCCGCCGCTCCGCCCCGCGTCGTACTGGACATGCGGGACGTGACATTCCTGGACTGCTCAGTGATCCGCGTCCTGCTGCGGGCCCGCACGACGGCGCTCTCCCGGGACGGCTGGCTGGTGCTGGTGTGCGAGCACGTACCGGTCGGCAGGCTGCTTCGGCGGCTGGAACTGGAGCATCGTCTGCCGCACTACACCTCACTCGACGCCCTCGACACGGCGCTGACCCCGGCCCAAGACGCCAACTGAATCTCCCCGAACCCGCACCATTCAGGGCACCCCGCCTCCGGGACCACAACGAACACAACGACCAATACTTTTCTTGCCGTTCGAGGGCAGACACCGCCCCGCCGCCCGGGCAGCATGTGGGCCTCCCCACCC
>NZ_JADKMA010000397.1 GCF_017676365.1 Streptomyces oryzae
CACCGCCCCCGAGCCCTCGCCCGCGACCGGAAGTTCCGGAGCGCCCGGAACGTCCGGCAAGGGCCGCGTCCTGATCTCCGGAGCGAGCGTGGCAGGGCCGGCCCTCGCCTACTGGCTGCACCGCTACGGCTTCCACGTCACCGTCGTCGAACGGGCTGCTGACCTACGGCCCGGCGGCCAGGCGATAGACGTACGCGGCCCGGCGATCGAGGTTGCCCGGCGGATGGGCGTGCTGGACGAACTGCGGGACCACGCAACCGACTTGCGCGGGATGTCCGTCCTGGACGCGGACGGCAACGAGACACACCGCAGCACCGAGGCCACCGCGAGCGGCGGGTTCCTGCACCGGGACGACGTGGAGATCCTCCGCGACGACCTGGCCCGCATTCTGGTGCGCGCGGGCGGCCCCGGGATCGAGTACGTCTTCGGCGATTCGATAGCCGAACTGCACGACGGCCCGGACGAGATCCGGGTGCGCTTCACCGGCGGGCAGGAGCGCGCGTTCGACATCGTCGTCGGTGCCGACGGTGTCCACTCGAACACCCGCGCCCTGGCCTTCGGGCCGCAGGAGCGGTATCTCTGGCCGCTGGCCGGGCACCTCGGAGTGTGGACGGCCCCGAACTTCCTCGGCCTGGACCGCTGGCAGCTCGTCCACCGCACCGGCGACCAGGTGGCGTGGGGCGCCCTGGTGATGAGCGTGCGCAAGAACACCGAACTGCGCGTCTACGTCGGCCTGAACGGGCTGGACCACGACGACCCGGCGCTGCGTGACCGGGAAAGCCAGAAGAAACTGATCGCCGAGCGGTTCGCGCACGCGCGCTGGGAGATGCCACGCCTGCTCTCCACCATGTGGGACGCGCCCGACTTCCACTTCGACGCCGGGGCGCAGATCCACATGGACACCTGGTCGAACGGCCGGGTCGTGCTGGTCGGCGACGCCGGTTACTGCGGCTCGCCCGCTTCAGGGCAGGGCAGCAGCATGGCGCTGGTCGGCGCGTACGTACTGGCCGGGCAGTTGAAGGCCGCCGGCGGTGACCACCGCGCGGCCTTCGCCGGCTACGAGCGCGAGCTGCGCCCCTGGGTCACCGCGAACCAGGCGCTCGCGGACCGGATGATCGACCAGGCGGAGCAGCAGGACGCACAGGCCGATCGGGAGGAGGACGCCGACGACTCCCTGCCCGCAGCAGTGGACGACAGCTACTACGCCGTCGTGGACGACTTCACCGTCCGCGACTACTGACGACCGGCCGGTATGGCGCGGGGGTGCGGTACGTGCCGCCCGGCCACTTCCTGCTGTACGACGAACGGGGCAGCGCCTGACCGGCACCTGGCCGGCTCCGCCAGATCGGCCAACTCGCCCTGCGCGACGGGACGGAACGCCGTGAATGCGACGGGAGCGGGTGGGAGGTGTGTCCTCCCACCCGCTCTTGTTCGTATGCGGGGTGCTGGTTCAGCGGTGGTTCGTCTTAGTAGGCGGAGTCGACGTTGTCCATGGTGCCGTAGCGGTCGGCTGCGTAGTTGCAGGCGGCGACGATGTTGGCGACGGGGTCGGTGAGCTTATCGGGGGTGCCCTTGACGTGGTACTGGTCGAAG
>NZ_JADKMA010000398.1 GCF_017676365.1 Streptomyces oryzae
CCGCAAACGAAAGGCGCGTTTGCCCCCACCCCACCCCTGCCGCTGACCGGCTGCGCCGGGCAGGGCCGGACACGGCCCACCTCCTTCGACGGAGGCCATCGCCCGGCACGACCGGAGAAGGAGCACACCATGGCGAAGCAGGGTGGAATCTGGACGGACGCCGGCGGCCACGAGCCGCGGCCCGCGCCTCCCCAGCCTGATGACGGCGAGGGTTCCGGCTCGGAGGAAGAGAGCTGAACCTGACTGAGCCAGGCTGACCGAGGGCCCTGGCACCGCCAGTACGTGGCGGCGCCAGGGCCCTTAGTCGTGTGTGGTGCCGGTCGGTTTGTGGTGCCGGGGCCTGTCTCCGAGGCCTCGTGGGCGCGGAGCGGCGGCACGCTGTGCGGCGGGCACGAGGCAGTCTGGGCCGGGGGCTTTCCGGTACGCGGGTGGCTCGTGACGGCGGACAACGCGGAACGCAGCCGCCCGTGACGCAGAGCCGGGCGACGCCCGGGCGGGCGGCCCGGGCATGTCCGTGGCGTTCGCCGCCGTATCGGAGGCGGACGCCAGCGGATTCCCGACGTGCGGGCCACCGGGGACGGTCACGTGTCCGCGGCGGTGCCCTCCTGCAGGCAGAGGCATGACCTGTGGTTGCCCTGGGTGCCTGTGCCCTCCCCGGTGCCTGAGCCTGCACCGCGTCGGAACGGGGGGTCAACCGAGCAAAAGGCACGCTCGGTTGACCCCCCGCCCCGACGCGGCGCTGTCGGCCGATCACCGGGAAGGGCACAGACGCCCAGGGCAGCCCGCACGGGCCGCTCCCCGGCTGTCTTCAGCAGAGGAGCTCTGTCATGCCGCACATGGTGATCGACCGTACGTACTGGCCCATGGGGTTCGACGGCTGGCTGGTGAAAGTCGCGTCCGTCGGGGACCCGAACGAGGGCACGGGAACTGTCCTCCTGGAGGTGGAGGTCCCCCGGGAGGGACGCCGGCCCTGGGAGCCGCGCTCGGACCGGTGGGTCTTCGAGGTCCCGGCCGGGCAGCTGGACGAGGCCCAGGCCCTCTACCCCCCGGGTGGGAAGAGCGAGTCGGGTGAGCTGGGCAAGGCCCGGAACGCCGTGCAGTACCGCCGCGTCACCGTCGAGTTCGGCCCCAGCTACCTCACGCAGTCCCGGCACGTCTGGCTGCGCCGTCTGTTCCGGCGCCCGATCGAGCTGAGCGACGTCAAGTGGGTCGAGTTCGGCAACCTTTACGAGGACTCGTAGGCGAGCCTGACACGGTGACGGCCGGACCCCGGCTCCCACTCCGGTGGGGGCCGGGGTCTTTCCGTGTGTGGTTCCCCCTGGGGCGGTCGGCGGGGGCCGGGCAGAGCCCGCACCCCCTGCCCTCCGTGGCTCGGGGTTGGGCGGTGGCCGTCTGCGGTGGGTGGTGTCCGGCCCTGTCCGCCGCCCGCAGCCTGCGGCGGGGGAGGGGCGGCCGCAAACGAAAAGCGCGTTTGCCCCCGCCTCCATCCCTCTGCCGCTGACCGGCTGCGCCGGGCAGGGCCGGACACGGCCCACCTCCTTCGACGGAGGCCATCGCCCGGCACGACCGGAGAAGGAGC
>NZ_JADKMA010000399.1 GCF_017676365.1 Streptomyces oryzae
CCCCCGACCCCTCCCCCACTCTGGAATCCGCACGGCAATCCAGCAGCGATGCGGGGTTGCGGGACGGCGGAACCGCTGATCGCTGACTTCGGATCGAGAGGTCGCAAGGTCGCGGGACCGCCGAGCCCGGGACCGCCGCAAGGTGGGGGGGATTCGGATGAACGAGACGTATGTGACGGTGGCGGGCAACGTGGCGACGAAGGTCGACCACTGGACGTCCCCGTCGGGAGTGCCAGTCGCCAGGTTCCGGCTGGCCAGCACCGCCCGGCGCTTCGACAGGCGCAAGGAGTGCTGGACGGACGCGTCCACCAGTTTCTACACGGTCTGGGCATGGCGCGGACTGGCCACCAATGTGGCCTCCTCGGTGGCGCGCGGCGAACCGGTCGTCGTCCGCGGACAGTTGCGGATCGTGGAGGAGGAACGGGAGGGAAGGCGGTATCTGTCGGCGGATCTGATGGCGTCGACGGTCGGCCACGATCTGACGCGCGGGACGTCCGCGTTCGTACGGGTCAGTCGTGCCAACCCCGAGCTGACGCAGGTGCCAGGGATGGGCGGGCCCGGTGCGGCGGGCGGGCCCGAGTTCACACGGGGACCTGCGCCCGCCTGGCCGCCGCCGTCAGTCGAAGCCGCGGGGCCGTCGCCCTTCGGGTCGACCGGTGAAGGGGCGGGTGCTCCCGGTGCCGGATCGGCGTGCGAGGAGGGCGCCGTGGAGGAGCAGTTGGTGCCGGACGCAGTTGCGGAAGGGAGCGTTCCAGGTCAGCGCGGCGCGTCGTGATCGTCCCGGTCCGCCGGATTCAGCGATAACGATTGCGAGTCGGAATGTGTGGCCACCGTGAATCGTGGGGATTGCGCGCCGTCCGTCTCCTTACGATCCCACGCGTATCGACCAGGGGGTTCGAAGCTTTGCGGTAGACCAGCGGCACGCTGCGCGACGCGGCCGGGGGGAGGTTCTGCCAAGAGGGGAAGACCATGACTTCTGTACGCGTGCGGGCGGCCCGCCGTCTCAGCGTCGTCGCGGCGGCCACGGGGCTGTGCGCGACCGGCATGGCGGGCGGCGCCGCGCCGGCAGCCGCGGCTCCGGTGACGGCCGGGTCCGTCGCCGGGCCGGCCGTCGGGGGATCACTCACCGGCGGAATGCCGGAGCAGCGCAGCGGAGCGGTGGCCACGCTGAACGGTCTCGAAACCTACGGCCAGGCGGTGGTGACCGTCGGCGGCGAGAAGCAGAAGGTCGGCGCAGGCCTCTTCGAGATGTCCGTCGACGGGGGCGGCACGCTCCAGACCTACGGGCTGGACGCGCTCAACCCGATACAGAAGCAGTCGCGTTACGCGGAAGGGGCGTGGAAGTCCTCGTCCCTGTCCGGTAACCGCAACGCGGGCAAGATCCGCTGGATAGTGGAGCATTCCTATCCGCGGCGGAACGACCTCCAGGCGTTGGCCAAGGCTGCGGGTGCCAAGCGGCTCACCCCGCAGACGGCCGCCGCGGGCACGCAGGTCGCCATCTGGAGGTTCGCCGAAAACGGGGCGCGGGGGGTTGTGGAGGG